>CAZJBJ010000110.1:0-13610 GCA_964544295.1 uncultured Bifidobacteriaceae bacterium
GTCGGGGTGGGGAGCACCGGGCGCGGGCGGGCGCGGATCCTCTAGAATCTTCGGTCCCCCGGGGTGCGGAGCCGTTTGTGTCGCCAAGCCGTCAAGACCCAGAGATCGTGGCCGAGCAGGCGTATCTCGACGCGGTCTACGAGCGTCTGGAAGCCATGAAGACGTCGGCCTCCTCGGTCGCGGAGGCTTATTCGGACGTCCGTCGGGGCGGAACCCACCAGGCCCGGCTCGAACGGGACATCGCGGTCGAGACCACCCACCGCCGGCTCGCAGCGCTCGACATCGGCGACACGCCCCTCTGCTTCGGCCGCCTGGACTTCGCCGCCGACGACCGCTTCTACGTCGGTCGGCTCGGGGTCGACGACGCCGAGCACACGCCCCTCGTGGTCGACTGGCGGGCCCCGGTCGCCGAGCCGTTCTACCGGGCCACCGCGGTGTCGCCGATGGGCGTGGTGCGCCGTCGGCATCTGCTCACCAAGCACGGTCGGCAGGTCGTCGGGGTCGACGACGAGGTGTTCGACGCCGCCGCGGTCAACGACGCCGGGCTCGCGGTCATGGGCGAAGGTGCACTGTTCGCGGCGCTCGAACGCGAGCGCACCGGCCGGATGGGCGACATCGTCGCCACCATCCAGGCCGAGCAGGACGAAGCCGTCCGCGCCGACCTGCCCGGCGCGCTGATCGTCTCCGGCGGTCCCGGCACCGGCAAGACCGCGGTGGCGCTCCACCGCGCTGCGTACCTCCTCTACACCCACCGACGTCAGCTCGGCGCCAACGGCGTGCTCCTCGTCGGGCCGAGCAACGTGTTCCTGCGCTACATCGAGCAGGTGCTGCCGTCGCTCGGTGAGGACGAGGTGCAGCTCGCCACCATCACCGGGCTGAAGTCCCAGCTCGGGCCGTTGCGGCGGGAGGATCCGGCGACCGCGGAGGTCAAGGGTCGGGTCGAGATGGCGGCCATGCTGCGCAAGGCCTTGGCCGACCGGCAACGCACGCCACGCGCCGACGTCGGGTTCAACTTCGACGGCATGCGGCTCAAGGTCAGTCGGCGCGATTGTCGGCGCATCGTGGAGCGCACCCGGCAGAAACCGGGGAGCCACAACGAACGGCGCCCGATCGTCGAACGCATGCTGCTCGACCGCCTGGTCGCGCAGTACCGCAACTCGCTCGCCCGGACCCACCAGCAGATGCTCGCGATCGACGACGACGAAGGCCACTACGACCCGTCCGTCGCCCGGGCGCTCGCCCGCGGTGAGTCGCCGTCACCCGAATGGGAACAGGAGATCGTCGGCCGGCTCCGGCGGGTCCCCGAGGTGCGGAACCTGCTCGAACGCATGTGGCCGATGCTCTCCGGTCAGGAGTTGGTGCACGACCTGTTCTCGTTCCGGGCGCTCATCCGCTCGGCGGCCGACGGGCTCGTGCCCCGCGACGACCAGCGGCTCCTCGAACGCGACCGGTCGGCCAGCGTCAAGGACGTTCCATGGACCGATGCCGACGCCGCGCTGGTCGACGAGGCCGACGCGATCTGCGGGCCGGTCGAGGCCGCGCGTCCGCGCCGGGCGCGTCGGCGGACCGAGACGGACCGGGCGGTCGCCGACATCGCGTCGCGCACCGTCACCGAACTCGGACTCGGCAAGTACATGACCGCGGGCGACCTCGCGGCGCGGTTCATGGAACCGACGAACACCGACACCGGGATCCCCGCGCTGCGCACGTTCGGCCACGTCCTCGTCGACGAGGCGCAGGACCTCTCGCCGATGCAGTGGCGGATGCTGGCGCGCCGGTGCCCGAGCGGGTCCTGCACGTTGGTCGGCGACTTCGGTCAGGCCTCGCGCCCCGGCGCGGCGTCCGGGTGGGACGACGTGCTGTCACACCTCGCCACCCATGACCGACCCCGGCGGGTGGATCTCACGGTCAACTACCGGACCCCGGCCGAGATCATGGACCTCGCCAACCGTCTGCTCGCGGTGGCCGCACCCGACATTCCGCCGACCCGGTCGGTGCGGGCGACGGGTGAGCAGCCGCGGTTCCGTCGGGTCGACGACGTCGTCGCGGCCGCCGCGGTCACCGCGCGCGAGTTCTCGACCCGGCGCGGCACCACCGCCGTGATCGCACCCGACGAGTTCCAGGACTCGATCGTCGATGCGCTGCGTGACGTCGGCGCGGTGGCCAGCGGTCCCGATGCGCTCGACGCGCGGATCGGCGTGTTCGACGCGCTCGACGCGAAAGGATTGGAGTTCGACCACGTCGTGGTGGTGGAACCGGCCCGGCTCGTCCCCGCGGACCGCGCCGGACTCCGCACCCTCTACGTCACCCTCACCCGCGCCACCCAGACCCTCGAGGTCGTCCACTCCGACCCCCTCCCCGAGGCCCTCAACGTTTAGGTGAGGGAGCGGGCAAGGGAGGTACGCGTTCGGTGTCGAGCCAGCGGTGGAGGAAGTCGGTGAGGTCCTCGCCCGAGATCCGGTTGGCGAGCTGCACGAAGTCGGCGGTGGTGGCGTTGGCGTAGCGGTAGGTCGCGGTCCAGGTCTGCACCAGTTCGAAGAACGTGGCGTCGCCGATGGTGAGCCGCAACGCATGCAGGGTGAGCGCCCCCCGTTCGTAGGTGGCGGCCGAGAACAGCCCGTCCGGTCCGGGATCGTGCGGCCGGGTGAGGTGACGTTCCTCGGCGGCCCGCAGCTTCGCCATCTCGACGTCGATGTCGAACGCCGGGTCGACGTGGTCCTCCCACAGGTACTGCGCGTAGGTGGCGAAGCCTTCGTTCAGCCAGATGTCGGCCCACCGTTCGATGCTGACGGAGTTGCCGAACCACTGGTGCGCCAGTTCGTGGGCCACGGTGTCCTCGGCCTCCGTGTCGGTGCCGAGCATGTCGGAGCCGAACAGCGACATCGTCTGGGTCTCGAGCGCGTACCCGATCTCGTCGCGCAGCACGACCGCGCCGTACGCGTCGAACGGGTACGGGCCGAAGATCGTGGAGAAGTAGTCGATCATCGTGCCGGTCTTCGCAAAGTCGGTGACGCTCTCGTCGTAGAGCCGCGGCGGGAAGTAGTTGCGGATCGGCACGCCCGCGGCGCTCGCGGTCTGCTGGTCGCGCATCGGCGCGATGACGACGGTCGCGAGGTAGGTGGCCATCGGTTGGGTCATCGTCCAGTGCCAGGTCGTCCGGCCATCGGCCGAGCCCGGCTCGGCCGGCGCCAGCACACCGTTGGACGCGACCGAGACGTCCTCGGGCACGTCGACGTGGACGTCGAAGGTGGCCTTGTCCGCCGGATGATCGTTGCCGGGGAACCAGGTGCGTGCCCCGATGGGTTCGCTGACCACGTAGACCCGGCCGTCGCGGGTGCGGGTCCAACCGATCCGGCTGGGATCGTCCGAGTCGTCACCGGGATCGGCGACGGTGTGGGGCACGCCGTGGTACTCGACGGTGGTCACGAAGGTCGCGCCCGCCGCGATCGGTCGATGCGGCCGGATCGTGAGGTCCCTGCGCTGCCGGTCGAACTCGGCCGCGCGTCCGGCGACGGTCACGGAGTCGACGTGCAGGCCGCTCAGGTCGAGGTGGAAGTCCGTCAGCCGACGACGGGCGGTTGCGGTGATTGTGGTGGTGGCGGTGATCGCGGGCCGATCGGGGGAGTACGTGACGGCGATGTCGTAGTGGTCGACGTCATACGCGCCCGCTCCTGCCTCGGAGTAGTACGGGTCGGAAGGTCCCGGACGAGTGGTGCTCGTCGACCCGTTCGCTTTGGATCCGCCCGCACTCGTGCCACCGCTGGAGCAGCTCACCAGGCTGATGAGGACGAGACCGACCAGGACGAGGCCGGTGAGGGCGCGACGGACCATGAACCATGATCGTCGGTATCGAACCCGCCGCCCTTGATGGCCGCGTAGCCTCGACGCCATGACTGTGACTGATGCTGATCTGGCCGCCTCCGACGTCGCCTGGGACCTCGAGCCGCTCCTCGGCGACGAGGACGTCGACGCCCACCTCGCCGCGGCGAGCGCCGCGGCCACCGAGATCGAGGCCGCCCGGGGAACGATCGCGGGTCTCGACGCGGCCGCGCTCGCGGGGGTGATGGGCCAACTGGCGACCCTGCAGGAGCACCTCGGTCGAGCCGGGAACTACGCCGGGTTGCGCTTCACCGTCGACACCGCCGACGCCGAACGCGGCGCCTTGATGCAGCGGGTCGAGGAGGAATCGACGGCGATCGCCACGCGGGTGATCTTCTTCGAGCTCGAGTGGGCCGCGGTGCCCGATGAGCAGGCCGACGCCGTGCTCGCCGATCCGCAGCTCGCGTTCTGCGCGCACGCGTTGCGGTCGATGCGTCGGTACCGGCCGCACCTGCTCACCGAACCGGAGGAGAAGATCCTCGCCGACAAGGATGTCACCGGTGCCAGCGCGTGGTCGCGGCTCTTCAGCGAGCTGACCTCGGCGATCACGATCGACCTCGACGGCGAGACGGTCGCGCTCGAACAGGGTCTCTCCAAGTTGCAGTCGCCGAACCGGGACGAGCGCGCCGCCGCCGCGGCGGCGGTCACCGAGGGACTCGCGCCGGGCCTACGTACCCGGGCGTTCGTCTTCAACACCCTGCTGGCCGACAAGGCGTCGACCGACCGGTTGCGTTCCCACGAGAGTTGGATCGCGTCCCGCAACCTGGCCAACGAGGCGAGCGACGAGTCGGTACAGGCGCTGGTCGACGCGGTCGTGAGTCGGTACGACATCCCGCAGCGTTGGTACGCGTTGAAGGCGCAACTGTTGGGCGTCGACCGGCTCGCCGACTACGACCGCATGGCGAGTGTCGCGGACGCGGAGGCCGAGTTCGGCTGGAGTGAGGCCCGGGATCTGGTGCTGGACGCGTACGCGTCGTTCTCCCCGCAACTGGCGGACGTCGCCCAACGGTTCTTCGCCGAGTCGTGGATCGACGCGCCGGTCCGGCCCGGGAAACGTCCGGGTGCGTTCTGTGCGTACACCGTGCCGTCGCACCACCCGTACCTGTTGCTCAACTGGACCTCCAGCCGACGTGACGTACTGACCCTCGCCCACGAGATGGGCCACGGCCTGCACGCGTACCTCGCCCGGGAGCAGGGGATCTTCCACCAGACCACGCCGCTCACGTTGGCCGAGACCGCGTCGGTCTTCGGCGAGACGGTCACGTTCGGACGGCTGATGGAGGCGACCACCGAGCCGAACGCCCGTCTGGCGCTGATCGCCGAGAACCTCGAAGGTCAGATCGCCACGGTGTTCCGCCAGATCGCGATGAACCGGTTCGAGGACGCGGTCCACACCCACCGGCGCGACGTCGGCGAGCTCAGCCCCGACGACTTCGCCGCGCACTGGGCGCAGACCCAGACGGCCATGCTCGGCGACGCGGTGGAGGTGACCGAGGGGTACCGCACGTGGTGGTCCTACATCCCGCACTTCATCGGCACGCCCGGGTACGTCTACGCGTACGCGTACGGCCAGCTGCTCGCCCTGTCGGTGTACCGCCGGTACGAGGAGGGCGGCGACGATTTCGTCCCCGCGTACCTCGAGTTGTTGGCGGCCGGAGGTTCGAAGTCGCCGGAGGAGTTGGGCAGGATCGTCGACTGCGATCTGAGCGACCCGAAGTTCTGGGTCGGTGGGCTGAACATCATCGAGCAGCAACTGGAGGCTGCCGAAACCGCGGCATTGGCCAGTGGCCGGATCTCGATCGCCGCGCCGTGAGCAACGGGTCTGGGGGCGGACTCCTCGCGGGTCGCCGCAGCGTCGTCACCGGTGGTGGTGGCGGCATCGGGCGGGCGATCGCCGAACGGTTCGCGGCGGAGGGCGCGACCGTCGTGGTGGCCGAGGTCGACGCGACGCGCGCGGTCGAGACGGTCGATGCGATCACCGCGTCGGGCGGCGCGGCGTCGGCGTTCGTCGGAGACGTCACCGACGCGGACCACGTCGCGGCATTGGCGCGCGACGCGGGCGAGGTCGACGTCCTCGTCAACAACGTCGGCCACTACCTCACGCGCGGCAACGACTTCCTCGCCAACGGGCCGGACGCCTGGGACGAGCTCTACGCGGTCAACCTGCGTCACGTCCTGCTGTGTACCCGCGCCTTCGTCGACGGGATGGTCGAGCGCGGGCGGGGGAGTGTGGTGAACGTCTCGTCGGTGGAAGGGTTCCGGGCGATCCCGAATCGGCCCGTGTATTCGGCGTTCAAGGCCGCGGTGGGCGGGTTCACCAAGAGTCTCGCGGTCGACCTCGGCAACTCCGGGGTGCGGGTGAACGCGATCGCGCCGGACCTGGTGGAGTCGTTGCAGGTGCCCTACGCGCAGTGGGTCGGCACCGAGGACGCCGAGCGCATCCCGAGCTGGGTGCCGGTCGGCCGCTTCGGGTCCGGCGACGACATCGCCGGCGTCGCGCTGTTCCTCGCGTCGGACCTGTCGGCGTTCGTCACCGGCACGACCGTCCACGCCGACGGTGGTTCCCTCGCTGCCGGCGGCTGGTTCCGCCGCCCCGACGGCACCTGGACCAACCGCCCCGTCGTGAGCTGAGGCCCGGGCCGCCGGCCGGCGAGCTACAACGCCACGCCGGGTAACGCACACGCCTGGCGGATCCAGTCCGTGAACTGCTGCTCGTCGATCGGGTCGGTTTCGTGGATGTCGTAGGTCCGAACGTCCGGCTGCTTGGACGGACCCGGCGGGAGCGGCGTGAGCGACGCACCCCGGAAGAACGTGACCTTGACGTATTTCGTGAAGCACCGGAGGCTGAGGAACCAGCCGTCGCCTTCGACGCCGTAGAGCGGCGAGTTCCATTTCACCGCCTTGGCGAGGTCGGGCACGGTCGCGACGATCAACTCGTCGAGGCGTACGCCGACCGCCCGCTTCCAACCGGGCATGGCGGCGATGTACGCCTGTACGGGCGCGTCACCCTCGCCTTTCGGGATCTGGGGATTCCCCCCTGCGAGGAGCACCGGTTCGGTGTCGTCGGTCGCCACGGCCGATGACGTTACGAGGTGCGTCATCGCGGTGCGCCGAACCCGTCGCCGGATCGAGTGTCACACCCTCGTGGTAGGTTGCGAATCAAACGTACGTTCGTGTTCCCGACGGGTCCGAGGAGGTGGAAACACAGGTGATTCGCACGGTGGTACACCAGGTCCGCGCCTTGCTCGCCTCCCTCGATGTCGAGTCCATGTCGGGCGCGGAGGCGAGGGGTCTGGTCACGGAGTTCGCCGAGCTGGAGCGCCTCGCCGCGTCCGGCAAGCTGCTCGCGACCGGCCGCCTGGTGGCCACGGGCGCCGGCCCGGGCGACGACTCGTTTCGCGATGTCGAGGCGTGGCTCGCGTCGGTGTCGGGCACGACCGTCGGCGCAGCTCGGGCCGCGAGCGTCACGGCGTCGCGGATCCTGACGCAACCGGCCGTCGAGTCGGCGGTGCGCGCGGGTGCCCTGTCCGCAGTCCAGGCGGATCTCGTCACGTCGGCCACCGTGGTGGATGCGGCGGCCGCACCGCGGCTGGTCGAGGTCGCGGCGTCGGCCGGGGTCAAGGGCCTGCGCAGCGAATGCGATCGGGTCATCGCAGCAGCTCGCTCGGCCGAGCAAGAGATCGCCATCGCCGAACGGGTGCACAGCCAACGCGAACTCCGCCACTCGGTGCGGGCCGACGGGTCCGGTGTCATCACCGTGACCGGGCCGGTCGACCGGACCGCGCTGGTCATGGCGGCGCTGGAACCCTTCGAGCGGGTGATCTTCGACGAGAACCGGCGCCGGGGAACGGCCGAGCATGCCCACGCGACCGCATTCGATGCGCTCGTCGAACTCGCGACGTCGGCCGCCCAGACTGCGCCGGAGGCCACGACGGGTTCGCGACCGCTCGCGACGCTGCACGTGCATGTCTCGGCCGAGGCGTTCGCGCGCGGCTCCACCGCGGCCGGCGAGATCTGCGAGATCGAAGGGGCCGGACCGATCCCGATGGGAACCGCCTACCGGCTCTCCTCGAACGCGATCGTCAAGGCCCTCGTGACCGATGGGGTCGACGTGACCCGGGTGGTGCATCTCGGTCGGTCGGTACCGGCCGCGTTGCGCACCGCGATCGAGGTCCGGGATCCCGCGTGCTCGATCGAGGGGTGCGAGATCGATCGACATCTCGAGATCGACCACAACGTGCCCTTCGCCCAGGGTGGCCCCACCACGCTCGAGAATCTCGGGCGCCTGTGCTCCCATCATCACGGGTGCAAGTCCCGTCGGGATCTGCGAAGACTCGGGCCGCCGGGCCGACAACGGTTGGTGGGTCGGGTGGAATTGGACGCCGCGTTGGTGGCCGCGGCCTGACCGACGACGCCTCAGTAGCGGGCCATCTCGGCGCGGAACTGGTCGAGGCCCATCGAGCCGAGGTTCAACGCGTGGGAGTGCCACGCCTTGAGATCGAACGCCGCGCCGTGACGGGCGCGGGCGTCCTCCCGTGCCTCCAACCAGACCCGCTCGCCGACCTTGTAGGAGATCGCCTGGCCCGGGATGCCGAGGTACCGGTCGACCTCGGAGCGCATGAACATCTCGGGGAACATCGCCCGCTGCACCACGAACGGCAACGCCAGCTCGGGGGTCCACCGTTCGCCGGGGTGGTACGACTCGCCGGCCGGGATCTCGAGTTCGAGGTGCATGCCGATGTCGACGATGACGCGCACCGCGCGCATCGCCTGGGCGCGCAGCATGCCGAGCTCGTAGTCGGGGTTCTCGAGGTAGCCGAGCTCACCCATCAACCGCTCGGCGTAGAGCGCCCACCCTTCGCCGTGGCCGGACGACCACGCCAGCGTCCGCTGGAACCGCGTCAAGGTGTCGGCGAGGTAGCGCACCTGCGCGACCTGCAGGTGATGGCCGGGGACGCCTTCGTGGTAACAGATCGACACTTCGCCCCAGAGCGGGAACCGGGTCGTGCCCATCGTCGGGTACCACGTGCGACCGGGCCGGGAGAAGTCCTCCGACGGACCGGTGTAGTACATCGCCGACGCGCCGCCCGGCGGGGCGATCATCGCCTCGACCGTCTGCACCGGCTCGGGAATGTCGAAGTGCACCCCGTTCAACTCCGCGATCGTCGTGTCCATCAGGTCCTGCAACCAGGCACGCAGGTTCTCCGGACCTTCGATGGCACGCGCCGGGTCGGTCTCGAGCAGTTCGATCACCTCGCCGACGGTGCCGTTCGGCAGGATGCGCGTCGCCACCTGGCCCACCGCGTGTTCGATCCGGTGCAGCTCCTCCCACCCCCATTGGTAGGTCTCGTGCAGGTCGAGCACGGTGCCGTTGAAGATGCGCGCGCCGATCGCGTAGCGCTCCTCGCCGACCGCGTCGCGCGGGTCGGCATCGGGTGCGTACTCGGAGATCAGGTACCGGGCGAACGCGTCGAGGGCCGCGGTGGCGCGCTCGGCGTGGCGCTCGACCTCCGCCTGGAGGCCGGAAGTGCCGACGCCGGCCTCCGCCATCGAGGCCGCCATACGGTCCACCATCGTGAGAAAGTACGGCCGCGTGCCGTCGCGGTCGGTGCCGGCCCACACCTCGACCTGCTCGATCGCGCCGACCACCTGGCGAGACGACGCGACGATCCCGCGAGTCCGGCCCTCGGTGAACGCAGCTTCGAGGCTGTCGAGACACTCGGGCACGCGTGCCATGCGCGCGGCCACGATCTCCCAGTCGGCCTCGGTCTCGGTCTGGAGCATGTCGAAGGCCTCGCGCACCTCCTGCACCGCCGAACCCAGCACCGCGATGGACCGCAGGTGCTCGCCGCGGTCGTGCAGCTCGACGGCGACTTCCAACCGTTCGCGGATGACGCCGGCCGCCACGCGGTCGGCGTCACTGTCGGCGCCGCCGTCGGCTTCGATCGCGTCGAGGGCGCGGAGCGTGGCGCGGTCGTGCGCGGCGCGCTCGTCGGCACCGTCGGGGGAGTAGTCGGTGAGCTGGTCGTCGTGCCCGGCGATGCCGTCGAACGTCGCCGCGATCGGGTGCAGACGGGCGTAGTCCTCGACGTACCGATCGGACAGCTCGTCGATGGGTCTGGTCACCGTGGATGCTCCTTCGTCGAAATGACCCGGCGCACGCTACCGTCGACGCGTGGCCGCTCAGTTCATCTTCACCATGCGCAACTTGTCCCGGTTTCACCCACCGGATCGGCAGGTGCTCGAGAACATCAACCTCTCGTTCTACCCGGGGGCCAAGATCGGGGTGCTCGGTTCCAACGGGGCCGGGAAGTCGAGTCTGCTGCGCATCATGGCCGGTGAGGACGACGGGTTCTCGGGCGAGGCCCGCCTCACGCCCGGATTCACCGTCGGCATGCTCCACCAGGAACCGCAGCTCGACAGCACCAAGGACGTGCTCGCCAATGTGATGGACGGGGTGGGCGAGACGGCCACGTTGCTCGAACGCTACGACGAGGTGCTCGCCGGCTGGGCCGACCCCGATGCCGACTACGACAAGCTCGGCACCCAGCAGGCCCAGCTCGAGAAGGAGATCGAGGCGGCGGGGGCGTGGGACCTCAAGCGCACGATCGACATCGCCATGGACGCGCTGCGCCTCCCGGCCGGGGATGCGGACGTCGACGTGCTCTCCGGCGGTGAGCGACGCCGGGTCGCGTTGTGTCGGCTGCTG
Organism: uncultured Bifidobacteriaceae bacterium; assembly: GCA_964544295.1. Lineage (GTDB taxonomy): Bacteria > Actinomycetota > Acidimicrobiia > IMCC26256 > JAENVU01 > JAENVU01. The sequence continues at coordinate 10,589 of CAZJBJ010000110.1, forward strand.
CTGTCTCGTCCCGATCTGCTGCTGCTCGACGAGCCCACCAACCACCTCGACGCCGAATCGGTGGCGTGGTTGGAGCGCTTCCTCGGCGAGTACCACGGCACCGTCGTCGCGGTGACCCACGACCGGTACTTCCTCGACAACGTCGCCGGTTGGATCCTCGAACTCGACCGCGGCAAGGGCATCCCGTGGGAAGGCAACTACTCGTCCTGGTTGGAGCAGAAGGAAGCACGCCTCGCCCAGGAGGAGAAGTCCGACCAGGCCCGCCAGCGCACCCTGGCCCGCGAGTTGGAGTGGATCCGGCTTGCGCCGCGTGCCCGTCAGGCGAAGGGCAAGGCCCGCCTCAACGCGTACGAGGCACTGGTGGCCGAGGCCGAGGGCGTCGCCGAGCGGGCCGAGCAACTCGTGATCTCGATCCCGCCGGGGCCGCGCCTCGGTGACGTGGTGGTCGAAGCCGAATCGGTGAGCAAGGGCTTCGGCGACCGGCTCCTCATCGAGGACCTGTCGTTCACGCTGCCGCGCGGTGGCATCGTCGGCGTGATCGGTCCGAACGGCGCGGGCAAGACGACGCTGTTCAAGATGATGATCGCCGTCGCGGGGAAGGGTGATGCCGACCCGGTCGACGCGCCCGATTCCGGCACGTTGCGCGTGGGTCCGACGGTCGAACTCGCCTACGTCGACCAGAGCCGCGACTCGCTCGACGCGGAGAAGACCGTGTTCGAGGAGATCACCGGCGGTCGGGACCACATCGTGGTCGGCGGTCGGGAGATCCACTCCCGCGCCTACGTCGCCGGGTTCAACTTCAAGGGTTCGGACCAGCAGCAGATCGTCGGCAAGCTCTCCGGTGGTGAACGCAACCGCCTGCACCTCGCCAAGGTGCTCACCCAGGGCGGCAACGTGCTGCTGCTCGACGAACCGACCAACGACCTCGACGTCGACACCATGCGCGCGCTCGAGGATGCGCTGCTGGCCTTCGCCGGCTGCGCGGTCGTCATCAGCCACGACCGGTGGTTCCTCGACCGGATCGCGACCCACGTGCTCGCGTTCGAGGGGAACTCCGAGGTGCGCTGGTTCGAGGGGAACTTCTCGGACTACGAGGCCGACCGCCACCAGCGCCTCGGCGCCGAGGCCGACCAGCCCCACCGCATCAAGTACAAGCCGCTGGTCCGATGAGCGAGCTGTCAGCATGATCGAGCTGGTCCCGGACAAGGTCGTCGCCGGTGGGGAGGCGTTGGCGCGCGACGCCGACGGCCGGGTCGTGCTCGTCGAGGGTGCGATCCCCGGCGAGCGTGTGCAGGTGGAGATCCACAACGCCAAGAAGAAGTTCGCGCGGGGGCGGATCGTCGAAGTCCTCGAGCCGTCACCGCATCGGATCGCGCCGCCGTGTCCGCACGTCGCCAACGGCTGCGGCGGGTGCGACTGGCAACACATCGCCCCGGACGCGCAACGGCGCCTGCGGCGCGACATCGTGGTCGACGCACTGGCCCGGCTCGGCAAGGTCGCCGACGCCGACGGTCTCGTCGCCGACATGGTCGCATTGCCCGACGCCCACTTCCGCACATCGGTCCGGGTGCTGATGGTCAAGGGCCGGCCCGCGTTCCGCAAGGCCTATTCGCACGATCCCGTCCTCATCGATTCGTGCCTGGTCGCGCACCCCCTCATCGAGTCGCTGCTCGCCGACGCGAAGTTCGACGCGGTGAAGGAAGCCGAGATCCGCTGCGGCACCCGGACGGGCGAGCGGCTCGTCATCGCGTTTCCCACCACGCGCTATCTCTCCCTTCCCGACGACGTCGTGATGATCGGCGCCGACGACATCGAGGCGGGCAAGACCGCGATGTTCGCGGAGGAGGCCGCCGGGCGCCGCTGGCGTATCTCGGCCACGTCGTTCTTCCAGACCCGGGCCGACGGCGCGGATGCGCTCGCGGCACTCGTCAAGCAGGCCGTGCCCGATGATGCGGAGATAGTCGTCGACCTCTACGCCGGCGTCGGCCTGTTCGCGGGGACCGTCGCGCGGAAGGGTCGGCAGGTGCTCGCGGTCGAGGGCAACCCGGCCGCGGTCCGCGACGCCAAGCACAACCTCGCGTCGGACGACGTCAAGGTGCAGCGGGCCGACATCAGCCGCTGGGACGCCGTCCCGGCCGACGTCGTGATCGCCGACCCGAGCCGGGCCGGGCTGGGCGCGGACGTCGTGAGTCACATCGACGCCACCGACGCGTCCCGGGTGGTCCTGGTGGCGTGTGACGCCGCCGCGCTGGGACGGGACGTGCGCCTCCTCACCGAGGCGGGCTTCGGGCTCACGAGGGCGACGCCCGTCGATCTGTTCCCCCAGACCAGCCACGTCGAGGTGGTCGCGGTTCTCGATCGGTAGGGGAGCCCGCGGTACCGTCCCGGCGCCGAAATTGCAGCCGCGAAAGGGAATCATGGAGCCGACGGAGACGCAGCGGGTCGAGACCGACAGCATGGGTCCGATCCTGGTCCGGCGCGACCGGTACTGGGGCGCCCAGACCGAGCGGTCGCTGCACCACTTCTCCGTCGCCGACGACCGCATGCCGACCGCGGTCATCCGCGCCATGGCGGTGTTGAAGAAGGCGGCGGCGATCGTCAACCGCGACCTCGGCAAGATGACCGACGACGTGTGCACCGGGATCGTGACCGCGGCCGACGAGGTGATCGCCGGCACGCTCGACGACCACTTCCCGCTGTTCGTCTGGCAGACCGGCTCGGGGACCCAGACCAACATGAACGTGAACGAGGTCATCTCCAACCGGGCGATCGAGCTCGCCGGTGGGGAGCTGGGATCGAAGACCCCGGTGCACCCGAACGACCACGTGAACATGTCGCAGTCCTCGAACGACACGTTCCCGACTGCGATGAACATCGCCGCGGTCGAGGAGGTGTTGCAGCGGCTGATCCCGTCGGTGCGGGCGTTGCGTGACGCGCTGGACGCGAAGGCCACCGAGTTCGCCGACATCGTCAAGATCGGTCGCACCCACCTCCAGGACGCGGTGCCGCTCACGCTCGGCCA
>CAZJBJ010000111.1:0-13241 GCA_964544295.1 uncultured Bifidobacteriaceae bacterium
GGAATGCCGTGGTGCCGCCGCCGGGGTCGATGTGCGCGTGGGTCAACACGACCCGCATGACGGTCTCGCCCAGCGCCTTCACCGCGGCGGCGAACGGTTCCCACTGCGAACGGACCATCATCGTGTCGACGATGGTGAGCCCGTCCTCGTCGCCGATGACCCCGGCGTTGGACACCCCCGACTCGCCGCCCGGTTGGAGCCAGACCCACACCCGGTCGGCGATCTCGTGGAGGGTCAGGGTCGGCGCGGCGGTCACGACCGCCACCGTACCGACCGGGGCCGGTACCGTGCTCGACGTGTCCGTCGCGCCATCGAACCCGCCACCCGGTACACCACCGCGCACCGTCGAGGAGTTGGTCGAGTTCCTGGCGGCGACGGCCGGAGTGTTCGACTCGCTCGGTCCCGACGGTGACCCGATCGACATTCTCGATCACTCCCTCCAGTGCGCACACGTCCTCGCCGGACGCCGGCCCGCCGACGCCGAACTCCAGGTCGCCGGGCTGGTCCACGACCTCGGCCACGTCGTGAACCCGGACGATCCGAGTGCCCCCGTCACCCACGGGGAGATCGGTGCCGCGTTCGTCGCGCCGCTCCTCGGCGCGCGGGTGGCGCGGCTGGTGGCGCTGCACGTTCCGGCCAAGCGGTATCTCGTGGCGACCGAGTCGTCCTACGGGAATCGCTTGAGCGACGGCAGCACCTACAGCCTCGGGCTGCAGGGCGGTGCGATGTCCGAGATGGAGGCGGCGACCTTCGGGTCCGATCCGCACGGCCCTGACGCCGCGGTCCTGCGCCAGGCCGACGAAGCGGCCAAGGTGATCGGTCGGACGGTGCCGGGGCTCGACACCTGGGTTCCGGTGCTCCGGCAGGTCGCGGCCGCGGCGGCCCTGAGTCGCTGACCCCTGAGTCGCTGACCGCTGAGTCGCTGACCGCTGCGCCGCGTCGCCGCGGCGTCAGTCCGTCGCGAAGGCCGGGGCCATCGCCGCGGGATCGAGGTACTCGTCGATCCGGGTGATGTCATCGCCGTCGACGGTGACCACGAGGCACGCGGGCATGGCGAACGTCTTGCCGGTCTTTGCCACCGTGCCGTGGAGCACGTGCTGTTGGAGGACGCCGTCGGCGAGCTCCTCGCGGCGCAGGATCTCGTACCGGCGTTCGGAGGTGGAGCGGACGAGGGAGTTCAGCAGCTTGAGCGACCCATCGAGATCGCGCGCCTGCCCGTCGAAGTTGGCCCAGACGGTGATGGCGGGGGAGTAACAGGCCCGCACGCCGTCGACGTCACCCGCCTCGATGGCCGAGATCATGCGGGCGACGAGGTCCAGGGCTGCGCTCATGCCGCCATCATGGCGCGTGGCATCCCGGCCCGGGTTGGGCAGCCCGATCCGAAGCTGCCTAGCCTCTGCGCCCATGTCTGAACGCACGAAGAACCTGCCCCGCCGCTCCTGCCACGCCACGCCCGGCTCCAACGAGAAGATGCTGGGCAAGGCCCCCGGTCTCGGTGCCGACATGGTGTTCCTCGACCTCGAGGACTCCGTCTCGCCGCTGGAGAAGGAAGCCGCCCGCGGCAAGGTCGTCAACGCGATCAAGAACCAGGACTGGGGCGACACCACCGTCTGTGTGCGGGTGAACGCGTGGGACACCGAGTGGACCTACCGCGACGTCATCACGGTCGTGGAGAACGCCGGCGAGCGGCTCGACGAGATCATGTTGCCCAAGGTCGAGAACGCGGCGCAGGTCGTGGCGTTGGACCTGCTGCTCACCCAGATCGAGAAGGTCACCGGCCGCCAGAGCCGGGTCGGCATCGAAGCCCAGATCGAGACCGCGCAGGGCCTCATCAACGTCGAGGAGATCTGCGCGGCGAGCGACCGCCTCGAGACGATCATCTTCGGTCCGGCCGACTTCGCGGCGTCCACCGAGATGCCGGTGCTCACCGGTGGCGTGCAGATCCCCGAGTACCCGGGCGACCACTTCCACTACGTGTTCAGCAAGATCCTCATGGCCGGTCGCGCCAACGGTCTCCAGGTGATCGACGGTCCCTTCCTCAAGATCCGCGAGCTCGACGCGTTGCGGGATTACGCCATGCGCTCGCGCATCCTCGGCTTCGACGGCAAGTGGTCGCTGCACCCGGACCAGGTCACGGTCATCAACGAGGTGTACACGCCGACCCAGGAGCAGTTCGACAAGGCGTTCGACATCCTCGAGGCCTACGAGAAGGCCACCACCGAGGGCGAGCGGCGCGGTGCGGTCATGTTCGGCGACGAGATGATCGACGAAGCGAGCCGCAAGATGGCGAACAAGTTCGTCTCCCGCGGCGAGCGCGCCGGGATGACGAGATCCGCGTCCTGACCCCTCGGGTCGGGTCGCGCCGGAGTTGACCCCAGGCCCGTAGCCTCGTCCCGATGAGTGCGATGAACGTTGCGGTCGTCGGCGCCGGAGTGATGGGTGCCGCCGCCGCGTGGCAGTTGGCGCAGCGGGGCCACTCGGTCACCGTCGTCGAACAGTTCGCCGACGGCCACACGCGGGGGAGTTCGCACGGCGACTCGCGCATCTTCCGCCTCGGCTATCCGGACCCCCTCTTCGTGCGACTGGCGCGCGACGCGCGCCTCGTGTGGCAGGAGCTCGAGGACCAGGCCGGCGTGTCGCTCATCGCCGCCACCGGTTCGGTCGACCACGGTGATCCTGCGAGCGTCGCGTCGGTGCTCGCGGCGCTCGACGCCGAGGGGGTCGGCACCGAGCTCCTGACCCCGGAGACGGCCCATGATCGTTGGCCGGGGATGAAGTTCTCCGGGACCGTCGTGTTTCAGCCCGGCGGCGGCCGCATCGCGTCCGGCGCGGCGCGCATGGCGATGATCGAGCAGGCCCAGCGGCACGGGGCGACGTTCCGATTCGAGACGCCGGTGCGCGCCGTCGAACCCGGTGACGACGGCGCGCGCGTCGTGCTCGACGGCGAGGTGCTCGATGTCGACGCCGTGGTGGTCGCCGCCGGCGCGTGGGTCGGCCCGCTGCTCGGCGGCCTGATCGATCTCCCACCCGTACGCGTGACCCAGGAGAACGTGCTGCACTTCGCCGCGCGCGACGGCGAGGTGTGGTGGCCGAGCTTCATCCATCACGGGTCCCGGTTCGTCTACGGACTCGAGACCCCCGGCGAGGGCATCAAGGTCGCAGAGCACCACACGGGCCCGGAGGTCGATGCCGACACCCGCAACGGCCTCGTGGACGGTTGGGACCGCCACCGCCTGAGCGCCTACGCGGAGGAATGGCTCCCCGGGGTGGACCCGACGCCGGTGACGGAGACGACGTGCCTGTACACCACCACCCCGACCGAGGACTTCGTGCTCGATCGCGTCGGCCCGGTCGTCGTGGCGTCGCCGTGCTCGGGGCACGGGTTCAAGTTCGCGCCGCTCGTCGGGCGGGTCGTCGCCGATCTGGTCGACGGCGAGGTCGGACCGGAGCGGTTCCGCCTCCCCGGCTGATCAATCGGGCGCGGTGCTGGCGTCGGGTTCGAAGTCCTCGATGATCTCCTCGACGGTCTCACCCTGGGTGATGCCGTGCCGGTTCGACCACAGCGCCCAGGCGAAGACCCCGCCGACCGAGACGAGCGTCAGCCAGAGTTGGTTGTCGCCGATCCAGCTCAGCACGTCGACGAGTGGGCCGTGGAACACGTCGGCGAGCGCGCGCACCGCCCAGAGGCGGAGCTCGATGCTGAGCAGCGCGATGCCGAGGAACACGGCCAACGGCATGGCGTCCGCGCCCGCGAGCATCGCGGCCACGGTTCCGGGGAACAGGAACGTGACCGGGCCGCGGGAACGGTGGAAGCGACGCTCGATCCAGAGCACGGGTCGGAGCGCGTTGCCGGAGCGGGACTCGAGCCAGCGCAGGGCCTGGTCGCCGTACCAGCGGCCGAGGAGGTAGTACGTGCTCAGGAGCAGGACCGCGCGCAGGAACGGGATGACGAAGAACCAGATGGCGTCCACGTTGGGCGATGCCAGCAGCAGCCACCGGATCTTCGGGCTGAGGATCAGCAGCGCCACCGGCCCCTCGTTGACCAGTGTGGGCGCGAGCGCGTTGCCCACGTAGGTCGCGATGGTGAACGCGACCATCGGGACCGCGAGGATCGTGATTCGGGTTCGCCGCCCCGAAGGTGCCTGCATCACTCCAGCCTGGCAGCTCCCGTGCCCGCGATCGGGCGCGCGGCCGGACGCACGTTGGTCAGCGGGTCAGACGGGAGCGGAGACGGTCTCTGATCGCCGGCCATTCCGCCGGGATGATCGAGTACATCGCGGTGTCGCGCGGCCGGCCTTCCTCGCCGGGAACGAGCGACGGTTGCCAGTTGCGCATGATGCCGTCGAGCCGCGCGCCCAGGCGCTCGATCGCGGCCCGGCTGCGGGCATTGCGCGCGTCGGTCTTCAGGTCGACACGTTCCACGCCCCACCGGTCGAAGGCGTGGGTGAGCATGAGCAGCTTCGCCTCGGTGTTGATCGCGCGGCGCTGGGCGGAGGCGGCGAGCCACGTCCCGCCGATCTCCACCGCGTCGGGCTCCTCGCGGTCGAAGTAGTGCCGGAGCCAGAGGAATCGGGTCGCGCCCACGATCCGGCCGTCGGTCGCGTCCCGGGTCGTGAACGGGACGTCGATGCCGCGGGCTCCGAGCGCCGTCAACTGCTCCACGTGCGACCGCATCGCGGTGCGGTTCGCCGGCACCTCGGTGAATCCGTACGTGTCGCGATCCTCGGTGGCCGCCGCCACGAGCCCGTCGACGTGGTCGAGGGTCATGGGCTCGAGGCGAACGAACGTGCCGGTGAGCGTGATGGGTGCGGTGGTCACCCGCTGATCGTCGCGCGCGCTCGCGTTCGGCGACCGAGGAGTTCCGTCACCGCGACCGCGGCGGCGACGAGCAGCGCCGGTTCGGCCGCGGCGCGGAACCGCTGCTTGCCGTAGGAGAGTGCCGCGGCCACGGTGACGCTGACGATCACGGCCGCGAGTGGTTGCCAGCGCAGCTGACGACGGGCCATCAGGACGAATCCGGCGATCGCGAATCCGAGGGTCACGAGGTGGACCGCCCAGGTGAGGATCTGCCAGGAGAAGTTGCGGCTCTCGACCTTCTCGAGCGAAGCCTGATGAATCGGGTCCCAGAATCCCCAGAGTCGCAGTACCCGCACGGGCACGACGATCGGCCAGCGGTCGACGTGGTCGAAGGCGTACTCGAAGCCCTCTCGCTGCAGGCGGTCGTTGCGCTCGACCTCGCCGGTGTTCGCGTCGCCGGGGCGGACGGTGCATCGGTGCTCCCAGAACCCGAGCAGCCGACCGCGGTAGGTCGCAGCACAGTTGGTGCCGGCGACCGCGGTGCCGGCGTCGAGCGTGGCGAGGGTCGGTCGACCCAGGGTCGCCTGATTGCGGGCGACCCACGGCCCCACGACGATCGAGACTCCGAGCACCGCAGCCAGAACGAGGGCACCACGCGATCGCCAGGGCCGGCGCACGAGCACGATCATGGGGATCACGAGCACGGCGAACAGCACGACCGCGTCACCTCGGGTGAGCATGCCGAGCCCGCACAGCGCCCCGACCCCCGCCCATCGCAGCAAGGTCGGGCGGTCGATTGCCGCGTCCACCGCCAGAATGAGTCCCGTCACGATCGGGACGTAGAGCGTCTCGCTCATGAGCGAGCCGTCGAATCCGATCAGGGCCGGGGAGACCACTGCCATCGCGGCGGCCACGATCCCGACCCGGGCCCCGGCGAGACGACGGCCGAGCAGCCCGATGAGGGCGATGGAGAGTGCGCCGGTCGCGGCGCCGGCGAGTTGGAGCGTCTGGCTGGCATCACCGAACAGCGTGATGACCCCGGCGAGGAACCCGGGGTACAGCGGCGGTCGGAACGCAGTGGCGACCGTCCGACCATGCTCGAAGAACTGTTCCGGGTCGATGTACCCGTGTCCACCGGCGAGCGCGCCACCTTCGAGTTGGTACCAGACGGCGTCGAGGCCGATGTTCACGTACGGGTGCGAGAGCAGCACGTACAGCACCCGTACGACCAGTCCGGCAACGCTGAGCCCCACGATCCATCGTCGGAATCGGGGCGCGAACGGATCCGGAACGGGCTCGATCCGGGAGCCGTCCGGAGTGACTATGAGGTGAGCGCCTGTTCGGTCAGCCGGCGGGCGATGACCCGGAGGCAGAGCGTTTCGTCGGCGCCTTCGAAGATCGAGAGCACGCGAGCGTCGACGAAGTAGCGCGACACCGGGAACTCCTCGGCGTAGCCCATGCCCCCGTGGAGCTGCAGCGCCTCGCGCGTGACCCACTCGGCGGCCCGGCACACGTACGCCTTGACCATCGACGCTTCGAGCGCGCCTTCACCCCGGGCCATCTTGCGGGCGACGTCGTAGGAGAACTGGCGACCGGCGCAGATCAGCGCGGCCATCTTCGCCAGCTTCACCTTCGAGAGCTGATAGTCGAAGATGGGCTTCCCGAAGACGCTCCGGTCCTGGGCGTACTCGAGTCCCGCTTCGAACGCGGCCTGCATCAGGCCGACTGCTCGCGCCGCGGTCTGGAGTCGGCCGTTCTCGAAGCCCTCCATCTGCAGGTAGAAGCCCTTGCCGAGCCCGCCCTCGAGGCCGATGAGGTTCTCCGCCGGCACGAACCAGTTGTCGAATGCGACCTCGTACGAATGCATGCCCCGGTACCCGAGGGTGTCGATCGCCCGACCTTCCATCTTGCCGTCGCGACCGTCGTCGAACGCGAAGTGGTGTCCGGGTGCCGGCGGCTTGTCGATGACGAGCACCGACAGACCCCGGTGCCCGAGCGACCGGTCCGGGTCGGTGCGGGCCAGCACCATGAGTGTGTCGGCCCGTCCGGCGAAGGTGCACCACGTCTTGACCCCGTTGACGACGTACCCACCGTCGACGGCGGTCGCGGTGACCTTCACACCGGCGACGTCGGAGCCGTAGTCGGGCTCGGTCACCATCACACCGACGATCCGTTCGCCGCTCGCGATCTGGGGGAGCCAGCCGTGCTTCTGCTCCTCGGTCCCGCCCTTGACGACCGCGCGGGTCAGGATCTCGGGTCGCGTGATCAGTGCACCGCCCGCGCCCAGCGAACCCCACGAGAGTTCTTCGGTGGCCACGCACATCGCGAGGTAGTCCGACTCGCCGCCGGCGGCGAAGCCGCCGTACTCCTCGGGGACCGAGAGGCCGAAGCCACCGATCTCGGCCATACCGTCGATGATCTCGTCGGGGATGTCGGCGTTCGTGCGGTGGATGTGTTCGGCGACCGGACGGATCTTGTCCTCGGCGAACCGGTGGAACGTGTCGCGCACCATGTCGAACTCGTCGGCGAGATGGGCCGGCCCGGTCCCGTGGCGGGGGAGTTCGTCGGCCAGCGCCTCGAGAAACGCCGGGTCGCGATGGGCCGCGACGAAATCGTGGGCACTGGCGAGCATCGCCGGGTCGACACCCCAGTCGGCCTCGCGTCCCACCAGCCGGCCCACGATGTCGGCGAAGGCGTCGGCGATGTAGGCGTAGGCCAGTTTCGCCTCGAGGTCACCGTGCCCGGCGTACGCGAGCATGACCCGGGATCCCTCGACCGCGGCCGACGCATGGGCGAGGTCGTAGGCGACGACCTGGTGCTCGTCGAGCTTGGCGACGGAGATCCGACCGTCGTCGGAGGCGAGTGAGGCGAGGTGGCGGGCAGCCCCCTCGACGAGTGCGGCGGCGGCGTCAACGGCCGCGCCGGCGGCAGCGTGCGTGTCGGTCATGGCCGAGGATCCTACCGACGGGACTTTCGCCGGTTCTCATGCAGGTCGCGGTGCCGTCGGACCGGGAGCACCGGGGGTCAGGGTCCCGGCGGGACCGCGGTGGTCACCGTCGTGGAACTGGTGGTGCTCGTCGACGTCGGGGGTACCGTCGACGTCGACGTCGAGGTCGAGGTGGACGTCGACCCACTCGAACTGCGGGTCGTGCTCGTGGTCGCGCTCGATGTGCCGCCGTCGGTCACGTCGCGGTGGGTCCCCGGGACCTGCGTGGAGCCCTGCGTCGCGCGGACGGTCTTGGGTTGGCCGGGGACGGCCTGCTTGAGCAGTCGCCACTCCTTGTCGAGCAGGCGAAAGAGGATGCCGCCGAGATGATCGGCACCGGCCACCGAGAAGTGGACGCCGTCGCCGGCGCGCATCACCTGCCGCTTCCCCGTCTCGTCCGCGAAGCTCTGCTGATACTTCCCGTTCTTGTCGGCGAAGATCGTGTGCGCGTCGACGTAGGTCACGCGCGGCATGGTCTTCGCGGCCTCCTGGGCGATGAGGTTGACGGCGAGCACCCCCTTCTCGAGTGAGGCCGACTTGGCGACCGGCGCACCGACCCAGATGACCTCGCGCCCGTTGGCGGCGAGTTGGCGCATCATCGCCTCGGTCCGGACGCGGTACTCGTCCGAGAGGTTCGTGCTCCACACATTGGCGTCGTTGGTGCCGATCACGAACACGACGACCTCGGGATCGAGCTGGTCGATCTGCTCGCGCGCCCGCTTCGGCCAGTTGACGAAGTTGGGGTTCAGGAGCCCACTCGACACCCGGGAGTCGTACTGCGGTTGCACGACGCCGGTCTCCGCGGTGAGTTCGCCGAGTGACGGACCGATCGATCCGGCAAGGGAGTCGCCGGCGATCCAGAGTCGCAGCGGGTCGGCGGGCGTGAGCTCGCGACGGTCGGGCTGGGGGTCGGCGACCCGGGGCCGGGTCGTGGTCGGCGACTGCTGCCGGGGTGGCGCGGCGGTCGGGATCTCCTTGGTGCCCGGCCACCGCACGACGTCGGTGACGATCAACCCGGCTCCCACGATCGCGACCAACATGACGGTCGCGCCGACGCCGAGCGCGATCGCCCGGGCGCGCTCGCGTCGCCGACGCCGGGCGGCGCGGCGTTCTGTACGAGGAAGAAACTCGGGGTCGGCCATGCGGTCGAGACGGTCACCAGAACGGGAACGGGAGGGCAATCGTACCGTGGCGACCCCGCCGAGGCCCGGCGCGGATCAGCCGAGTTCGGCGGTGGGTTCGTGCATCGGCCGGTCGAACAGGCTGGGCGCGGACTCGAGTTCGTCCCGATCGAGCTGGGTTCGGTAGAGATCCGCGTACAGACCACCGTGCGCCAGCAGTTCGTCGTGGCGTCCGGTCTCGACGACCTTGCCGTCGTTCAGCACGAGGATCCGGTCGGCGTTCACGATCGTGGAGAGTCGGTGGGCGATGACGATCGCGGTCCGGCCGTGCAACGCGGCGTCGAGCGCGCGTTGGATCGCGTACTCGGACTCCGAGTCCAGATGGGACGTGGCCTCGTCGAGGATCACGATGGCCGGCTGTTTGAGCAAGACGCGCGCGATCGCGAGGCGCTGCTTCTCGCCGCCCGACATGCGGTAGCCGCGCTCGCCGACGATCGTGTCGTACCCGTCGGGCAGTGACATCACGAGGTCGTGGATGCGCGCCGAGCGGCACGCGGTCTCGAGCTCGGCATCGGTCGCCTCGGGCTTGGCGTAGCGCAGGTTCTCGCGGATCGTGTCGTGGAACAGGTGGGGGTCCTGCATCACGAACCCGACCGCGCGGCCGATCGACTCCAGGGTGAGTTCGCGGACATCGTGCCCGTCGAGCCGGACGGCCCCCTGCTCGACGTCGGCGATCCGCGGGACCAGCATTGCCGTCGTGGTCTTGCCCGCGCCGGAGGGCCCGACGAGCGCGATGAGCTCACCCGGTTCGACCGTCACACTCACGTCGCGCAGGATCCATTCGCTCGGCGCCTCGTCGAGTTCGGGGACGCCCTCCTCGAGCGACGCGAGTGACGCCTCGGCCGGTGCCGGGTGGCGGAACCACACGTGGTCGATCTCGATCCGGCCCTGAGGGTCGACGAGGTCGTAGGCGCCGGGCTTCTCCTGGACGAGCGCGGGGAAGTCGAGCACCTCGAACACGCGCTCGAAGCTCACGAGCGCGGTCAGGACGTCGACCCGGGCGTTGGTCAGTTGCGTCAGCGGTTGGTAGATCTGGGACACCAGCAGGGTCAGTGCGGCCAGGGTTCCGATCGTGATGACGTCGTCGATGACCATGCGACCGCCGACGTAGTAGACGATCGCGGTGCCGACCGCAGCGACGAACCCCAGGGCGGCGAAGAGCACCCGCGAGTACATCGCGGAGGAGACGCCGATGTCGCGAACCCGCGCCGCCCGTTCGCCGAACTGGTCGCGTTCGCGGTTCTGGTTGCCGAACAGTTTCACGACGAGGGCGCCGGCGACGTTGAACCGTTCGGCGATCGTGTTGCTCATCGACGCGTTCAGCCCGAAGCTCTCGCGGGTGATGACCTGCAGCTTCCGCCCGATGTGCCGAGCCGGGATGATGAACGCCGGGAGGACGAGCAGGGTGAGGATCGTGAGCCGCCACTCGAGCGTGATCATGTAGGTGAGCGTCACCACCAGCGTGATGGCGTTGGAGATCACGGTGCCGATGGTGTTGGTCACCGCTTGTTGGGCACCGACGACGTCGTTGTTGAGCCGGCTCATCAGCGCGCCCGTCTGGACCCGGGTGAAGAACGAGATGGGTAGTCGTTGGACGTGATCGAACAGCGCGACGCGCATGTCGTAGATCAAGCCTTCGCCCACGCGTGCGGAGTACCAGCGCTGCAGCAAGCTGAGCGCGGCAGTGGCGAACGCGACCCCGACGGCTGCGATCGCCAGTCCGAGCACCAGGGTCTCGTTGCCGTTCCGGACGGCGTTGTCGAGCAACTTCTTGAAGAGGTACGCGGGGACGATGCCCACGACCGCGGCGAGGACCACGGTGATGAGGAATCCGACCAGCGCGCTGCGGTAGGGACGCGTCATCGACAGGACGCGGCGAAGCAGGTCGCGCTCGACCCGCTTCCCGCGGATCATGTCGGGGTCCCGTCGGAACCCCATGAGGGTTTGGTGCATCTGCATGGATCAGCCGCCAGTCGAGGGGGTCGGTGCAGCCGCGTCCGCACACTTGCGCAGCAGTTGCGCCAGTGTGCGGAGTTCGGGCGCGGAGAGCGTGAGGAGGATGTCGGGAGGAACGCGTAAGTGTGCGGCGATCTTCCGCCGCATGTCGATACCGCGGGTGGTGAGGGCCAGGGTCTTGACCCGGCGATCGTGGGGATCGTTCCGACGCTCGACGAGTCCCCGCTCCTCGAGCCGATCGGCCAGCCACGTCACGTTCGACGCGTCGCAGCGCAGTTCCGTGGCGAGTGCACCCATGGACTGGGCCGACTCCGGATCGAGGGCGTCGAGGGCTCGCAGTTCGCCGGGCGTGATGTCGAACTCGCGGGCGATCGTGAGGAACGAGTCCTTGCAGAGGTGCATGACCTCGTGGAACGCCTGCCACGCGTCCTCGGCGATCTGTTCTTTCCTGGCCATGGGCCGATGGTAGCCGTCCGGTTGGAGGTCTCAACCATTGAAATGGTAGAAGCTTGAAGTATTCAATTAAATGTGCGAGGGTGATCGAATGAGCGAGATTGCGGTAGAGGTCGAAGGGCTCGTCAAACACTTCGGTGACGTCCGTGCGCTCGACGGTGTGTCGTTCGGCGTCGAAGCGGGCACGGTGCTGGGGCTGCTCGGTCCCAACGGGGCGGGCAAGACCACGGCGGTGCGGATCCTGACGTCGATCATCACGCCCGACGCCGGCGCGGCCTCGGTGCTGGGGATCGACGTGGTCCGCTACCCCGAGTCGGTCCGCCTGCGCATCGGATTGGCCGGCCAGTACGCCGCGGTCGACGAAGTGCTCACCGGTCGGGAGAACCTGCGGCTGGTCGGCCGGCTGTGTCACCTGCCCAAGGCCGCGGCCGAGGCTCGGGCCGAGGAGTTGCTCGGCCGGTTCGGGCTGAGCGACGCGGGCGACCGGTCACTCAAGACCTATTCCGGTGGTATGCGCCGCCGGCTCGACCTGGCGGCCGCGCTCGTGCATCGACCGCCGGTGCTGTTCCTCGACGAGCCGACGACCGGCCTCGACCCCGGCTCCCGGTTGGACCTGTGGGCGATCATCGGCGAGCTGGTCGACGAAGGCACCACCGTGCTGCTCACGACCCAGTACCTCGAGGAAGCGGACCGTCTCGCCGACCAGATCGTCGTGATCGATCACGGCCGGGTGATCGCCGAGGGAACCGCGACCGAGCTCAAGGGGCGCATCGGTTCCACCCACATCGAGGTCGTGGTCGCCGAGTCGGCGGCCGAGGCGGCCCGGAGTGCACTGAGCACCGTCGGATCGGCCACGCCGCCCGACAGTCCGAACGGGATCGCGATCCAGGTCGCCGACGGTGGCCGGGCGGTGGTCGCGGCGGTGCGCGCCCTCGATGCCGCGGCTGTCGAGGTGGAAGGCCTCACGGTGCGCGAACCCACCCTCGACGACGTCTTCCTCGAACTCACCGGGCACACCGCGGCGTCCGACACCGAAGCAGGAGGTCCGGCATGACGATGACCAGCGTCGATCCCGCGCAGCTGGCGCGCGAGTCGCGCAAGCACGTGGGCGATGTCGTCCGCGATGCCCTGACGATGACGTGGCGAAATCTGCTGCGACTCACCCGCAACCCCGAGCTCATGGTGTTCTCCACCGTGCAGCCCGTCATCTTCGTGCTGATGTTCGTCTATGTGTTCGGAGGCGCGATCGTCGTCCCCGGTTCCTACGTCGACTTCCTGATGGCCGGGGTGTGGGTGCAGTCCGTCACCTTCGGCGCGCTGAACACCGGGGTCGGGCTCGCCGAGGACCTCCAGGCGGGACTGATCGAACGGTTCCGGTCGTTGCCGATGGCCCGCTCGGCCGTGTTGGTCGGGCGAACGACCGCCGATCTCGTCCGCAACGTGTTCGTGGTCGCGGTGATGACGGCAGTCGGCTTCATGGTCGGTTTCGACTACCACACCTCCGCGATCGCGTTGCTCGGCGCGCTGGGCATCGTCCTGCTCTTCTCGTACGCGCTCTCGTGGTTGTCCGCGCTGCTCGGGTTGATCGCGCCGAACGCCGAGACCGCCCAGGCGGCGTTCTTCCCGATCGTCGCCGTCCTCGTGTTCGCGTCGGCCGCGTTCGTACCGGTCGAGACGATGCCCGGATGGCTCCAGGCGTTCGCGAAGAACCAGCCGGTCACCGCCGTCATCGACGCAGTGCGTGCACTCACCCTCGGTGGACCGACCGCCGGGAAGGTGGTCTCGGCCTTGCTCTGGATCGCCGGCATCGTCGCCGTCTTCGCCCCCCTCTCCATCCGCCGCTACCGCAAAGTCGCGTAACTCCCGCT
>CAZJBJ010000112.1:0-13058 GCA_964544295.1 uncultured Bifidobacteriaceae bacterium
CCGGGCTCGTGCGAACCCAATCGAAGGCCCCTTGATGTCGATCGCGATCACCGAAGATCACCGTGCACTGATGGACACCGCGACGGACTTCCTCGTCCGTCACCAGGCACGGACCGGGGCGCGGGCGCTGCTCGAAGCCCCGGAGGAGGGCCTGCCCGAGTTCTGGGGCGAGCTGAGTGCGCTGGGCTGGCTCGGTCTCCATCTGCCCGAGGCCCATGGCGGTTCCGGGTTCGGTCTCCCCGAGCTCGTGGTCGTGGTGGAGGCGCTGGGGCGGGCCGTCGCGCCCGGGCCGTTCGTGCCGACCGTCGTCGCCAGCTCGGTCATCGCGGCCGCCGCACCGGAGGCGACCCAGGCGCGCCTGCTTCCCGGTCTGGCGGAGGGCTCGACCATCGGCGCCGTCGCGCTCGATGGTGACGTGACCGTCAGCGGCGGTACGGCGTCGGGGACGACCGGTGCCGTCATCGGCGGCGGGCTCGCGCAGGTGCTGCTCGTACCGGTCGGTGACGACGTGGCGATCGTGGACCTGACCGACGGTGCGTCGATCACCGTGCCGGCGAACATGGACCCGACCCGCCGCGCGGCGCGGGTGGAGCTCAAAGGTGCTGCGGCCGAGCTCCTCCCCGGCGCCCGCCAGGTCCTCGTCGACTACGTACGGCTGCTCTTCGCCGCCGAGTCCACCGGCATCGCCCGCGAGTGCACCGAGATGGCGGCCGAGTACGCCAAGGTGCGCGAGCAGTTCGGTCGGCCGATCGCGATGTACCAGGCGGTCAAGCATCACTGCGCCAACATGCTGGTCGCCGCGGAACTGGCGACCGCGGCGGTCTGGGCCGCGGCGCGCGCGGCGTCGTCTGGGGGAGACCAACTTTCCTACACCGCGGCGATCGCGGCGGCGCTCGCGATTCCGGCCGGTGACCTCGACGCGCAACTCAACATCCAGGTGCACGGCGGCATCGGCTTCACCTGGGAGCACGATGCCCACCTGTATCTGCGCCGGGCCACGGCGATCGAGGCCGTGGTCGACGCCGGTGCCGCGCTGGTGGGCGTCACCGACTTCACCCGCGCCGGGGTGCGGCGTGAACGTTCGGTGGATCTTCCGCCCGAGGCCGAGGCGATCCGGGAGCCGGTGCGGGAGTTCGTCGCCACCCTGGACGGACTCGACGCCGACGCCCAGCGGGCCCGTCTGGTGGATTCCGGCTACGCGATGCCGCACTGGCCCGCCCCGTGGGGTCGCGACGCCGGGGCGATCGAACAACTCGTCATCGAGCAGGAGTTCTCGGCGGCCGGCGTGTCACGACCGGCGCTCGGCATCACCGGCTGGGTCATCCTCACGCTGATCCAGCACGCCACCGAGGACCAGGTCGCCCGCTGGGTTCGGCCCGCGGTGAACCAGGACCTGATCTGGTGCCAGTTGTTCTCCGAGCCGGACGCCGGATCCGATGCGGCCGGCGTCCGCACCAAGGCGACCCGGGCCGACGGTGGCTGGCTGATCAACGGTCAGAAGATCTGGACGAGCGGTGCCCACCAGGCGAAGTACGGCCTCGCCACGGTCCGTACCAACCCGGACGTGCCCAAGCACAGCGGCATCACGACCGTCGTCATCGACATGGAGGCGGAAGGCGTCGAAGTCAGGCCGCTGCGGATGGTCACCGGCAACGCCGAGTTCAACGAGGTGTTCTTCAACGACGTGTTCGTCCCCGATGACGACGTCGTCGGTCCGGTCGACGGCGGCTGGACCGTGGCGCGCGCCACCCTCGGGAACGAAAGCGTGAGCATCGGTGGCGGCCAGGGCGGGATGTCGATGCCCGGCGAGGCGTTGATCGCGCCGTTCGACGCGCACCCCGAACGCCTCCCGGGAGGTGCCGGTCGGGTCGGCCAGTACATCGCGACGTCCGAGGCGATGACGTTGCTCAACGTGCGCAGCGCGCACCGCGCCGTGGCCGGGGTCGACGGCGTGGCCACCGGCAACGTGACGAAACTGGTGCTCTCCGAGATCGGTCACGAAGCCGCGGCGATCCTGGCGGCGCTCAGCGGTTCGGACCTCGCGTTCCTCGACGGCCCCGCCGCGATGACCGGCTTCCTCGTGCTGATGCACCGCGCCATGTCGATCGCCGGGGGGACGTCCGAGATCAAGCGCAATCAGATCGGCGAGCGGATCCTCGGCCTCCCCCGAGACCCGTTGATCAGCTAGCGCGTTCGAGGATGTGCACGCCGCAGGCGCTGCCGAGCCCGATGACGTGGGCGAGGCCGACCTTGGCGTTCTCGATCTGGCGGGGTCCGGCCTCACCGCGGAGGTGATGGCACACCTCCCAGATGTTCGCGATGCCCGTCGCCGAGATCGGGTGGCCCTTCGACTCGAGCCCGCCCGAGACGTTGACCGGCGTCGAACCGTCACGCCACGGAGCACCGGACTCGAAGAAGTCGACCGCGCCGCCTTCCTCGCACAACATCAGGTTGTCGTAGTGGACGAGCTCGGCGGTCGCGAAGCAGTCGTGGAGTTCGACGAGGTCGAGATCCTCGGGGCCGACGCCGGCCGCCTCGTACGCCTGCTTCGCCGCATTGCGGGTCAAGGTGTTGACGTCGGGCAGGATCTGGCAGGCCTCCTCGTACGGGTCGGTCGTGAGCACCGATGCCGACACTTTCACCGCACGCCGCTGCTGTTCCAGGCTCAGCGTCTTCAGCTTGGCACCGGACACGACGACCGCCGCAGCCGCGCCGTCGCAGTTCGCGGAGCACATCGGCCGGGTGTTGGGGTAGGCGATCATGATGTCGTTCATGATCTCCTCGAGGCTCATCTTCTTCGTGTAGGCCGCGAGCGGGTTCAACGTGGAGTGGGCGTGGTTCTTCTCCGAGATGCGCGCGAAGAGTTCGAAGCTCGTCCCGCCGTACTTGTGGCCGTACTCCATGCCCACCTGGGCGAACACTCCCGGCATCGTCTCGGTACCGATCCGCCCGTCCACTCCGGCGACGGCGCCGTAGCGACCATGGGGCGTCCACTCGTCGGAGTCGGCGGCGCGGCTCCCGCCGGCCAGCAGGCCGACGCCCGAGAGCTTCTCGACCCCGACGGCCAGGCCGTAGTCGCACTCACCGGCCTTGATGGCCATGATCGCGGTGCGCAGCGCCGTCGCCCCGGTGGCACACGCATTGGCCACGTTGTAGACGGGGATCCCGGTCTGGCCGATCTGCTTCTGGAGCGACTGACCGATCCCGCCCGCGCCGCCGAGCAGGTTTCCGGCGGCGAGGATGCCCATGTCGCCCATGGTCACGCCCCCGTCGGCGAGCGCACCGTGGACGGCTTCGGCCGCCAGGTCGATCGTGTCCTCGTCCGGGTGCTTCCCGAACTTGGTCATGGTGATGCCGAGAATCCAGACGTCGTCACTCATGAGAACTCCTTCAGTTCGAGATCGGCTCGAAGCCGAACCCGATCGCTTCGGTGCCCGCGGCGTCGGTGCCGACGGACGTGGTGGCCAAGCGGACCTTCATGCCCAGGCTCACGTGCTCCGGGTCGGGAGTCACGTTGATCAGGTTGGCCCGGACGCTCGTGCCGTCGCAGTCGACGACCGCCGCCACGAACGGCGTCTCGATACCGGGTGCCGCGAACGCCACGATCGTGAACGCTCGAACCTCGCCGGTGGTGGCGACGTCGACGTCACGGAACTCGGTCGCGAAGCAGCCGGCGCAGCCGTTGCGGCGGTCGAAGAAGCGGGCGCCGCAGTTCACGCACTCGTGCGCGACGAGGTGCGGTTCCGGTTCGAGGGCGAGATAGTTCACCAAGGGGACGCGGCTGGACATTCGGACTCCTCCGGTATCAACGGATCGACGCATGCTGATCGGTGCCGCGCGTGGCGTCAATTCGGGACGCGAGTGCTCGGTTCGGGGTCGGCCGAGACCTACGCTGGACCCCATCATGGACGTGACCACCGCAATGCTCGCCGACTTCGCGCAAGTTCGCGAAGGCCTCCTCTTCGTCGCCTCGGGTGGCATCACCCGCTGCTACCGAGAACAGCTCCCGGCCCCCCTCGGCGTGCACCTCGCCATCGTCCTCGAACTCGACCGGCTCGAAGCCGAACGCGCCCACGAGGTGCGGGTCGTCGTCGTCGACGAGGACGGCGGCGAACTCGCCGAGATCTCCGGTGAGATCCAGCTCGGTGAGACCCAGCTGATGATGGGGGAGAACCTCAACCTCCCGATCACCTTCGACCTGCGCAACGTTCCCGTGGAACGGTTCGGGGCGGTCGAGGTGCGGTGTTATGTGGGCGGGGAGCACCGGTCGACGCTGCCGTTGTGGGTGCTGCAGACGCCTTCGTAGGCCTCGGCCATCGCTCCGGGTTGTGGTGGGTAGTCGGGCACGCGGGGGCGCCGACGACATACCCCAGGCTCAGACATGCGCTCGCTGGCGCTCGCGAACTCACGTGGGGCATGCCATCGGCGCCCCTTCATTGCCGGTTGGCTGAGCGGCGCGGTCGAAACTCCCTGGTGCGTGAGTCGAACGCGTCGGCCGGTGGTCCCCGCCCTTTGGGTTGTTAGTTGAGGGGAGGGAGTGGTTGTGGGGGTGGGGGGCCGGTGTATAGGGCGCTGGGGCGGATGAGGCGGTTGTCGGCGGCTTGTTCGAGGATGTGGGCGCACCAGCCGATCACTCGGCTCGACGCGAACGTCGGGGTGAACATCTCGCGGGGGAGACCGCAGCGGTCCATCACGATGCCCGCGTAGAACTCGACGTTCGTGTACAGCTTGCGGCCGGGCTTGAGCTCGGCGAGTACCTCGATCGCCTTGGCCTCGATCTGCTCCGCGAGCTCGACGTTCGGACCACCGAGCCGTTCGGCGACCCCGCGCAGCATGACCGAACGGGGATCGTCGGTCTTGTAGACGCGGTGACCGAACCCCATGAGGCGGTCGCCGCGCTCCACCGCCGCGCGCAGCCACGGTTCCGCGTTGTCGAGCGTGCCGATCGCGTCGAGCATGTCGAGCGCCCGGCTCGGTGCGCCACCGTGCAGTGGGCCCGAGAGCGCGCCGATGGCACCGACCACCGCGGCCGCCAGGTCCGCGCCCGTCGACGTGATGACACGCGCGGTGAACGTCGACGCGTTGAACCCGTGGTCGATCGTCGAGATCAGGTACTGCTCGACGGCTCGCGCGTGCTCCGGCGGTGGGACCTCGCCGTGGAGCATGTAGAGATAGTTCGCCGCGTACGCGAGCTCCGGGTCCGGGGCGATCGGCTCGAGGCCGTGCTGGATCCGGTGGATCGCAGTGAGCAGGGTCGGGACGACGGCGCACACCCGGAGCGCCTGGGCACGCAGCTCCTCGGCGTCGATGTCGAGTGACGGTCGGAACCCGAGGTGCGCGCCGATCAACGAGAGCGTTGTACGCAACATGTCGAGCGGTGGCGCCTCGGTACCCACCCCGGCGATATCGGGGAGCACCGCGAGCACCGACGCCGGGATCTCACGGAGCGGCGCGACCTTGGCCATGAACGTCGCCCGTTCGGCCCGCGACGGGAGGTGGCCCTCGAACATCAGGTGCCACACGTCTTCGATGCTGCGCTGCTCGGCCAGATCGACCGCGCTGTACTGGCGGTAGTGGTAGAAGCCCTCGAGGCCGCGGACGTCGCCGATGTCGGTCTCGGCCACGATCACGCCTTCGAGCCCACGGGGGATCTCGTGCGCGAGATGTTCCGCGGGTTGGATCTGCGCGATCCGCATGAGGTCGCGCATCGAGACGATGCCGACGAGGGCGCCGTCGTCCACGACCGGGATGTGGCGGTACCCGTGTTCGGAGAGGCTGGCGAACCCCGCGCTGACGTCGACGTCGGGTCCGACCGAATCCGGCGCAGTGGTCATCCACTCCGCGACCGTCGCGGTACCCGGGTTGGTGCCGGCGGCGGTGAACTTGATCAGGTCACGCTCGGTCAGGATGCCGAGGGGTCGGGTGCCGTCGACGGCGACGACCGAGCCGACCCGCTGCTCGCGCATCGTGGCCGCCGCCTCGGTCATCTTGTCGTCCGGACTCACGGTCACGACGGGCCGACTCATGATGTCGGCGACGGTGCGGGTCTTCCCCGGTTCAGATCCGGCCATGGTTCCTCCGTCGTGTGCGAATGCGAGGCCGGGCCGATCCTAGGTTGCGCTCCCTCGCCCTCGGCGCGTCTCACGAGGCGGCCAGAACATCCACACGACGACGACTCCGACGAGGACGCACCAGACCCACGGCAGCAGCGCCCAGAACGTCTCGCCCGGCAGCGGCAGCCTCACCACGAACTTGCCCTGGATGTCGGAGGCTCGCGGGCGCCACTGGTCTTCGGTGGCCCGATTGTCGCCCTTGAACACGAACCGGTCACCTTCCCGGCGCACGATCCGGTGGATCACCCCGCTGCCGGCTCCGGCCTGTCCCTCGGGAACGTGGTACGCCGCGATGTCACCGACTCGGTACTGATTGGTCTTGCGCACGACGACGAGATCCCCGCTGCGAAACGTCGGATCCATGGAGTGACCGTGCACCACGACGAACGTCGTTGCTCCACCGAATCGAACGGGCCAGGTGAACCAGAGCACGAGCGCGATGAGCCCGAACACGACGATGTCCCCCGCGACCCGACGGGTCCGGCTGTGACCGACCGCTTGTCGTCGGGCCGCCTGGCGTTCGGCGCGGGTGAGGCCGGCAGCCGGATCGTCGAGGTCGTCCGGGGTCGGGAGCGCAAGAATCGGCGGGCGGTCCGCCCGGTGCAGCATGAGCGGTGTCGCGAGCGGTGTCGGAAGTTCTCCCGGGTGCACCGGATCGCCTGTGAGCGACGGCTCTCCGCGCCGCGGGATGTGCTGGGGGCGGCGTTCGAGCGTCCTGGTCGGCATGGGAGGTCAGGTGTCGATGTGGAAATCGTCGAAGTCGGTTCCGGGGTCACCGTTGGCGATGATTCCGAAACGCGTGTGGCCGACGCTCTTGAAGAGCGCGACTTCGGCCGGAGTCAGGATGTACGTCACTACAACGGCGCCGTTCCACGAGACCTTGATGGTGTTCGTCGTTGCGTCGAGGCGCATGGCTGAGACGACCGGTCCGCCGGTGCCGGTCGCTTCCGCGAGCGTCGTGACAGCCCCCGACACGTACTTGAACAGTCGGACGCGGCCGCCCGACGACTTCTCGTACTGCGAGAACAGGAACGAGCTGCCGTTGCTCATGGCAACGAGGCCGGAGCGCGGGTTTCCGCCGACGTCGATGGTCGTGGCTTCGACGGCCGCATTCACCGTGCCGACCGAAGTCGTGAGATTGGAGAAGGCCGCATTGTTCGAGGTCGCTTCGTTCGTTCTGATGCGCCAGGTGCCGAACTGCTCGATCCAGGTGCCGCCGCCATCGAGCGTTGCGCCACTGAGGCTGGTGTTGTTGACCCCGGTGAAGCTGCTCCACGTCACGACCGTGGGCGCGTTGGTGGATCCCGGAACGTTCCACGCACCGAGGCTGTCTGCGGCGATGCCGTTCAGGGTGGCGGCCGAGGCGCCGACCGCCGACGCGACGATCACCGCGACCAACGTCGCGGTGATGTTCCGAAGCACGATCCGGGGTCGCATGGGCGAGGAAACGATGCGGAGTGCGGCGCCGGAGTGCCTCCGGCGCCGCATCCCGATCGATTAGCTGATGACTGCAGCTGCGCCGACGACGAGCTTGGCGTTGGCCGGAGTGCTCAACGTGACGGATGCGGTGGTGCCTGCGATGACCGCGGATCCCGATCCGAGCGACGCGTTCGCGGAGTCCGACAGCGTGACCGCGACGGTCTTGCCGGCACACGCGGCGTCGATGCCGCCCACCGTGACGGTGCTGATCTTGTACAAGCCGGCAGTGGCGTCGTAGGCCGGAGTGCCGTACGCGACGGTCACGCCGTTGGTGTCACAGCTCGAAACGGCGCCGTTGTCGGCCCCGAGGCTCGAGCTGGTGAGGCCGCCGAGGCTCGCCGCGGACGCGGCGGCAAGGCCGAACGCTCCGATGCCGAGCAGGACGACCGCGCCGCGGCGGCGACGACGCTGACGGGGGGGATTCTGGACCGGGTTCATACGGGGGATTCCTTCCTTTGGCCCGAGTCCGATGCCCGGGTGCGAAATCCATGTCGGTCTCGCGCGCTCCGCGGTTGAGTTTTCCAAGATTGATACGTACCGATTCGACGGTTTCGTGCTCGAGAATGGTTCGGACGACCCGTCGTGAGCTAGGCCCATCGGACCATGATTTCGAGCTCGAGGCGATCAGGAGATCGCGAGCGCGATGCCGGCGATCTGGGAAACCGGAATCGGCGAACCGAAGGTGAAGTTCACGCGGGCGCCCGTGACGACCGCGGACAGTGAGGAAAGCGCACTTCCGGGCGAGGTCCGAAATGTCGCGGCGAGGGTGCGTCCGCGGCAGGCGGCCGCGATCTGTCGCACGCTGAAGGTGCTCATGACGAATCCACTCACGGCCGCGTTGTAGGTGAGGGGCCCGTACACGACGCGTACCCCGTTGGTGTCGCAGCTGCTCACGGTTCCTCGGTCTGCCCCCACCGACCGGGCGCCCAGGCCGCCGAGGCTGGCCGCCGACGCGCCCGTGAACGAGATGAAGGCGAGCCCGAGCGCGGCGACTGCCAAACGCCGCTTCCGGCGGGGAGAGTGAGCGAACGCGATCTTCGCGGCTTTGTCGACGTGATCGGGCTTTTGCGGGTCCATGCCGGCGCTTTCGTCGGGGACCGTGCCCTCGGCACCTGGCGGTCGAGACTTGACCGGTTCAGCTCGCGGTGAGGGAGGTCAGTCGGCGGGGGCTCCATGGCGCCCGCGCCCCTCGATGAACCGGTCGACGGCCAGATCCGGTGATCGGAGGACTTCGCGTCCCGCGCGTAGTTCGTGCATCAAGGCTTCGTCGGTCGGCAGCGACCATTGTTCGTAGCTGGATCGACGGTCGGCGCGGAGACACGCTTGGGGGTGACGAGCGATCTCCTCGGCGAGCTCGATCGCGACGCCGAGCGCCTGTCCGGGCGGAGTCACGCGGTTGGCCAGCCCGATCGCGTGGGCCTCGTCCGCTCCGACCTCCCGCCCGGTCAGGATCAGGTCCAGCGCTCGCGAGTGGCCGATGAGTCGCGGGAGCCGGACGGTGCCGCCGTCGATCAGCGGGACGCCCCACCGCCGGCAGAACACGCCGAAGGCCGCGTCGTCGGCCATCACCCGCAGGTCGCACCACAGTGCGAGTTCGAGGCCGCCAGCCACGGCGTAACCCTCGACGGCCGCGATCACGGGCTTCGACAACAGAAGTCGGGTGGGGCCCATCGGGCCGTCGTTGTCGACACTCACCGAGTTCGCCCGGTCGGTACCGAACGCCTTCAGGTCGGCACCCGCACAGAACGTGCCGCCCGCGCCCGTGAGAATCGCGACCGAAGCGTCGGGATCGGCATCGAAGGCGCGGAACGCCTCGGCCAGGAGGGCCGCGGTCGGCCGGTCGACGGCGTTGCGGGCCTCGGGCCGATCGATGGTGACGACGGTGACCGGCCCGTCGTTCGTGACCTCCACGGTCATGGTTGCTCCCGCACACCGACGAGGTGCGCGCTCTCGTTGACGCTCGTCACTGAGCGCGGGCCGGAGCGCGACGCTCGCACTCGGCTGATCGAGGTGTACTCCGGGTCGAACCAGAGGTGACGATCGATGCCGAGCACACTGGCGAGGTACACGTTGATCACGCCGCCGTGACACACGACCGCGACCTTCTCGCCCGGATGATCGGCGATGATCCGGTCGAAGCAGGGCACGATGCGACCCCGGAACTGCTCGGGGGGTTCGCCGCCGTAGTCGGCCCAGCGGCCTTCGACCATCGCCTGCCACCGTTCGTCGTTCTCGGCGCGGAGTTCCTCGATCGGGATGTAGCTGTCGGCGGCCGCGTCGTATTCGCAGAGCTCGGGCTCGATTTCGATGCCGAGTTCCAGCGCGGTGGCGAGCGGCGCCGCGGTCTCGGCGGCCCGTCGCAACGGTGACGAGACCACGTGGTCGACGCCTTCGATGGCCAGCCAACCGGCGAGCCGGCGGGCCTGACGCCGGCCGGCGTCGGTGAGAGACGGGTCTGCCGGTCCGCCGCCGGACTGCTCGGCGGTGATGCGTTCGGGCACGGCGTGGCGGATGAGCAGGAGTTCCATCAGCCGACTCCGAGCGCGAATCCGAGATGAGCGGCGAGTTCGGCGAGCGCGTCGTCGGGGTCGACGACCTTGATCGTCGTCATGCCCAACGCTCGAGCCGGTTTGAGGTTGACGCCGAGGTCGTCGAGGAACACGCACTCCCCGGGTTGCACGGCCAGCCGCTCACAGACCAGGTGGTAGATCCGGGGGTCGGGTTTGCGGATCCCTTCGACGGCCGATTCGACGACGGTGTGGAACCCGAGGTCGGCGGGTCCGGTCGGATCGGTGCGGGGCCCGGCGGCCGCCCAGTTGTTCGTCAGCGCGCCGACCTGGAGGCCGCGCTCGCGAATGGTGTCGATGGCGGTGACCATCGTCGGCCGCGGCGCGAATCCGGTGGTGATGGCACGCATCAACTCGGCGGCGTCCACGGTGCCACCGGCCGCCGCACACTCGGTCTCGAAGGCCCGGCAGAACTCGGAGAACTCGAGTTCGGAGCGTTCGAATCGGGCCCACGCGCCGTCCTCGGCACTGGCCGCGACCACCGAGCGGATGAACCGGGGTGGGAGTCCGACGGATTGTTCGTAGTCGTCGAAGACGGCGAACGGCGAGGGGAACACCACGCCGCCGAGGTCGAAGATCACCGCGCGATACGTCATTGCGGCGCACGGTAGCGGGCCCGGCCCGACGCGTGAGGTCTCGATGCGTCGAGCCGGGCCCCGGGCGCGGGGGCGTCGCCCTCAGTCGCTGCTTCCGTCGTCGCTTTCGCCGCTGCCGTCGTGGCCGGAGCCGGAGTGGTCGTCGTCGCCACCACCGTGACCGCGGTGCGAATCGTCGTCAACCCGGTCACGGTCGCCACCGTGGTCGTCGCCGAGGTCGTGGTCGGGCCCGTCGTCGTCATCGACCTCGGGGGTCGTGGTGATCGTGGTGGGCACCGTGGGCGTCGAGGTCTCGGTCTCGGGCGTGGTCGGTGTGGAGGTCTCGGTCGCGGGCACCGTCGGTGTCGATGTCGAACTCGACGGCGAATCATCCGACGACCGGTGCACACCGTCCTCGGGGTGATCCCGACCAGAGGTCCGCGCCGGGTCGGGCGAACGGTCCCGCGAGGATGCGGCGGCGACACCGCCGGAGATGCCGAGGGCGCCGATCGCGGCGACGGCAACCCAGCGAGTGAGGGTGGAGCGGTTCATCGTGGTCTCCTTCGGTCGGTGTGTCGGAGATGACACGCCGGAGGGGACCGGAAGGTTTGGTCAGGTGATCTCGGGCTGCAGCTGCCCGTTCGCGTCGAAGCGGAGACGAATCCGGTGCTCGGTGCCACCGCTCGTCCCCTGACGGAAGCGGACCTCCACCTCGGCGGGGCCGGAGGCGCGGACGTCGGCCGTGTAGCCCGGCGCCGGAGCGTTGCTGAGCAGCGTCACCGCGCGGTCGCCGATCCGGACACGGACCGACCCACCGGCGCTCGAGTATTCGCGCGTTCCCGCCGGAGCCGTCGGGTTCGGCGGGGGACCGGTTGCCTCCGTCGTCGTGGTCGTCGACGCCCCCGGTGGGCCGGGGGTGCTGGTCGTAGTGGTCACGATCGGGTCCGTCGATGTCCGACCACCGTCCGGGCCCGACCCGTCGGTGGGTCGGGTGGGCACGTCGGTGCTCACCGACGGGCCCGGCCCGGCCGGGTCGGTGGTGCGCACATTCGAGAAGAGCGAGCTCGAGCTGCTCAGGCCGATGCCGACCACGACGAGGAGACCAGCCGCGACTGAGCCGGCGACGATCGTCGCCTGCCGACGCCGACGGGCGTGCACGAACCGGGGCAGCGCCCGGGCGTACGCGTCGGAACCGTCACCGTCCGTCGCCGCCGGCGCCAGCGCCCGGAGTGCCGCGCCAAGGGCGGGATCGTCGAAGTCGTCGGGGGAGTGGAGGTCGTCGAAGTCGTCGTTCATCGGGTTCGATCCCAGGCGGTGCGGAGGGCCGTGCGCGCGGCGTGAAGGTGATACTTGACCGCGCCGTCCGATAGTCCCATCGCGGCCGCGGTCTCCTTGATGCTCAGTTGTTCGACGTAGAAGAGCGATGCCGCGATGCACTGCTGCGGCGGGAGCGCAGCCACGAGTTCGGCCAACTCACCGTCGAGGTCGGGACCGTCCTGAACCTCGGTGGGACGGCCCGCGAGGCGGGTGACCGCGGCCTGCTTGCGGCTCTCGCGCCGGTAGTGGTCGCGCATCGCGTTGACCGCGACATGACGCACCCAGCCGACCGGATCGTCGTAGCGCGAGATCCGGCGCCAGCGGGCGTACGCCCGCGAGTAGGCCTCCTGCACACATTCCTCAGCCACGCTCCGATTGCCTCCCGCGACCGTCAGCGCTCGCACCATCGGTTCGAAATGGCCCCGGAAGGCCGTTTCGAAGTCGGTGGGTCGCGCCGCCTCGACTCCTGCGAGTTCCATGTCGCGACCTACACGTGCGCCGCCGTCGGAAGGTTTGGCCCCCCGAGAGGAATCTTCGGACCGTCGGCTCAGAGTGCGAGCTCCGCCATGACCCGGAGGGCCTCCGGCTGCTGGGCGCCCAGGATCATCGTGGTGATGCCGGACTCGGCCCAGGCCGCGTAGCGGTCGGCGATGCGTTCCTTCGGGCCGATCAGCGCGATCTCGTCGACGAGTTCGTCGGGCACGGCGGCGATGGCCTCGGGCTTCTTGCCGTCGAGGTAGAGGTCCTGGATCTCCTTGGCCGCGGCCTCGTAGCCGTACCGGCACGCGAGATCGTTGTAGAAGTTCTTGCCGCGTGCGCCCATCCCACCGATGTAGAGCGCGGCCATCGGCTTCACGAAGCTGCGCAGTTTGTCGAGGTCGTCGCCGACGATGACGCTGACCGTCGGGGCGACGTCGAAGTCCGCGAGGCTCTTGCCGTCACCCGCCTTCGCGAAACCCGCGTCGAGCGACGCGCCGTAGGTGTCGGCGAAGCGGTACGGCGAGAAG
>CAZJBJ010000113.1:0-12936 GCA_964544295.1 uncultured Bifidobacteriaceae bacterium
GGTGGTCACCGCGGGCACGATCCTCGTGCGTCAGCGCGGCACGAAGTTCCACCCCGGCCTCAACGTCGGCCGCGGGGGCGACGACACGCTGTTCGCGACCGCACCGGGCGTCGTGAAGTTCGGTCACCGTCGCGGGCGCAAGCTCGTCGACATCGTCGCCGACTAGTCGAAACGCGGTCCTCCGCGTCCGCAACCCCCCCGGAGCGCTTGCGATGTCGAATTTCGTCGACGAAGCGCAACTCAACGTGCGCGGTGGTGACGGCGGCGCGGGTTGCATCTCGTTCCGACGCGAGTCGCACACTCCCAAGGGCGGCCCCGATGGGGGCGACGGGGGGTCCGGCGGCGACATCTGGCTCCAAGCCGATCGCAACGTCGCGTCGCTGCTCGCATTCCGCGACCATCCGCACCGGCGCGCCACCTCGGGCACGCACGGTTCGGGCAATCAGCGGCACGGAGCATCGGGCGCCGATCTCACCGTGCACGTCCCCGAGGGCACGACGATCCGTGACCACGCGTCCGGCGACATCCTCGCCGACCTGGTCGGGCACGGCGACCGTTGGCTGGCCGCACGCGGCGGGCGCGGCGGCAAGGGGAACACCCGGTTCCTCTCGAACGCGCGGCGGGCGCCGACCTTCGCCGAGCAGGGCGAGTACGGCGAGGAGCGCTGGCTCGACCTGGAGTTGCGACTCATGGCCGACGCGGCGCTGGTCGGGTTCCCGAACGCCGGGAAGTCGACGCTGATCGCGGCGATCAGCGCGGCGAAGCCCAAGATCGCGAACTACCCGTTCACCACGCTCGTGCCCAACCTCGGGGTCGTTCGGTTCCAGGATCACGAGTTCGTGGTGGCCGACATTCCCGGGCTCATCGAGGGTGCCGCCGAAGGGCGGGGGCTCGGGCACCGGTTCCTCCGCCACGTCGAACGCACCCGTGCGCTCGTGGTGCTGCTCGATCTCGCGCCGATGGACGGGCGCACCCCGGAGGAGCAGGAGCGGATCCTGCTCGACGAACTGGGCCGCTATCAGCCGGAGTTGTTGACCCGACCCCGCCTGACCATCGGGACCAAGGCCGACGTCGCCGAGTTCGAGACGGACCATCCGAGCATCTCGGCCGTGACCCATCAGGGGCTCGACGAGTTCCTCGGGCGCCTCGGGACCCTGGTCGACGAGGCGCGTGGCGCGGAGCCGGTCTCGGACAGCTACGTCGTGCACCGACCGGCCGAGGAAGGCTTCACCGTCACGCGCGAGAACGACGGCGCCTACCGGCTGGCGGGCCGGTCGGCCGAGCGCGTGGTCGCGATGGCGGACCTCACCAACATCGAGGCGTTGGAGTACATCCACCAGCGGTTCCGGACCATGGGTGTGGAAAGAGCGTTGGCGCGCGCCGGCGCGCGCGATGGTGATCTCGTGCGGATCGGTGAGATCGAACTCGAGTACGTCGAGGGCCTCTGATGCGCGCCGTGGTCAAGATCGGTACCTCGTCGATCACGAACGCGGTAGGCGAGCTGGACGAGGCGGCGCTCGGCAAGTTGTGCGAGGAGCTGGTCGCGGCGCGTGCCGACGGCCACGCCGTGACCGTGGTGTGTTCCGGGGCGATCGCCGCGGGAATGCCCGCGCTGGGTCTCACGCAGCGCCCGACCGACATCGGGACGCTCCAGGCGATCGCCGCAGTCGGTCAACCCCGGCTCATGGACAGCATCCGCGCCAGCTTCGACCGCCACGGCGTGGTCGTCGGTCAGGTGTTGCTCACGCGCTACGACTTCCTGCACCGCTCGCAGTATCTGCACGCGCGCGAGACGTTGGTGCGCCTCCTGGACCTTGGGGTGGTTCCTGCGGTCAACGAGAACGACACGATCGCCGACGACGAGATCCGTTTCGGCGACAACGACCTCATCGCCGCCCTCGTCGCCAACCAGATCCGGGCCGACGTGCTCGTGATGCTGACGGACACGGCCGGGCTGTTCACCGCCGATCCCCGGCTCGATTCCGGTGCGTCGCTGATCGAGCAGATCACCGCGGTCGACGCCGCGCTGGAGGCGGCGGTCGGCGGGGCGGGTTCCAACCGGGGAAGCGGTGGCATGGCCACCAAGCTCGCCGCCGCCCGAATCGCATCGTGGTCGGGCATTCGAGCCGTCATCGCCGCCGCCGAGGCACCGGGGGTAGTGGACGATGCGATCGCCGGCCGACCGGTCGGGACGGTCTTTGCCCCGCGCGCCGAGCGGCTCCCGGCCCGCAAGCTCTGGATCGCCTTCGCCATCGGCGCGTCGGGTCGGATCGAGGTCGACGCCGGGGCGCGGACCGCGTTGCTGGCGCACGGCGGCTCGCTGCTTGCGGCCGGCGTGCGCGCCGTGCACGGCGAGTTCGCCGCGGGAAATGCGGTCGAGGTGATCGACGAGTCCGGACGGGTCTTCGCCAAGGGTCTGGTGCGGGCGAGCAGTCAGGTGATCCGCGCCGCCGCGGGGAAACGCACCGTCGATCTGCCCGCTGAGGTCCCCGACGAGGTCATCCATCGCGACGACCTGGTCGTCGGACTGCCCACCTGACCCGTCCCGTCGGCGCGAGAAATCTCCACAAGAGCTTGCATCTCGCTTGTGTCCTGGGTCACACTGCTGCCAGTTGCTCGCCCGCCAGAACGGGGGGAGGGCCCGGGTGAACGCCGGGGCCCACGGTGGACGAGCAGTCGGGGGGCCGCCGGAGCAATCCAGCGGCCCCCCGTTTTTGTCGAATGGCCGTTCGGGGGTCCCGGTTAGGATCGCCCGCATGTCCGATTCGGTACGGGAGCTCGGTCGACGCGCGTCCGTCGCATCCCGAGCGGTCGCCCAGGCCGGAACCGAGACCAAGAACGCGGCGTTGCTCGCCGCGGCGGAGGAACTGGTCGCCGCCTCGGCCGCGATCCTGACCGCGAATGCGACGGATCTCGACGCCGCGCGGGCCGACGGCATGGCCGCGGGTCCGCTCGACCGCCTGCGGCTGGATCACGACCGCATCGTGGCGATGGCCGACGGGCTGCGCAGCGTCGCCGCCCTCCCGGATCCGATCGGTGAGGTCGTCACGGGCTGGGTGCGGCCGAACGGGCTGGAGATCCAGCAGGTGCGGGTGCCGCTCGGCGTGATCGCCATCATCTACGAGAACCGACCGAACGTCACCGCGGACGCGGCCGGGCTGTGCCTGAAGGCGGGGAACGCGGCGCTCCTGCGGGGGAGTGGATCAGCCTTGCGCACGAACCTCGAGATCGCGACCGCGGTGCGGGCGGGCTTCGCCCGCGCCGGCTTGCCGGCGGACGCGCTGATCGTCGTGGACGATCCGTCCCACGAGGCCGCGGTCGAGGTCATGCAGCTGACCGACCACGTCGACTGTCTCATTCCCCGGGGCGGACCGGCGCTGATCGCGAGCATCCGCGAGCATGCGACCGTCCCGGTCATCATCGATGGTGACGGCAACTGCCAGATTTACGTGGACGAGCGCGCCGATCTCGGTCAGGCGATCGCGATCGTCCTCAACGCCAAGACCCAACGGCCTTCGGTGTGCAACGCGGCCGAGTCGCTGCTGGTCCACGAAGCGGTGGCGGAGGAGTTCCTGCCGAAGGTGTGCGCCGCGCTCGCGGGCGAAGGCGTGGAACTCGTCGGCGACGACGCGGCCCGCGCGCTGGTGCCCGGGATGGGCACCGCGACCGAGGACGACTTCGGGCGGGAGTTCCTCGCGCTGAAGATGAGCGTGGGCGTCGTCCCGTCGCTCGACGCCGCGATCGATCACGTCAACCGGTTCAGCAGCGGCCACACCGAGGCGATTCTCACGACGGATCTCAACGCGGCGCGCCGCTTCACCCACGAAGTCGACGCGGCTGCGGTCGTCGTCAACGCGTCGACCCGGTTCACCGACGGTGAACAGTTCGGCTTCGGTGCCGAAATCGGAATCTCGACCCAGAAGCTCCACGCCCGTGGACCGATGGGCTTGGAGCAACTGACGACCACGAAGTACGTGGTCTGGGGACAAGGACAAGTGAGGGGCTAGTGGCCGAGCGTTTTTCATCGGTTGGCGAGGTGGTCGATCGCCTGCGCACCGTCGATTACCTGGCGGATCCGAGCATCGCCGGCGTCGTGTATCTCGCCGACAAGCTCGAGAAGCCGGTCCTCGTCGAAGGTCCGGCCGGGGTCGGCAAGACCGAGTTGGCCAAGGCGATCGCCGCCGTGACCGGCTCGCGCCTCATCCGGTTGCAGTGCTACGAGGGGCTCGACGAGTCCAAGGCGCTGTACGAGTGGAACTACAAGAAGCAGCTCCTGCGCATCCAGGCGGATCGCGAGCACGAGGGCGACTGGGCGACGGTCGAGTCCGACATCTTCTCCGAGTCGTTCCTCCTCACCCGTCCACTGCTCGAGGCCATCCGTTCGGACGAGCCGATCGTGCTGCTGATCGACGAGGTCGACCGCGTCGAGATCGAGACCGAGGCGTTGTTGCTCGAGGTGTTGTCGGACTTCCAGGTCTCGATCCCCGAACTCGGCACCATCGTGGGCAAGCAGCGGCCGATCGTGCTGCTGACGTCGAACAACACGCGGGAGCTGTCGGAGGCGTTGAAGCGTCGTTGCCTCTACCTGCACATCGACTATCCCGAACTCGAGCGGGAGAAGGAGATCGTGCGGGTGCGGGTGCCCGAGATCGACGAGGAGCTGGCCGAACAGATCTCCCAGGTGGTGCGATCGATCCGGTCGCTCGACATCAAGAAGGCGCCGTCCATCTCGGAGACCATCGACTGGGCGCGCACGTTGATGTACCTGGGTCACAAGTCGGTCGATCCCGAGGTGATCGGGGACACGCTGCACGTGTTGCTGAAGTATCAGACCGACATCGCCAAGGCGCGCAAGGAGCTCGTCGACTCCCCGGTTCCCACGGGCCGAAAGTGACGCATGAGCGAGGCGCCAGAGCGGAGATGAAGTGGTCAACGCCGCGAAGTTGTCGGACGCGATGACGCGCAACCAGGTCGAGATCCCGTCGGGGGTGGGCTCGGGCGAGATGCTCGACGTCCTCCAGGGGTTCGTCCACGAGTTGCGCGCGGCCGGACTGCCGGTGTCGATGACCGAGAACCTCGACGCCATGCGCGGCGTCGAGCAGGTCCCCCTCACGGACCGTGAGACGTTCCGGGAGGTCCTCGCCGCCACCCTGGTCAAGCACTTCCGTCACCGGCGGGCCTTCGACACGGTGTTCGACGTGTACTTCGCCCTCTACTCCGGCGGCATCGGTGACGACGCCGACGGTGACGGTGACGGCGATCCGATGGGCGAGACCGCGGAGGCGGGGGGCGTCCCCGGCCAGCAGGGGAGTGGTGGTTCCGGCGAAGGCATGAGCAACGAGGAGTTGGCCGAGATGCTGCTCTCGGCGCTCATGTCCATGGACCGCGAGCAGCTCCGTCAGCTCGCCGCGATGGCCGTCGCCCGGTTCGCAGGGATGGAGCCCGGCCGCCCGGTCGGTGGCACCTACTACCTCTACCGGACCTTGCGGCAGCTCGACTTCGACGGGCTCGCGGCGAAGCTGCAGGAACGCAGCGGCGCGGGAGGCGGGGCGGACGGCGAACCCGAGGACCTCGACGCGCGGTTCGAACGCGAGGAGTTCGAGGCCCGGCTCAAGGAGTTCCGCGAGCTGGTGGAGTCCGAGATCCGGCGTCGACTCGTTGCCGATCGCGGGGTCGAGGCGATGGCGCGCACGTTGCGGAAGCCGCTGCCCGAGGACGTCGACTTCATGCACGCGTCACGCGAGGAGATGCAGCAGCTCCAACACGCGATCGAGCCGCTGACCCGCGCCCTCGCCGCCCGGCTCGCGCAACGCCGGAAACGGAAGAACCGTGGTCACCTGGACTTCCGGGCCACCGTGCGGCACTCGCTCTCCTACGGCGGGGTGCCGGCGGAACCGAAGTTCAAGGATCCGCGCCCGTCGAAGCCCGAGATCATGGTCGTCGCCGACATCTCCGGTTCGGTGGCGAGCTTCGCCCGGTTCACGTTGCAGTTCGTCTACGCGATGGCGGGCCAGTTTTCGAAGGTCCGGTCGTGGGTCTTCATCGACGGGATCGACGAGGTCACCCGGTACTTCGAGGAGTCCAACGAGATCGCCGAGGCGGTCCACCGGGTGAACACCGAGGCGGACGTGATCTGGGTCGACGGTCACTCCGACTACGGCCACGCGTTCGAGGTCTTCCACGACCGACACCTGCCGGAGATCACGTCCAAGACGTCGATCATCCTGCTCGGCGACGCGCGGAACAACTACCACGCGACCCAGAACTGGGTGTTGAAGGAACTGCGACAGAAGGCTCGGCGGTTGTACTGGCTGAACCCGGAACCGCGCGGCTACTGGGACACCGGCGATTCAGTGGTTTCCGAGTACGGCATCCACTGCGACGGCGTCTACGAGTGTCGCAACCTTCGCCAGCTCGAGCGGTTCGTCGCCGCGGTCATCGAGGCGTAGCCGGCCCGCCGGCATCCTCGGCCCGCAGGTGCCGACCGAGTTCGTCGGCCAACTCGCAGTAGCCCGTGGCGAGTCGCAGCTCGGTCGAGGTCAACGGCGTCGCCCGACCGATCGAGACCGTCCACCCGATCGTGGGCAGCACCAGCGCGACGACGGCAGCACCGGTCGCCGAGTTCCGTGCGACGTGGACACCAGGACCCGAGGTCGTGAGCCACTCCGGTTGCAGTATTTCCTGGAGCTGGTGGGTGAGAACGTGCGCCAGGTCAGGATGTGACGCCGCGCGGGCCAGGGCGACCGCGCGGTCGAGCACGTCGACGCGCGGTTCCGGGACCTGATCGACTACCTCGATCGCCTCGACCTCGACGCCGTCGACTTCCTCGATCTCGCGATGCAGCGCGGGGATGAGGTCGGCGTCGGGGATGACGACGGCCAGCTCGTCGATCGCAGCGCCGTTGACGCGGTCCAGGACCGAAATGCCGATGATGTCGCTTTTGAGGGCACCGATTCGTGATGCGACGAGCCCGAGCGCACCCGGACGATCGGGCACCCGCACTCGGATCAGCGCATGGCAGGACTCCATCGATGCGGGACCCTAGAGGGTCCCGGGCCCGGTCGCGGTCTCGGCGCTGCGAACGCTCCGTAAACTATCCCGCGATGCGAATCGGGGTCTACGGCGGGACGTTCGACCCGATTCACATCGCCCACATCGTCGTCGCCACCGAGGTTCGCCATGTGCTGGGGCTCGACGAAGTGCTGCTCGTCCCGGCCGGGGATCCCTGGCAGAAGCGCGGGCTGGTCGAGGCGTCGAAGGAACACCGGGCGCGCATGTGCGAGCTCGCAACCGAAGGAATTGCCGGAGTGCAGGTGTCGAGAGTCGAAGTGGAGCGCGAGGGCGCGTCGGTGACGGCGGACACGCTGGCGGCGCTCTCGGCACCCGACCGCGAACTGTTCCTCGTGCTCGGCGCCGATGCCGTGGCGAACATGCCGACCTGGCGAGGCCTCGAGGAGACCCGCACCCTGGCGACCATCGCCGCCGTGGAACGCGCCGGGGAGCATGCGGTCGCTCCGGGACCCGGTTGGTCCATCACCCACGTGGCCGTTCCGCGACTCGACGTGGCGTCCTCCGCGATCCGGGAACGGTGCCGGGCCGGTGCGCCGATCGACGGTCTCGTGCCCGCGCCGGTCGTGCAGTTCATCCGCGACCACGACCTTTACACTCCGCCCCGATGACGGACCCGGATTTCGACGGCGCGGAGGCGCCGCGCACCCGGGCCGAACGACAGGCGGAGAAGTCGCGTGCGGCACGCCGGCGCGCCCGCAAGAACGCCCGTCGGGCCCGCGAAGCGCGACCCGCCGAGAAAGTCCCGACCCCGCCGGTCGGTGCCGAGCCGGCCGAGTCGGCGCCGTCCCCGCCCGCGCCGTCCCCGCCCGCGCCGATCCAGCCCGCGCCCGAACCGCCCGCACCGGTCGAGCCGGAATCCGTCGATCCCGAAACCGTCGAGCCCGAGGAGGCCGCGTTGACCCGGCGCGAGCGTCGGCAACGCAAGCGACGGCGACGTCGGCGTTCCCCGTCCACGCCCGCGGTGGCCGCCGCGACGATCGTCGGCTCCGAGCCGGAAGCTCCCGTCGCGGACTCGTCGATTGCCCACGAACCGATCGACGAGGCGCCGGTGGAGGTGGCGGCTCCGAAGCGTCCGAAGCGCTCGGACACCCCGAAGACCAGCCCCGAGGGCCGTCGCCCGTCGACCCGATCGGCGCCGCGCCGGCGGGTGCGCAGTGCTGCCGATCAGGCCGAGCGTCGCGTGTTCTGGACTCGCACGATGCCGATCATCGCGGGCGTCCTCGCGCTCGCGGTCGTCATCGGCGTCGTGGTGCGTGCCAACGACGATCCGGGGTCCGCGGCGCCTGGCTCGGACGCCGCCGCGAAGTCGCCGGAGGCGGACACACTGCTGCTCGTCCATCACAGCCTGTTGTTCGGGAACGACCTCATCGCGTTGGTCGGCAGGGACGGCAGTCGGGGCTCAGTGCTGCTCGTGCCGTCGTCGACCCAGTTGGACGTGCCGTCGCTCGGAGTCGCGACGCTCGGCCAGGTCCCGGTGGACGACGGTGGCGCCCGCATCGCCAACAGCGTCGAGAACGTCATCGGCGTCGACATCGGCAAGACCATCGTCGTCGACGATGCGGCACTGACGGCCATGCTCGGACCGGCCGCGCCGATGTCGGTCGACCTGAACGCGCCGGTCGATCTCCTCGATCGGGACGCCAAGTACCCCGAAGGCATTCAGGAGGTCTCGGCGGCCCAGGCGACCGAACTGATGGGTGGCCCCCAGGCCGTCGACGAACTCGACCGACTGGTGACGGCGTCCTCGGTGTTCGACGCCTGGCTCGAGCGACTGCGGGACCCGAAGGTCGCCCAGGCGGCCCGGGCCGACCAGGCCGACCTCGTCGCGCGCGTCGACGCCGGGCAGGCCCCCGATCACCGCATCGACACGCTCGGCGTGGAATCGATCGCCACTGGCGGCGGCGAGCGATTCGTGGTCCGCGAACCCGAACTGGCCGCGTACGTCGCCGGTGCGTTCCCGAGCGCCCGCCTCGGCAAGAAGGGCGAGCGGCCGAGGGTGGAGATTCTCAACGGCACCGGTGCGCTCGGTGTCGCCCAGGCGGTCGCCGATGCGGTCGTCCCGGCCGGCGGCAAAGTGACCCTGACCGGCAACCTGCCCGGCTTCGGGCTCCCGACGACCCAGATCGTCTACTACCGAGACGAGTGGCGGGAGGCGGCGCAACGTATCGTGGACGGCATGGGGTGCGGCTCGCTGCGGCGGGAGACCAGGGACCCGAAGATCGCCGACGTCACCGTGCTCGTCGGTTTCGACTGTCCGCAATACGGAACGCCAGGAGGCGGGAACTGAACGCCATCGAACAAGCCATCGTCGCGGCACGAGCCGCGGCCGACAAGATCGCCACCGACGTCGTCGTGCTCGAGGTCGGTGACATCATCGGAATCACCGAGGCGTTCGTGCTGGCGTCGGGGACGAACACCCGCCAGGTCCGGTCGATCTGTGACGAGATCGAGTTGGCGCTGAAGATCGAGGCCGACGTCGCGCCCCGGAGCGTCGAGGGGCTGGCCGACTCGGCCTGGGTCCTGATGGACTACGGCGAGATCGTCGTCCACGTGTTCCTGACCGAGACCCGAGAGTTCTACGACCTCGAACGGCTCTGGTCCGATGCCCCGCGCGTCGACTGGGGCACCGAGCACGCGGCCGAGGTCAGCTGAGGCGACGATCCGCCCGGGTTCAGCCCGTCGGGACCCAGGGACGCATGTGCACACCCCGCTCGATCAGCCCGGCTTTGAGTTCCTCGACGCCGACGTTGCGGGCGAGCCTGGGTGAGTAGAGGATCGAGCTGATGATCGCGGCGCTGGCGCCACCCTCGGTGAGGCCGGCCGCGATGTGGTCCACCGTCCCGGCGCCACCGGACGCGATCACCGGGACGGTGACCGCGTCGGCCACGGCCCGCGTGATGGTGAGGTCGTATCCGGCTGCGGTGCCGTCGCCGTCGATGGAGTTGACGACGACCTCACCCGCGCCGAGGTCCACGCCCCGCCTGACCCACTCGAGCGCGTCGAGCCCGGTCGCGGTCCGCGCGCCGTCGATGAACACCTCGTAGCCGCTGGGGATGGCCTCGCGGACGCCGACGTGCTTCACCTGGGTGGAGAGCACGATGCACTGATTGCCGAACGCCTCGGCGCCGGCGCGGATGATGCCGGGGTCGCGTACCGCCATCGAATCGATGCTGATCTTCTCGGCGCCGCCCTTGAGAACCATGTACATGTCGTCGAGGTTGCGGATCCCGCCGCCGACGGTGAACGGTACGAAGACGTGCTCGGCGACCGCGGTCACCGTGTCGAGGTCGATGGCGCGTTGCTGGGCGCTCGCCATGATGTCGTAGAACACGATTTCGTCGATCTGATCGGCGTAGAGCCGTTGGGCCAGATCGGCGGCCGGCGCGACGTCGATGTTGTCCTGGAAGTTCTGGGCCTTGGTCACCCGACCGTCGACGACGTCGAAGCAGGCGATGAGTCGTTTGGTCAGCATGTGCCGTCCCAGTTGGCGAAGTTGGCGAGGATCGCGAGCCCGACCTCGCCGCTCTTCTCGGCGTGGAACTGGGTGGCGGCCACGTTGCCGGCCGCGACCATCGAACAGAACTGCACGCTGTACTCGGTGGCGCCGAGCACCGCAGCCGGATCGGCGGGTTCGGCGTAGTAGCTGTTGACGAAGTAGCAGTACGCAGGGTCGGGCAGGCCGGTCACGAGTGGGTGCGCAGTGCGGAACTCGACCGCGTTCCAGCCGATCTGGGGCACACGATCCGTCGGGGGGAACCGACGCACCCGACCGGGGACCCAGCCGAGGCCGTCGACGTCACCCTCCTCGCTGTGGTCGAAGATCACCTGGAGGCCGATGCAGATGCCCAGGAAGGGCGCGCCGTCGTGCCGCACCTTCGCGTCGAGCGCGTCGACGAGCCCGGATTCGGCGAGGGAGGTCATCGTCGCGCCGGCGGCACCGACCCCCGGCAGGATCAGTCGCTCGGCGCCCGCCACCTCGGCCGCGGTGCGGACGAGCCGGGCCGGGATCCCGAGCCGGTCCAACGCGAACATGACGCTCGGCGCGTTGCCGGCTCGGTAATCGACGACTCCGATCATGGTCCGGCGAGTCTAGGGAGGCGGCGGCTCGCCGATTCGATAGATACGAACCGGTCCGAAGCGCCGTTCGATCGGGAACGGGTAGGCCGTCGTCGCCACGATGCAGTCCGCGTCGTACTCCGCGGCGATGTCCGCGATCTGGCGGGCGGAGAGCCGGTTGTAGGCCGTCCGCAGATCTCCGATGTCGCCGTCGTAGCCGACGAACGCCGTCCTGCCGCCGACGAGTCGGTCGATGCGCCGCTTCCATTCCGGGAGCGCGTCGTAGCGGATGGCCTGCCAGTTGGCGACGATGGGACGCTGCGCGCGGATGAACGCGTCCTGGCGGTCGACCGGCACGACGCAACGGGTGGTGGTCGGCGTGTTGGTGCGGATCCAGTCGAACGCGTCGGCCTCCGGGTTCGCGTGCGTCCACGCCTTGACGTTGCGGGCCACCATGCGGGGCGCGGCGACCAGCGGTGAGGTGATCGTCAACGCCACGAACGCGCCGGCGCCGAGCAGTACTGCGGCGCGCCGCCGCTTCCGGGCGCGGCGCTGGGTGAGCGCCCGGCGGCGATCTCGTTCACGCAGTCGGCTCGCGGCGAGGACGAGCTGCATGAAGAAGAACAGCGGCACCACGAGCGGCCCGACGCGCAGCGGGAACAGCATCAGAAAGCCCCAGAGGTGCAGCCCGCGCGCCACGAACGCCAGCGCGACCGGGATCATGGTGAGGGTCTGGAACGTGATGACGAATCGGTCGGCGTCGGTGCGGCTCGACCGGCGATACCACCAGACGTTGGCGGCGAACATGAGGAGCAGCGTGCCGGTCCGGAGTGCGACCTGGATCACGGGGAGCTGCGCGCCGCCGAAGAACGGATCGGCGTGGTGGGGGAGACCGTCGAGGACGACGAAGCGCGCCAACCGCGCACTGCTGTCCGCCAGCGTCGACAGCGCGCCGATGACTCCGGGCGCGGCGATCACGATCGGCAGCCAGCTCCAGGCCAGGGCCCGACGTCGGGTGTTCGGGTTCGCCAACAGTGCGAGCACACCGGCGGTGCCCGCCCACAGGCCGACCGCGGGATGGAACGTCGCGGTCGCACCGAGGCCGGCCATCGCCCACGGGACCCGATCGTCGAGCGCGGCGACGATCGCGGAGAGGAGGAAGCAGTAGGCGACGGTCTTGGCCTCGAACGTGCCGAACATCCACTCGGAGCCGATCAGACTCTGGTTGGCGACCAGCCACATCGTGACGGCTGCGGCGGCCGACCACGGTCGCAACCCGATCCTGATGCCGATCCGCACGAGCAGTCCGGCCATCAGCGCCGAGGTGACGGTCCGGCCGGTCCACGCGAACCACTGGAGGGGGACGTGGGCCGCGACCGGTCCGAAGAGGTGGTTGAACACCCAGTGCTCGGAGAACGGTCCCCGCATCGTCCAGTCGTGGGCGAGGTAGGCCGGATCGCCGACGTGACGGGCGAGTGGCAGGTAGAGCTCCTCGGAGAGGCGCGGCACCGGACCGCCGTACAGCACGAACGCGACCGCCATCACCGCGATCGTGGGAACGGCCATCGATCGCAACGTCGGAGTCGGTCGTCTGGTCTCGGTCACGCTCGACTCATGCTCCACGCGCTGGCCCTCCGGCGCGCACTGTAGGTGGCTCGGTCGCGGTGACGGTCCTCAGAGGCCGACCAGGTCGGCGAGTTCGTCGATCGTCAGCTCGAACCATGCGTCGGGTTCGTCGATGACGTTGTGGAACTGGCCGAACAGTTCGAAGCTGATGGTGCCGAACAGCGCCGACCACGCGATCAGGGC
>CAZJBJ010000114.1:0-12905 GCA_964544295.1 uncultured Bifidobacteriaceae bacterium
AGCGTCTCACGGGGGGCTACTACCTCGATATCGTGCCGAACACGAATGCGCTCGCCGAGCTCACCGTGTTCGTGCCGGTGTTCACCGCGGCGGGCGACACCGCGGAGGAGCGGGCGCACTGGCGCGAGACGACCCGCACGATGGTCGGCTTCTACGGCTCGACGCCGAACTATGCGTTCGTGTTCGAACAGATCGGTAAGCCCGGTACGACCGAAGCGCTCCGAGCCGCGCAGAAGGCGGGCGACGTGGCCGGGATGAACGCCGTCATCGACGATGAGATCCTCGACCACTTCCTCGTCGAAGGGACCTGGGCCGAGATGCCCGGCCGGATCGAGGCCCGCATGGAACCGCTGCGCGGCACCGACGTGCAGCCGGTGCTCTATCACGCGGGCCTCACCTACCGGTCCGACCGCGCCACCTTCGACCGCTTCGGCGCGCTCGCCGCCGCTCTCCGCGACCGCTGAGACCAGTGGGCGATCCCGGACGCGGGCGACGCGTCTATCCGTCGCGTGCCTGCCGTTCCGCACGGTCCTCGGCACGGCCGACGAGGCGGATGGAGACCGGGTAGCGCCACCAGCCGCCCTGCGATGCCCGTATCGCTCCGATCACCGAGCATGCGAACGCGCCGAACATCAGCAGCATCGCGACGCCGAACATGACGAAGAACCACCCGACCGGACCGGAACGATGGTTCATGTTCGTGACGAGCGCGATCCACGGGCCCATGAAGCCGCCGATCCACACGATCATGACGGTGATGTTGAAGTTGAGCGCCTCCCGGGCATGGTGACGCGTGTACTCGTTGCGCCGACCCTCAGTCAGGTACACGACGAGCGGAAGGATGAAGCCGCCGAGGAAGAAGCCCAGGTGCGAGAGCACCGCGAGTGTCGTGTCGGGTCGGGTGACCGGGGTCGGTGCCATCGGCCCCCACGCGGTCCCGTCCCACCAGCGCGAGCCTTCGGATGTCGGGTACCAGCCCGGCGGTGTCGGTGCCATGCCACATGGTCTACTGCCGGCAGCCAGGTCGACGCGTCAGCTTGGCGGGGCCGACGCTGCCAGCGCTTGGGCGGTCTGCGCGGCGACGCCGAGGATCTGATGCTCTTTGTGGCGGAGCCAGACGGCTTCGGGACCGAGTTGGACACAGACGTGCGAGCGCGTCCTGGCGACGACGACGGCGATCTGATCCAACGCGACCCATCCCAGGATCTGCCTCGGACGCGCGTCGAACGGACTCTCCTTGGTGATCACGATGCCCTGGTCCGTCACCGCGACCCCGCGGGGAGCGTTGATCTGCCAACGCACGAACGCAAACACCAACACGCCGGGAATGACGATGACGCCGGTGAGCGCGGCGAGCGCGATCGAGAAGCAGACGACACCACCGATCATCCAGAGCAGTGAACGCTGAGGGTCCGGGCCGATCACGCCGAAGCCGTACATCCGACAAGTCCCTTGCGGGCCGAGCAGCTCCTGCGTCTTCTTGACGCTCTTCGCACGACGACTTGCCATCGGCTTGGGAAAGGAGGTTCGGGCCACCACAGTGGATCGACCGAGTCCGCCCGCCACTTGAGACGCGGTCTCGGAAACGGCGTCGAGTTCAGAGTTGTGCGAGCACGTGTCTGGCGACCTGTCTGGCGATGGACTGGTACCGGTCCACGTTCTTGCGACGCACATCTCCGGTCGCGACAAATACCGCATGACCTCGGGTCGATGCGGCGAATGACACGGTTCCGTTGCGAAAGGATGCGGCCCGCCACTTCGTGCCCGGTGGGAATCCCTTCAGCGGCCGTCGTGATGTCCCCGAATCGGTCATGCCGGCAAGGTGCTTGGTGGTACGCAGGATTCGAGTCGCCTCACGCGCATCGACGCCGACGAGCATGATGCGCGATGGCTCGCGTCGAGTTCCTCCGGCGTGACGAACGCGCGGCGCCGCAGCATCGAAGAGATTGCACAGCCTCGGCGACATCAGTGGCACTGTGTGTCGTCGCGGTTCGGTGAAAAACCGCTCAAGGTACTTGAGCGTGACGTAGTCACACGCTGGTCGGGTCGCGGTGTTCGCGGCGGCTGCAGAACCTCCGCTTGATGACGCGAGCGCGAGCGCCGCGACGATGGCTCCGGTGAGGAGTCGCTTCATCTGATCATCATTTCAGGGCAACGCGGGATGCTGAACCCGCCGTGGCTGCGCGCACATCGGTCGCTGTGGTGAGGTGGGGAGGCCTCCACGCTCGCTTACTGCTCGCTCATGATGGCGTCGTAGGTGGCCTGAAGGTCCTCGTGGGCGGCGCCGCCGAGGACCTCGACCTCCACCCGGTGGAGCACTCCGGTGAAGGGGAACGGCGCGGGGTAGTCGTCGCCGATCGGCGGT
Organism: uncultured Bifidobacteriaceae bacterium; assembly: GCA_964544295.1. Classification (GTDB taxonomy): domain Bacteria; phylum Actinomycetota; class Acidimicrobiia; order IMCC26256; family JAENVU01; genus JAENVU01. The sequence continues at coordinate 2,366 of CAZJBJ010000114.1, forward strand.
CCCTGTTCCCAACCGACGGTGAGCCCGGCCCCGGAGATCGAGTGGCGCACGGGCGTGGTGCGGCCGATCTCGCCCACCCCGACCTCGGCTCCGTCGATCAGGAAGTGCACCGTCCCGGAGAAGTCGGGCCGGACGTCGAAGCGGGCGGTGAGCACGTGCGCGCCCGGCGGGACCACGACGTCGGAGTCGGCGACGAACCGGTCGCGACCGAGGTAGTTGACGACGTAGCGCAACCGACCTTCGTGGACCTGGAAGGACCAGCCGCCGAGCACGGTGCCGAGCGCGAGCAGGGTGCCCGAGAGTGCCACGCCCTCGGGCACGTCGACCGACGCTCGCAGCTCGTGCGGACGGCCGCGGAGGTTGATCACGTTCTCCTCGGGCAACGAGTGGGGCGACGGCCAGCACGTGCCGAATTGTCGGTCCTGGTGCGGCCGGCGCGGGTTCATCAAGGACGCGATCGGCCGGTTGTCGAGCGGGAGGACCTGATACTTGCGCGCCTCCTCCCACCAGCGGTCGATCATGGCGGCGAGTCGGTCGGGTTCGGCGGCGGCGAGGTCGTTGGTTTCGGTGGGATCGACGCGCACGTCGTAGAGCTCCCACACGTCCTCGTCGAACGGCGCGTCGGGGTCGAGGCCGTCGTCGTACATCGCGCCGAGAGGTTTGAACGCGACCGCCTTGTACCCCTCGTGATAGATCCCGCGCGTTCCGAGCATCTCGAAGTACTGCGTGGTGTGCGCCTCGGGCGCCGACGCGTCGCGGAGCGCGTCCGCGAAGCTCGTTCCCTCGATCGGTGACTGCTCGATGCCGGCGATCGTCGCGGGCGCGTCGACGCCGATGAGCTCCAACAACGTCGGCAACACGTCGATCGCGTGGGTGAACTGGGTACGCAGCTCACCGCGGGCCGCGATGCCCCGCGGCCAGTGCACGACGCACGGGTCGGCGATCCCGCCCTCGTGCACCTCCCGCTTCCAGCGGCGGAACGGCGTGTTCCCGGCCATGGTCCAGCCCCAGGGGTAGTTGTTGTGGGTGGACGCGGTGCCGATCTCCTCGATTCGGGCGCGGAGTTCTCTCCGCCCGGCCGGCAATCCGTTCCACAGGCGAGCATCGTTGATGGAGCCGAGCACCCCGCCTTCGGACGACGCGCCGTTGTCCGAGACCACGACGACGATCGTGTTCTCCAGTTCGCCCATCGCGTCGATCGCGGCGAGCACCCGGCCGATCTGCGCGTCGGTGTGGGTCAGGAACGCGGCGAAGCACTCCATGAAGCGCGCGGCGACGGCCCGGTCGCCGGGTTCGAGGTCGTCCCACGCGGGGACCCAGTGGGGACGCGGCGACAACACCGTGGTCGAAGGAAGGAGTCCCATCTCCTGTTGCCGGGTGAACGTCGCCTCGCGCCACTCGTCCCAGCCGGCGTCGAAGTGCCCGCGGTAGCGCTCCCGGTACTCGTCCGGCGCGTGGTGGGGGGAGTGACACGCGCCGGTCGCGAAGTGCAGATAGAAGGGCGCTTCCGGAGTCGCGGTGCGCAACGCGTGCAGCATCGAGATCGCCTCGTCGGCGAGATCCTCGGTGACGTGGTACCCCTCCTCGGGCGTACGCGGTGGTCGCACCGACGTGTTGTCACGGAAGAGGTTGGGAACGAACTGGTGCGTCTCGCCGCCGTGGAATCCGTACCAGTGCCGGAATCCGCGGCCGCACGGCCACGAGTCGCGCGGCGCCGAGAAGTGCACCTCGTCCTGAGGGCTGAGATGCCACTTGCCGACCGCGATCGGCACGTACCCGTGTTCGCCGAGCACCTCGGAGAGGAAGCCGTTCTCGCGCGGCACGATCGCGTTGTAACCCGGATACCCGAGCGCGAGGTCGGCGACGCGGGCCATGCCGTTGGAGTGGTGGTTGCGACCGGTCAGCAGACACGCGCGGGTCGGTGAACAGAGCGCGGTCGTATGGAAGCGGGTGAGCCGTACGCCGTCGGCGGCGAGCCCGTCGAGCACCGGCGTCTCGATGTCCGATCCGTAGCAGCCGAGCTGCGCGTACCCGACGTCGTCGAGGACGACGAGCACGACGTTCGGTGCGCCGGCCGGTGGTTCCGGATCCGGCGGCCACCACGGTGTGGACTCCCGCCATGTGTCACCGATCACCCCGTCGAAGCGTTGGCTCATGGCGGGCGAGGGTACCGGCGTCGCCGATGCTCCGCACGGGCGCGTCAACGCCGAGGTCGGTCCTCCCACCGTCGGACGCGCGTCCGCCGATCGGGTGTGGGTCGGCGTCGGAGGATGCGGTTGCGCCACTTCCGTCGCTCCCGTCGTTCGCGGCGGTTCAACGGCTCGGCGTCTGCTTCCGCCTCGTCGTCCTCGCGACGCTTCACCGCGGCGAAGAAGAACCAACCGCCGAGCGCGGTGAGCGCGCCGACACCGCCGATTCGGCCGTAGGTGGAATCGAACAACCGGGTCAGCACGTGGAAGCCCGAGGTCGAGTCGCCTTCGCCCGCCGTGCCTCCAGCATCCTCACCGGTGCCAGCCCCCGCGGTGGTGCTGGTCGACGCGTTGGAAGACGGCGTGGTGTCAGCCGTGCCGGATGGAGCCGTTCCCTTCGAGCCCGGTTCCGACGGACCGGACGGCGGACCCGGCGTGGGTCCCACCGGCGGGCCGGGATCGGGCCGCTCGGTCGTGCTCACCCGGACCGTCGCCGCCGCGCTCGTCGGGTTGTCGACCGGGTCGAGACCCGTCGCGGTCGCCGCATTGTCGACGTGTCCGACCGCGATGTCGACGGCGGCGACCGTGTGGCTCGTGGTGCAGATGACCGACTCGCCGACGGCCAGGGTCCGTGGGAGCCGTGGCGAGCAGCGCAGCGCGGTGATCGTCGAGTTGTCGTCGACGACCCGGACGTCGTGGAGCGGCACCGTGCCCTCGTTCGTGGCGGTCAGGGTGTAGCGGATCAGGTCACCGAGCCGCGCGTCGGCAACCGGGTCGGCGGACTTGGTGAGGCGGAGCGACGCGGTCTGACCGGCCAGGATCGTGCGGCTCGCGGCCGCGGCGATCGGCAGGTCCTGGGGGGTGAGGCTCATGACGGTCGCGGTGTTCGTGATGGTGCCCGCCGCCACGTCGGCGGCGGTGACCGTCGACGCCCCACGGCACGACCGCGTCGCGCCCGGCGCCAGCGCGCCGCCCGCATCGGGCCGGCAGTGGAAGTCGGTCAGGCTCGGGAGGTCGTCGGTGATGCGCACGTCGTGGAGGGTCACGTTGCCGCTATTCGTCGCGTCGACGGCCCACACGACCGTCGAACCGGCGAAGAGGCCGGAGGTCGGCGTCGCGAACTTGGTCAAGGCGATCGCGGTGACGTGCTCGGTGGGCGTCGCCGCAGTCGCGGCGGCGCTGACCGGATTGCCCCGCGGATCGGATCCGGCGACGGTCGCCACGTTGAGGACGGTCCCGAGGTCGATGTCGGCCTGGGTCGCGGTGTAGGTGCCGCGGCAGTCGACCGCGGCACCGGGCGCGAGTTCCACTGCTCCGGACGGCGTGCAGGTGAGCGCCGGGCCCGGGAGCAGCGGATCGGTCACGGTCACGTCGTGCACGGTGACCGCGCCGGTGTTCGTCGCATGCATCGAATAGTCGATCGCGCTGCCGACAATGACCGGACCGGACGTGGTCGCGATCTTGTCGATCGACAGGGCCGCGGTCGTGTCGGCCGTCACCGTGGAGGCGGCCGTCGCGTGGATCGCGGGACCGTTCGGAGGAGACCCGACGAGGGCCGCGGTGTTCGAGATGGAACCGGCATCGACGTCGGCCTGGGTGACCGTCGCGGTGGCGGTACACACCATCGTTTCGCCGGCGGCCAGGGTCGCAGGCGCGGCGGGGGTGCAGTCGAGTGGCGACAGCCCCGGCATCGGGTCGGTGATCATCACGTCGTGTTCGCTGACCGCGCCGGTGTTCTGGGCGAAGAACGAATACGTGAGGACATCGCCGAGCTTGACGTCGGTCGCCGGTGCTGCCGTCTTGGTCAGGGTGAGGTCCGCGACCTCACTGGTCGTCGCCGACGCGCGCGCCGACGCGTCGATCTCGACCTTGCCCGGATCGAAGCCCTGGATGGTGGCGGTGTTCGTGATCGGGCGCCCGGCGTCGATGTCGGCCTGGGTCACGGTGTAGGTCGCGGAGCAGTGCACGGTCGCGAGCGTGGGGAGGGTGGCCGGCAGTGGGGTGTCGCAGGTGAACGGGGAGAGCCCCGCCATCGGGTCGGCGATCGTCACGTCGTGCAGGGAGACGGTGCCCGTGTTCTGGCCGAGAACGTCGTAGGTGATCACGTCACCGGCCACCAGGTCGGCGTCCGGAGTCGCGGTCTTGGTCAGCGACAGTGCGGACCTCTGGTGGGCGCGCACGGTGGTACTCCCGGCGCCGGTCACCGGGTCGCCGGTCGCCGGTGTCGCGGTTGCGGTCGCGGTGTTGCGAATCGTGCCCGCGTCGACGTCGGCCTGGGTCACGGTGTATCGCGCGGTGCAGTCGATCGCCTCCCCCGGCGCGATGCGCGCGGGTGCCGGTGGGGTACAGGTGAATCCCACGAGCCCCGGCATCGGATCGGTGACCTGCACATCGTGGAGGGTGACGGTGCCGGTGTTGCGGGCCTGGATCGAATACTCGACCGTCTCGCCGACCTCGACGCCACGGGATGGACGCGCAGTCTTCTCGACGGTCACCGCGGCGCGCCGGTCGGTCGTGAACCGAGCCGTCGCCACCCGCTCGATCGGAGGCAACCCGCCCGAGGTGGCCGTGAAGGTGGCGGAGTTCGTGAGGCCGCCCGCGTCCACATCGGCCTGGGTCACGGTCGCGTCGGCGGTGCACGTGAGGTCGTCACCGGGCGCGAGGCGGGCCGGGATCGACGGGGTACAGGTGAGCTGACCGAGCCCCGGGAGGAGGTCGGTGATCGACGCGTCGGTCAGGCTGCGGTCGCCGTTGTTCGCGGCGCGGAGGGTGTACGTGACCCGGTCACCGACGGCGAGATGCTCGGCGGGGGTGACCGACTTCGTGAAGGTCGCGTCGACGTGCTCGCTGGCCGTGACGATGGTGCTGGCCTGGGTGCTGACCGCGTTGTTCCGGGGGTCGAGAGCGTGGACCGTGGCAGTGTTCGGGAATCCACCCGCGTCGACGTCGGCCTGGGTCACGGTGTAGTCGGCGGTACAGGTGAGCGTCGCGCCCGGTGCGAGAACTGCGGGCGCGGCGGGGGTGCAGCGGAACGGGGAGAGGCCGGCCAACGGATCCGAGACGGTCACGTCGTGGACCGTCGCCGACCCACTGTTGGTTCCGGTCACGGTGTAGGTCACGCGGTCGCCGGCCCGGACCCCGCTCGCCGGCGCAGCCGACTTCGTGGCGATGAGGGTGGCGGTGGTGTCGGTCGTGACGGTGGCATCCGCGTGCGCGACGACGGGCGCGTCGTGCGGGTCGCGGCCGATCGCGGTGGCCGTGTTCACGATCGAACCTGCGTCGACGTCGGCCTGGGTCGCGGTGTAGGTCGCGGTGCAGTGCATCTCGGACGCGGGGGCGAGGTTGTCACCCGGGGCCGGCGCGCACTGAAGCTCCGACAGGCCGGGGTGCGGGTCGGCGACGGCGACGTCGCGCACCGTGACCGTCCCGGTGTTGGTCGCGGTGTAGTCGTAGGTGATCAGGTCACCGACGCGGACGCCGGCCGCGGGCGAGGCGGTCTTGGAGAGTCGGAGTTCCGGCCGGCTCGTCGTGGTCGCCGTGCCGTCCGCCGTCGTCTGCACCGGCTCGGCCCGGGGTGCCACCGCACCGAACGTGATGGCGTTGACGATCTGACCGGCATCGACGTCGGCCTGGGTCACGATCGACGTGCCCGTACAGCGCGTGTCGTGGTTCGGGGGAAGCGGATCCTCGCCGGAACACGCGACGTCAGTGAGGCCCGGCATCGGCGTCTGGAGATTGGTGTCGTGCACGGTGACATCGCCCGCGTTGTGCCCGACCATGGTCCAGCCGACCCGTTGACCGACAACCAGATCGGTGCCCGGGTCGGCGGTCACGGACGCGGTGATCGCGGGGTGGTACCCGGCGAGCACGGTGGCGGCCGCAAACCGGGTCAGCGTTCCGGTACTGAACGTGGCTTGCGCGCTGGCCTGGTTCGTGATCGACCCGGCGTCGACGTCGGCCTGGGTCACGGTGTAGGTCGCCGTACACACCCGCATCCGACCGGGGAGGAGCGGGTCGGATTCGGGCGAGTCGCACGTCTGGCCCGAGAGGCCGGGCATCGTGTCGGTGAGTCGGGTGGAGGTCAAGACCGATCCGCCCTGGTTGGTCAGTACCGACTGGAACGTCACGACCGTCCCGGCGACGACGTCGCTGGTCGGCGACGAGGTCAGGACGAAACCGAGTTCGGCAGTGGTGTCGGTGGTCGCCGATGCGGTGGCGACGGCGTTCACGGTCCGGTTCCGAGGATCGGTGCCGACGATCGTGGCCGTCGTCTCGGTGCGACCACGCGCGACGTCGTCATGGGTCACGGTGTACGGCGCGGAACAGTCCAGCTTCCCGGTCGGGGGGAGGACCAGTCCGGCGAGCGCGGGTTGGCACGTGAACGCGCCGAGTCCGGGAGTGGGGTCGACGACCTGCAGGTCGTGCAGTTCGGTGCGACCGGTGTTCTCGCCGTGGAAGGCGTAGGTGATCGTGTCCCCAGCGCGCGCGTTCGCACTCGGCGTGGCCGAGCCCGTCAGGGTCACCTGCGAAGGGGTCGTCGTGGCCTGCGCGTACGTCTGGAATCCGCCGTCGTAACCCCAGATGCCGAGGACGCTGTACCACCAGCGCCACTCCACGTAGTCGCGCACGCCCCCGGAGCGCACGTCGTTGGAGGTCACGGTGTATTCGTAGGTGCAGACCACCTGATTGCCGGGCCAGAGGGTGGCGGTCATGCCGGCCGTGCAGCCGGTCTGGCGCAACGGTCCGATCGAGTGCCGCAGCCCGATGAAATGCAGTTCGTAGTTGTCGAACACGCTCGGCGTGAACGGGTTGTACATGGTCATCGTGATCGTGACGGTGTCGCCGGCGGTCAGATCCTCCGACGGTGACATCGTCTCGGTGAAGGCCGGCCGATCTCCGCCCAGGGCCGGTCCCCCCGCCGGGCGGGGAGCGGGGCCGGCCGGCGGAGCGGATGGGGCGGAGGTGGTGGTCGACGCCGGTCGGGTGGACGATGTCGGCCCCACTCGGGTCGAGGTCGTCGTCGCGGGTGGGCGGGTGGTGGACGTCGAGCTCGAGCTGGTGGAGGTGGATGGCGTCGGCGCGGCGTCGGCGCTGGTGGCCCCGATGCCGACGCCCGCGAGCGCGAGGACCGTGACCGCGAGGAGGCGACCTGCTCGTCGGATCCGGGCGCGACGGTGGGGGGCCGGGAGCCCGACGGGACGCATACCGAAACCATCGGACGAACGGTCCACGACCTTGCGACCCAATCGCGAGATATCGAACGCGACGGGACCGAGTCCGGGCGATCAGTCCGCGAGCACCTGCTCGTCGTCCTCGGCGCGCTTGCGGGCGGCCAGGACGAGGAACCAACCGGCGATCACACCCATCAGACCGATGAAGCCGAGACTCGCGGCTTCGGTGCCGGTGAAGGCGAATCCTCCGGGCGGGGTGTAGCTGGCCCGCGACGTGACGGTCTCGCCGAGGACGTCGAGTGACGCGACGTTGGTGATCTCCCCGGTGCCGGTGATGGTGGTGACCACGGTGATCGACGTGGACGCACCGCCGGCGAGGTCGGCGGCGTGCACACACGTGATGGTCGTGGTGCCGGTGCAGGCCCAGCCGGTGCCGTCGGCCGAGACGAACTTCAGCCCGGCCGGCAGCGTGTCGGTGACGGTGATCGGCCCGACGAACGGGCTGGCGCCGGAGTTCGTGACGGTGATGTCCCAGGTCGCGGTGCTGTCGAGCACCTTGGTCAGGGTCTTCTTCAGGGTGAGCGACGCGTCGCTCGCGGTCGTCACCGTTGCGGCGGCCGACTTCGTGACCGGCGTATCGGTCGGGTCGAGGCCGTCGATGGTGGCGGTGTTGTGGACCGAGCCGGCGACGACGTCGGCGGCGGTGACGGTGTAGGTGGCGGAGCAGGTGACGGTCGCGCCGGGGGCGAGCGTGGCAGGGGTGGAAGGCGTGCACGACACGGCCGAGAGGCCTGACATCGGGTCGCTCACGGTGACGTTGTGGAGGGTGGTGACGCCGGTGTTGGTGCCGTTCATCGTGTAGGTGACCGTGTCACCAGCCTTCACCCCGGCGCTCGGGGATGCAGTCTTGGTGAGGCCGAGGGTCGAGGCGGTGCTCGCGGTCACGGTCGCGCTCGCGGTGTCGGTGACGGGCGTGTCGACCGGGTCGAGTCCGTCGATGGTGGCGGTGTTGGCGATGGAGCCGGCGTCGACATCGGCCTGGGTGACGGTGTAGGTGGCGGTGCAGGTGATGGTGGCACCGGGGGTGAGGGTGGCGGGCGCGGCGGGGGTGCACGACACGGCGGAGAGGCCGCTCATCGGATCGGTCACGCCGACGTTGTGGACGGTGAGGGCACCGTTGTTCGTGCCGCTCATCGTGTAGGTGACGGAGTCACCGGCGACCACCGCGGTGTTCGGCGACGCCGACTTGGCGAGCCGGAGGCTGGCGGTGGTGCTGGCGGTCACGGTCGCGTTCGCAGTGTTCGTGACGGGTGTGTTCGCCGGGTCGAGGCCCGTGATGGTGGCGGTGTTGCCGATCGAGCCCGTGTCGACATCGGCTTGGGTGACGGTGTAGGTGGCGGTGCAGGTGATGGTGGCGCCGGGGGTGAGGGTGGCGGGCGCGGCGGGGGTGCACGACACGGCGGAGAGGCCGCTCATGGGGTCGGTCACCGTGACGTTGTGGATCGTGACCGTGCCCGTGTTCTGTCCGGTGATCGTGTACGTCACCGTGTCCCCACCGACGACGCCCGTGCTGGGTGACGCGGATTTCGTGAGGCTGAGCGTCGCACTCTGCTGGGCCGTGACCGTGGCCGCGGCGGTCTTGGTGACCGTCGCGTTGGCCGGGTTGAGGCCCGTGATGGTGGCGGTGTTGCTGATGGAGCCGGCGTCGACGTCGGCCTGGGTGACGGTGTAGGTGGCGGTGCACGTGATGGTCGCGCTGGGCGCGAGGGTGGCGGGCGCGGCGGGGGTGCACGACACGGCGGAGAGGCCGCTCATGGGATCGGTGACGCCGACGTTGTGGAGGGTGGTGACGCCGGTGTTGGTGCCGTTCATCGTGTAGGTCACGACGGTCCCGGCGACGACGCCGGTGGTGGGTGACGCAGTCTTGGTGAGGCCGAGGGTCGAGGTGGTGCTGGCGGTCACGGTCGCGTTGGCGCTCTTGGTGACCGGGTTGTCCGCGGGGTCCAGCCCGTCGATCGTCGCGGTGTTGGCGATGGAGCCGGCGTCGACGTCGGCCTGGGTGACCGTGTAGGTGGCGGTGCAGCTGATGGTCGCGCTGGGCGCGAGGGTGGCGGGCGCGGCGGGGGTGCACGACACGGCGGAGAGGCCGCTCATGGGGTCGGTGACGGTGACGTTGTGGAGGGTGGTGACGCCGGTGTTGGTGCCGTTCATCGTGTAGGTCACGACGGTCCCGGCGACGACGCCGGTGGTGGGTGACGCGGTCTTGGTGAGGCCGAGGGTGGAAGTGGTGCTCGCGGTCACCGTCGCGTTCGCGGTCTGACTGGTCGGGTTGTCGCTGGGGTCGAGACCCGAGATGGTGGCGGTGTTGCTGATGGAGCCGGCGTCGACGTCGGCCTGGGTGACCGTGTAGGTGGCCGTGCACGAGATGGTCGCGCCGGGGGCCAGGGTGGCCGGTGCGGCCGGAGTGCAGCTGATGGCCGAGAGGCCGCTCATCGGGTCACTCACGGTGACGTTGTGAAGGGCCGCGACGCCGCTGTTGGTCCCGGCGATGGTGTAGGTGACGACGGTGCCGGCGACGACGTTGGTGTTGGGCGACGCGGTCTTGGTCAGGTCGAACGCCGCCGTCTGGTCCGCGAGCACGGTTGCCGCGGCGGTCCGGGAGACGGGGTTGTTGGCGGGGTTGAGGCCGGAGATCGTGCCCGTGTTGCTGATGGAGCCGGCGTCGACGTCGGCCTGGGTGACCGTGTAGGTGGCCGTGCACGAGATGGTGGCGGCCGGGGCGAGCGTCGCCGGCGTGGTCGGGGTGCAGGACAGTGCGGAGAGGCCCACGTGCGGGTCCGTGACGGTGACGTTGTGGAGGGTCGTCGCCCCGGTGTTCGAACCGGAGTAGGTGTAGGTCACGACGGTCCCGGCGACGACGCCGGTGGTGGGTGACGCGGTCTTGGTGAGGCCGAGGGTGGAGGTGGTGCTGGCGGTCACGGTCGCGTTCGCGGTCTTGGTGACCGTCGCGTTGGCCGGGTTGAGGCCCGTGATGGTGGCGGTGTTGCTGATGGAGCCGGCGTCGACGTCGGCCTGGGTGACGGTGTAGGTGGCGGTGCACGTGATGGTCGCGCTGGGCGCGAGGGTGGCGGGCGCGGCGGGGGTGCACGACACGGCGGAGAGGCCGCTCATGGGATCGGT
>CAZJBJ010000115.1:0-12848 GCA_964544295.1 uncultured Bifidobacteriaceae bacterium
CAACTATGCGAACGGCGTGTGGCAGGCGCGGCGGGCCGAACCGACCGACGACCTCGCGAGCATCATCGCCCACGCGACCGTCGACGGAGAACAGCTCGACGTCATCGACTTCAACCTGTTCTTCCTTCTGCTCATCGACGCGGGCGGTGACACGACCCGCAATCTCGTCGCGGGAGGAATCGACGCGCTGTTCGAGCATCCCGACCAGGCGGCCTGGTTGCGCGCGGATCCCGACACCCGGCTCGTACCGGCCGTGGAGGAGCTTCTCCGCTGGGTGAGCCCCGTCGTGTACATGCGCAGAACGGCGCGGCGCGACACCGAGATCCGTGGTGTGGAGATCGAGGCCGGTCAGAAGGTCGTGATGTATTACGGGGCGGCCAATCGCGACGAGGACGTGTTCGGACCGACGGCCGCACAGCTCGACCTCGCCCGCTCCCCGAACGACCACATCGCATTCGGCGGTGGCGGACCGCATTTCTGCCTCGGCGCGCACATCGCGCGCGTGGAGATCCACGCGCTGCTGCGCGAGGTCCTGACCCGCTGGCCCGAGCTTCGGCGGACCGGTCCGACCGAATGGTTGCCGTCGACGTTCATCTCCGGCCCGAAGCATCTGCCGGTCCGGTTCGATCCTGCTCGGCATTGATACCGCGGTACCGCTGAGGGGTCGGGGTGTCCGGTTTCTCCCCTCAACCGGGGAACCGATGGTGGCGATAGCACGGCCATGATGACAACCTCAGTACGCCGCATTGCAGTTGCCGGTCTCGCCCTGATGACCCTCGTCGGGGTCGCTTCGTGCAGTAGCACGGAGTCGACGGTCAAGGCCGACGTCAAGAAGGTCGATCGCGCGTTGCACGACGGCGCCGTCCGGGCCTACGACGACGCCAAGAAGGGGATCGAGACCGCAGGCGACAAGATCGGCGACGGCAGTCGCGACGTCTACGACAAGACCAAGAGCGGTCTCGACTCGATCGGTTCGGACCTGGACAAGGCCGGCCGCAAGACCGGTGACGAGGCCAAGCGCGCGTACCGCGACGTGCAGCATCACCTGGACAGCCTCGACCGTGACGTCGACCGCCACCTGCACAAGGCCGGCAACGACCTCGGCGACGCCGAGTACGACGCGTGGGGCGACGTCAAGGACGGCGTGCACCACACCCGCGACGCGATCGACCACGTGATCGACAAACTCTGACCACCGAGTTCACTCATTCGAGGCCGGTATCCCGCGCACCGCGGGTACCGGCCTCGAATCAATTGCGGTAGCGGTCCCGTTGCGGGCCCTCCACCGACCGGTCAGAATCCCGGCGCGGGAGAGGGGGCGAGATGCGAGCATTCCGATTGGTGGTCGGTGGGACGGCGGCCGGGTTGACCGTCGTCGCCAGCCTGGGCGGAGGTTGGGCACCGGCGCATGCCGCCGCCGTGCCGACGGTGAGCATCGGTGACGTGTCGGTGGTCGAGGGGAGATCCACGAACCGCGCCGCACGTATGGCGATCACGCTGAGCGAGCCCGCGACCACGGTGGTGACCGTCGAATACTCGGTGACGGGTGGAACCGCCACACTCGGGGACGACTTCCGGAGTGGGGCGCGCACGGTCCGGTTCGTTCCGGGTCGGTCGGGGTTCACGCCGGTCACGAGGTTCGTCCCGATCGTGGTCCGGCCCGATGCGGTCGCGGAAGATGACGAGACGGTGCTGGTGGCGATCGGCAACCCGACCGGTGGGTACGTCCTCGGGCGCTCGACGGCCACTGCCACGATCATCGACGACGATCCACTCGCGACCAACGAGGTGTCGATCGGCGACGCATCGGTCGTCGAGGGTGATAGCGGGATGCGGCTCTTGCGGTTCCCGGTGACGCTCAGCGACCGTTCGTACTACGAGTCGGTGGCGGTCACCTGGACGATCGACGCGGTGTCCGCGAACTGTGCACCGGTGGTGAAGCGGCTGCCGACCGTCGTCGATCAGGATTGTGGCGTGCTGACGAACCTGGTTCGGCCCGGGAATCTGTTCCGGGCGCTGTTCCCCCTCGGTCCGGCACCGCCCCGGACGGGCATCCCGGGACCGACGGCGGTGTCGAAGTTCATCGACTTCGCCGTCTTCCCGGACACGGTCACCGAGGGTGACGAACAGTTCACGGTCACGATCCAATCGAGCAACTTCCCCATCGGACGAGCGGTGGCGACCGGAACCATCGTCGACGACGACTGATGCGAGGGGTCCGCCATTGGTTCCGGCGCAGTGTCTACGGTCGCGACATGGACGGTCTCTGTGCGGAGTGCGGATGTGTCCTCGACCACGACCAGATCGTGGAGTCGTGTCGGACGGTCGACTGTTGCTGCTGGCTCCTCCCGGGGCAGCCCGAGCGTCTTCCGGTGCGATCCGACGACGGTTGGCTGGATCTCGAAGCTCCGACGCCACATCACATCGAACCGGTCTCCTTCTGATCGCGTCGGTCTGACCACCTCGATCTGATCGACCGACGCCGGACGCGAAACCGCCCGCCCCGCGGGGGGACGGGGCGGGCGGTTCCGGTTGGGGTTGGGGTTGGTGCGGGGGATCTACGCCGGCGGCAACAGCACCGTGTCGATGACGTGGATGACGCCGTTCGAGGCTTCGATGTCGGTCGCCACGACCTTGGACTTGTTGCCCTGGCCGTCGGTGATGATGACGTCGCTACCTTCCACCGAGACGGTGAAGTCTCCGCCGTTCACCGTGGTGACCGGACCGGGCTTCACGTCGGCCGCCATCACGGTTCCCGAGACGACGTGGTAGGTGAGGATGTCGGCCAGCTGCTGCTTGTTCTCGGGCAGCAGCAGCGAGTCGAGCGTCCCGGCGGGCAGCTTGGCGAACGCCGCGTCGGTCGGCGCGAACACCGTGAACGGTCCTTCACCCGACAGGGTCTCGACGAGGTCAGCGGCCTTCACTGCCGCCACGAGCGTCGAGAAGTCGGGGTTCCCGGACGCGATCTCGACGATCGTCTGCGCCGGTGCCTCCGGGGCCGTGGTGGTGGTCTTCTCGGGCTTGGTCTCGGCCTTGTCGGCGCTGCTGCTCGACGAGCACGCACCGAGCGCGAGCGCGGCAACGGTGATCATCGCCACCGGGACTACGGACCGGAGCTTGATCGGTCGCATGGGTCATCTCTCCTTGGGGGGTTTCGGGTTGGTCAGCAGGTCTCCGGAGCCGGATGGCAGAGTGGATGACCGATTGACGAAAAACTTTTCGGGATCCGGATTTCCTGCCGGATCATCCGCCTGTAGCGACTGCCCCGGAGAAGGATCATGGAGATCGAACCGCGTCGAGTGCTCGTAGCCGGCGCGACCGGGTACATCGGAAGGCGACTGGTCTCCGAGCTGGTGGCCTCGGGCCACACCGTGCGGTGTCTGGCGCGCACACCCTCCAAGCTCGACTCGGAGGTCTGGCGTTCGGACGTCGAGGTCGTGGCCGGCGACGTGCTGGACGCGGCTTCACTCGTTCCGGCGTTCGAGGACGTCGACGTCGCGTACTACCTCGTCCACTCCATCGGTTCACAACCCGATTGGCGCGAGCGCGACATGCGTGCGGCGGAGAACTTCCGCGACGCGGCCGCGGCTGCCTCGGTGGAGCAGATGGTCTACCTCGGCGGGCTCGGTGACGATGCCGGTGGTGCACTGTCGACGCACCTCGCGAGCCGGCACGAGGTCGGTCGCGTGTTGGCCCGAGGTCCGGTGCCACTGACCGAACTTCGGGCTGCGGTCGTGATCGGGTCGGGCAGTGCGAGCTTCGAGATGCTGCGTCACCTCGTCGAGGTGCTCCCGATCATGACGACACCGCGCTGGGTGGAAACCCGTGTGCAACCCATCGCGGTGCGCGACGTCCTCGTCTACCTCGTCGGTGTGCTGGGGAATCCGCGCGCCCTGGGTCGGGTCTTCGAGATCGGCGGCGCGGATGTCGTGACCTACCGGAAGATGATGCAGCTGTATGCGGAATGCGCGGGTCTGCGACGACGGGTCATCATCCCGGTGCCGGTGTTGAGTCCCCGGCTGTCCTCGCTGTGGGTCGGGCTCGTGACCCCGATCCCGGCCGACCTCGCCCGTCCGCTCATCGACAGTCTGGTCAACGAGGTCGTCGTCTCCGATCCGGCGATCGCCGATGTGGTCCCCCACCAACCGATTGACTGCCGCAGCGCGATCGTGTTGGCGTTGCGCCGGGTCGGCGATGCGGAACTCACCACGCGCTGGACCGACGCCGAGCTCTACGGCCGGACACCGGCCGACCCGATGCCCGCCGACCCGGACTGGGCGGGTGCGACCATCCTCGTCGACCGCCAGACCGTCCGATCGACCGCGAGCCCCGAGGCGATCTACGCCGAGGTCACCGCCCTCGGAGGTGATCGGGGGTGGCTCGTCGGCGGCTGGCTGTGGAGCATCCGTGGCTGGATGGATCAGCTCATGGGGGGAGTCGGGCTGCGCCGCGGCCGCCGGCATCCCACCGATCTGCGAATCGGCGACGTCGTCGACTTCTGGCGAGTGGAGGCATTGGAACCAGCCCGCCTCGTGCGATTCCGGGCCGAGATGTTGCTGCCGGGAAACGCCTGGTTGGAGTGGTCGATCCGGCGCGACGAAGCGACGGGAGCATCGGTGCTCGAACAGCGGGCCCTGTTCAACCCGCGCGGCCTGTTCGGGCGGGCCTACTGGTACGCCGTCGCCCCATTTCACCGTTTCATCTTCCGACCCATGGCGCGCCGACTGGTCGATCTGGCCGAAGCCTCGGGCGGCGGTCGCAGCCGAACCCGCGCACAATCGCCATAGCCGCCTGCCCCCGGGGACCGATCGCGGCCTAGCGTGGTCGCGAGAGTTCGGGGTCAGGTGGATCGGTGGGACGAACGAATCTGGCAGATGCGGGGGAGCGGGAGTTGGTCGCGGCGATTTCCGCCGGCGACGAAGGCGCGCTCGCCGAGGCCGTCCGCCGTCACCGCGCGCCCGTGCTCGCGTTCGCCAGGCGGTTGGTGGGCGACGACGCTCGGGCGGAGGAGATCTCCCAGGACGTGTTCGTCCGGCTGTGGGAACGCTCGGATCGCTTCGACGACGGGCGCGGTTCGCTTCGGAGCTTTCTCCTCGCCGTGACCCACGGCCGATCGATCGACGTCATCCGTTCGGACGCGTCTCGGAGGACGCGCGAGGTGCGCGAGGCCTCGGAGCCACCGCCGCCACCGGAGAGTCCGGAATCCGTCGTGGTCGCGGGCAGCGTTGCGTCCAGTCTTCGTCGAGCCCTCGCGCAGTTGCCCGATCTTGAGCGCGAGGCCGTCGAGCTCGCGTACGTGGGCGGGCACAGCTACCGGGCGGTCGCCACCCTGCTGGACCAGCCCGAGGGCACGGTGAAGAGTCGGATTCGGAGTGGCCTCGCCAAACTGCGGGGGCTGTTGGCCGAGGAAGACCTCGAATCCTGATCCGGATCAGCGCAACGCGGCGCGCAGGAGTTCGGCCCCGTCCGGAAGCGGGGTCGCCAGGACGGTAGCGAGCGCGCTCAGGACCGCGTCGATGTCGACCAGGGCGAAGCCATGGGCGGGGCCGGTCGACCGGAGCCACTCCACGTGTTCGGCTGCGACGGTGGGATCGCCCACCGTCAATGCGCTCTCGAGTACTTGCAGCACCCGGAGCAGCTCGGCGTGCAGTGCCATTCCCGGGATGGCGCCGACCGGATGGGCTTGCATGGCGGCGGCGGCGAGTCCGGGTCCGAACGTCACGAGCGATTCCCATCCGGGGCGTACCGACGGCGCGCGGCCGAGCGGGTCGGGAACCGCGTGCTCCCACCGTCGGAGGATTTCGACCGCTTGGCGTGGGGTCGACGCGCGACCGTCGAACCCGAGAACGGTGGCGCGCGCGTCGGTGTGCAACGCGCTGCCGCCACCGACCACCGGAATCCCGAGTTCGTGCGCCGCCGCGACCGATCGTGCGGCCGCGGCCAATGCCGTGGGGATCGAACAGCTCAACGCCAGCGCCAACGGGTCCTGCATCTCGAGGAACTCCGTGAGATCGTGTGGCGGCACCGATGCTCCCAGGAACATCACGCGGTAGCCCTCGAGGGCGAGCGCGCTCGCCACGAGTCGGGCGCCGAGCGAATGGGCATCGTGTTCCGCACTCGCGACCACGATGCCGGGGCCCCGGGGGGATTCCGCAACCGCTCCGAGCCGGATCAACAGGTCCTCGACGGCGGAGCTCGCGGCATGTTCGTGCGCGATGCCGAGGTCACCGGCGGCCCACCGTCGACCGAGCTCGGACTGGACGGGACTCAGCACGTCGATGGCGATGTCGTCGAACGGCACCCCGTCACCGAGGAGACCGAGCGCGACGCGGTGCGCGAGGGGGACGTCGCCGTTGACGAGCGCCGTCAACATCGCCAGACGGTCCTCTGCGTACTCCTGGCCGGTTGTCATCGTGGAACACGCCTCCCCGGCGTCGATCGCGGCCGACCGCGCAGGTTAGCGACGACGGCTCGGGCGGTGCGGGCTCCGCTGTACATGGCGCCCTGGATGGAAGCGGTGTCTCGGTGGTCGCCACACACGAAGAGACCATCGCCGAGCGTGACCGGTTGCTTCGGTCGGAACGGCGGTCCCTGGAGGGGCTGTCCGTGGCGGATCACGTCCGTCCGCAGGTGGGTCCAATCGTCGCTCCGCGCGTCGAACCAGCGTGAGAGTTGTCGGCGGACGCGCGCGGTGACGTCGGGTTCGAGGGCATCGGATCCGGGAACCGCGGCGGCGATCAGGGCGCGCCCGGGAGGCGCGTAGTGCGGGCTCACCGCACTGACCACGGCGAGGTTCTTGACCGGCCCGCTCGCCTCACCGTCGAGCACGAGTGCCGTGCCCGGCCCGGGGTCGCCCGGTGCCGAGAACCAGCAGCACGCGACCGGTCGGGAACCGGGGTCGGGGACGGAGTGTCCGAGGAGCCTGTGGGCGGCGGGACCGTCGGTCGCGATGACCACCGATCTCGCGCTCACGACCTCACCGTCGGACGTGAGGACACCCTCGGACGTCACGCGGCCGACCGGCGTCGACGTGCGAATGGTCCCCGGAGGGAGCGTGTCAGCGAGTTGCCGCGGTATCGCGCCCATACCGTCGCGGGGAAGCGCGGCCGGCCCACTCGCGAGCATTTTGAGGATGGTCTCGAACCGTCGGCTCGAGACCTCGAGGTGCGGATCGAGCTGAATGCCGGCGAACAGGGGCTGCCAGAAGGCCCGGATCATGGTGTTCGAGAAGCCGGCAACGGCCAACCGCTCGGCGGTGGTCGTCTCCGGCCGCCGGAGTAGTTCGGGGACGGAGTGTCGGCGAACGTCGAGGACGAGCCGGAGCAGACGGATCTTGTCGGCTGCGGTCCCGATCGGGCTCGTGAGCGTCCGAGGGATGGAGAGGGGTCGTCGGCGCGGATCGGCGACACGGTGGAACGTCCCGTCCAGACGCACCAGGGCACCCGGCTCGAAGTTCCCGAGACCGAGGGCGTCCAGATCGAGTCGCTGTCGGACCTCTGGATAGGCCGTGAGCAGGATCTGGAACCCTCGATCGAGCTGGTAGCCGTCGATGCGGTCCGTGCGGACTCGACCTCCGACATCGTCGGAGGCTTCGAGGACCTGGCACTCGACGCCGCTCCGTGCGAGGTCCTGCGCGCACGTGAGGCCGGCCAGGCCGGCCCCGATCACGACGACGTCAGCCATGGTTCAGCGATCGGTCTCGGTGGAGCCCGGTACCTGAATCAGCGCGAGTTCCGCTGCGCTCTCGACGTCGTCCCGGGCCTGGAAGTCCCGGAAGATCGCGAGTCCGTAGAGGAACACGACCGTGCTGAGCGCGACGAAGATGACGGCCCCGATCTCGAACAGCAGTGCCTTGCTCATCGGGCACCTCCGTCACGACTGAGGATCAGCCCGCCGAGTGAGAGGATCGACGGAACCCAGATCCCGACGAAGATCCCGGCGGACGTGTCGTCGGCGATGAAGTAGAGCGAGACCGACAACAGGAACGAGACGAAGGCGGCGAGTACGAATGCCCCTTTGACGATGAGTCGCCGTTCGGTGTCGGAGCGGGATGCGATGGTGCGGACCATGTGGGCCTCCTCGAGGCTGCTTCCTGGTAGGTATGGAGTCTCCGGAGCCGTGCGCACCGGCGGATGAATTCGGAGCAGATCACCAGCCGTGCGTGCCGGGATCGCCCTTGAACGGGCCGACGATTCGGTCGGTGATCCAACCTCCGTAGAAGCCGCCGGGCTGGGGCCGGGCGATCTCGTCCCCGACCATGCAGGCGTCCATCAACGCGGGGTAGAACGCAACGGCTCCGGCGACTGCCGAGAACTCCGGTGCCGGGGTGGGATAGATCCACGCGGCCCGCTCGACGGACCTCGACGCGGCCCGGACGGTGAAGAAGCGGGCTCGACCCTTCCATTCGCAGAGGCTGGCGCCGTCCTCGGCGACGAGCGCGTCGGCGAGCACGTCGTCGCGTGGGAAGTAGTACACGGGCGGATGACTGGTCTCGAGCACCCGGAATCCCCGGGTGGTGTCGGCGATCGTCGTGCCGGCGAACACCACCCGCAGTCGGTCGCGAACCGGTTCGAGGCGAGGCGGCCGGGGATAGTCCCAGACCGACTCCTGCCCGGGTCCGGCCGGGATCGGCCGCGGTCGGGATCGCATCACGCTCGGGGCGAAGGCGTCGGCGGCGCGTCGGTGGCACCGGATCGCTCGACGCACCACTCCCAGAGCCGTCGCCGCTCGGTCGCGGTGTCGGAACGGCGCGTGGCCGCGGTGCGGTGACGAGCCCGAGGGTTTCGATCCAGCCAGAACTCACCGGTCGTCGCGGCGGCCCGGTCGTCGGCGGCGAGCCAGACGAGGGTATCGATGCCCTGTTCCGGTGTTCGGAGCAGCGGGCCGACGATGCGTCGAAAGGTGGGTAAGGAACGGCGCACCCCGGGCGTGTCGGCCCAGCCCGGGTGCATCGCGTGCACGCGGATCCCGTCCGGGGCCAACGCCTCGCCCCAGAGTTCCGCCAGCGCCACCTGGGCGCGCTTGGCCCGTGCGTAGGCCGCGGTGCCGTCGTAGCCGTCCGCTGACGACTCGAGGTCCGCGACGCTGAGCGGCTGGGAGTACATGCCGCCGGACGCGACCCAGAGCACGCGAGCGTCCGTGGCGGCGCGCAGGGCGGGGAGGAGCAGTGAGGTCAGGCGGAACGGCCCGACGACCTGGCTGGCGGCGGTCTGTTCGATGCCCTGGGGAGACCGGGCGAACTCGTGATCCAACGCGCCCGCGTTGTGGATCAGTACATCGATGCGGGAGTGGCGGGAGAGGAGTTCGGTCGCGGCTGCGGAGACCGAGTCGAGGTCGCCCATGTCGGCTGTGACGACCCCGATCTCGGCGCCGGCGACGAGTCGGTTGATCTCGTCGCGCGCGGCCTCGGCCTTGGCCCGGTTCCGGGCCACGATCTCGACCTCGGCGCCGAGCGCCGCCAGCGACTCGGCGGCGGCGCGACCCAATCCGGAGTTGGCGCCGGTGATGACCACGACCTTGCCGGTGAGGTCATAGGAGCCGAGCGGCGTCCAGTGTTCGAGCCGGGACCGGACGGCGGGGCCGATGCGGGTGAAACTCGGAACGATCGCCAGCTCGAGTGCACTGTCGATCGTCCGGGCCAGGGCACTCGTGGTGGGAGTCGGGGTCGGGGGCGGGGTCACCTCCTGCATCCGGAGCCGATGTGGCTCCCGGATGACCGCTCGGCCCTATCGTGCTGGCATGGCGATCGATGAACTGCTCGGTACCATCGGCCCCGGCCTCTTCCAGCACGCGTGGGTCGTCGCCGACCTCGCCGCGGCCGAGGCCGCGATGCAGACCGGACTGGGTTGTGGCGAGTTCGTCGAGCTTCCGCCCACCGACATCGACTACGACCTGCGGGGCGAGCCGATCCGGGCGGCACTGGCGATCGGCTTCGCGCGCTCGGGCGACGTCCAGATCGAACTGATCCAGCCAGTGCGCGGCCCGGGGCTCCATGCGGAGTTCCTCGCGGCGCGTGGCACCGGAGTCCACCACCTCGGCTATCTCGTCGACGACCTCGATGTCGCGGTGGGACTCGGGGACCGGCTCGGGTTTCCGCGGCTGATGGGCGGCGAGTTCGGCCGGCTGCGGTTCGCCTACCTCGATACGTTCGCCGCGATGGGCGTGTACACGGAAATCGTGGAAGACCCCGACGGCATGATGGCGAGCCTCATGCCGTGGCGCTGACTGTGCACCGTTCCTGACGCGCTCGTTACCGAATCCGCGCAAACCTGACAGTCGGGGGTCAGAGCCCCGAGACGGTCGGTTCACGAGCAGCGCATCGGCGTGACACGAACCCTTCCTACGGTGCCTCTTCAGGTGAGCCGGGAAGTCTGGTCGGCCCGTCGTCCGTCAAAG
This sequence comes from uncultured Bifidobacteriaceae bacterium, assembly GCA_964544295.1. Lineage (GTDB taxonomy): Bacteria > Actinomycetota > Acidimicrobiia > IMCC26256 > JAENVU01 > JAENVU01. The sequence continues at coordinate 10,396 of CAZJBJ010000115.1, forward strand.
GGCGGCGGAAGTATCTCGTCGAACGAGAGAGGTCCGACCCGCATGTCACCGTCACGGTTGGGGTTCCCAGCCAGCGAATCGCGACGCGACTCCCGCCACCTGTCGCCCATCCCGACATGCGTGATCGCGCATGCCCGACACGAGAGGGAGTCATGCTGAAACGACGACTCGCCGTGGGAGCGGCCGCGTGCAGCGCGGTCCTGTTCACGGCCACGCCGGCCTTCGCGGCCGACAATCTGACCACCGAGATGGTGAAGGGTGATCTCGACAACGCGTTCGTGTTGTTGTGCGCAGTCTTGGTCATCTTCATGCAGGCGGGTTTCGCCCTGGTGGAAGCCGGGCTCACGCGAGCGAAGAGCGTGGCCAACATCATGATGAAGAACTTGATGGACTTCATGGCCGGCACCCTGGCGTTCTTCGCCGTCGGATACGCCTTCGCCTTCGGTTCCGGGAACGGGTTCATCGGTTGGAAGGGTTTCTTCCTGGGTGACGGCGCCGCTACCTACGGCGACCTCAATCCGATGGTCTTCTTCATCTTCCAACTGGCGTTCGCGGCGACCGCGGCCACGATCGTGTCCGGTGCGATGGCGGAACGGACCAAGTTCAAGTCGTACTTCGCCTACAGCTTGGTGATCACGGCGTTCATCTACCCGGTGGTCATCCACTGGTTGTGGGGTGGCGGCTGGTTGTCGACGTTGTCGACGCCGATGATCGACTTCGCCGGCTCGACGATGGTGCACGCCACCGGGGGTGTGGCGGCCCTCATGGGTGCGATCGTCCTCGGTCCTCGCATCGGCAAGTTCGGAGCCGACGGCACGCCCCGCGTGATCCACGGGCACTCGATCCCGTTCGTGGTGCTCGGGACGTTCATCCTGCTCGTCGGTTGGTACGGCTTCAACCCCGGCTCGCAGCTCGCGGCCGACGGCAGCGCCATCGGCATCATCGCGGTGACAACGACGCTCGCGGCCGCGGCCGGATCGGTCGTCGCCATGATGATCTCCTGGCGGCAGACCGGCGGGAAGCCCGATGTCGGGATGGCCGCGAACGGCGCGCTCGCCGGCCTGGTCGGCATCACCGCCGGTTGCGCGGCGGTGTCGACCGTCGGTGCCGTCGCCATCGGTGCCCTCTGTGGTGGGGCCGTGATCGCCAGCATCGCCCTGCTCGAACGATTCCGCATCGACGACCCGGTCAGCGCGGTGTCGGTCCACGGAACGTGCGGCATCCTCGGCACCTTGCTCGTGGGCTTCTTCGCCACCGACGGCGGGATCTTCTACGGAGGCGGCACGCAGCAACTCGTGAGCCAGGCGATCGGTGTCGGAGCAGTGGTGGCATGGGTCGCCGTCACCGCCGGTGTGCTCTTCAGCGTCCTCAAGGCCACGATGGGCCTGCGGGTCAGTGCCGAAGAGGAGCACATGGGCCTCGACCTGCTCGAGCACGGCGCCCGGGGGTACAACCCCGAGATCTACACGGGCGACTTCGTGATCGAGGCGAACGACGAACGAGTCCCCATCTCGACGTTGGCAGAAGCTGTGACGACCAGCTCCTGACGACGAGAACGGCGCACCCGGCCGGGGATCGATTCCTCCCTTCGGCCGAGTGCGTTCGTTCGGCACGGCGGGCAACGACGCTCGCACCGGAAGGCCGGACCGGGAGGTCCGGCCTTCCGCGTTGTCCCGATGCGCCTCGCGCCTAGGGTCCCGCAGGTCAACTGCGAACCGATCGGGAGCACATCGTGACCAAGACCGTCCTCATCACCGGTGCCGGCTCCGGGTTCGGCCAGGGCGCGAGCGTGGCGCTCGCGGCGCGCGGCCACCGGGTGATCGCGACCACCGAGACCGAGGAGCAGGCGACCGCACTGCGCGCCGCCGCTCCGGAGCTCACGGTCGAGAAGCTCGACATCACGACGGGGGACGTCGACCAGGCGCGCGCCTGGGATGTCGACGTCCTCATCAACAACGCCGGCGCGGGCCAGACCGGTCCGATGGCCGACGTGCCGATCGACCGAGTGCGCCATCTCTTCGAGGTCAACGTCTTCGGGACGTTGGCGATGACCCAGGCCGTCGTCCCCGGAATGCTCGCGAAGGGTTCGGGGCGGATCATCATCGTGTCGTCGATCGCCGGCGTGATGTCGGGTCCCGCGTTCGGGCCGTACTCGATGACGAAGCACGCACTCGAGGCCATGGGCAAGGCCATGCGAGCCGAACTCGCCGGTCAGGGCATCGACGTGACGTTGTTGAACCCCGGTCCGTACCTCACCGGGTTCAACGATCGGATGGCCGATTCGATGTGGGAGTGGTTCGGCGACGACTCGCTCAACGCACCGTCGACGCCGTTGTTCCAGATGATGCGCGAGATGGTGACCGGCGCGCAGATGGACCCCGCCGAGGTCGTCACCCGCATGGTGGAACTAATCGAGGCCACCGAGACCACCGAGAACAACTTCGTGCCCCCGG
>CAZJBJ010000116.1:0-12821 GCA_964544295.1 uncultured Bifidobacteriaceae bacterium
GTTGCCGCCGTACCCCGAACCGTAGGACCAGATCTCGCGGGTCTCGGGGAAGTGCACGATCCACTTCTCGTCCGCGTTGCACGGCCACGCGACATCGGCCTCACCGGGCGCGAGTGGCGCGCCGAGCGAGTGGACGCAGGGGACGAAGTCGCCGTCGTCGCCGAGCACGTCGAGCGCGGCCTGCCCGGCGCGGGTCATGGTGCGCATGCTCACCGCGACATAGGGGGAGTCGGTGATCTCGACGCCGATGTAGGACAGCGGCGATCCGAGCGGACCCATGCTGAACGGCACGACGTACATCGTGCGACCGGCCATCGCGCCGCGGAACAACCCGTCGAGGATGCCGCGCATCTCCGCAGGATCCTTCCAGTTGTTGGTGGGACCGGCGCCGTCCTCGGTGGTGGAGCAGATGTAGGTGCGGTCCTCGACCCGGGCGACGTCGGACGGGTCGGTCGCGGCCCAGTACGAGTTGGGGCGCTTCTGCGGGTCGAGCGGCACGAACGTGCCGGCGTCGACGAGGCCCTGACACAGCGCTTCGGCCTCGGCGTCGGAGCCGTCGAACCAGTGCACGGCCTCCGGTTGGAGCAGCTCGGCCATCTCCTCGACCCAGGCCAGCAGGCGCTTGTGCTTGGTTGGCGCGTTCACGACCATCGACACGATTCGCTCCTTCTTCCCCCGCGACTCCGCGAGAAGGGTGGGAAAAGTGTACTGACGGGCAGGAGCGGGCCCTCCAATCGGCGTTACGGCCCGACGAAGAGGACATTCGACGCTGGCCCGGCCCCGATCAGGTTGGACGCGGCGATCCGGAACCCACAGCTGGTGCCGATCGGGCAGGAGGGAGTGGTGAACTGCACGCTGCCCACCGAAATCCAGCTCAGGCCGCCGTCGACGGTCCGTTCGCCCAGATAGTCGACGATCGGGACCCCCCCGTCGTCGGTGGGGGCGGTCCAGCCGAGTCCGATGATCGTGCCGATCCGGCGGATCGAGACGAGTGTCGGCGCACCCGGGCGGCCCCAGGTGGTCGCGCTCGCGTCGGTCGCCGGTCCCAGGCCGGCGGCGTTGCGCGGCTGGACCCGGATCCAACAGGTGCTGCGCTCACCCGGACACAGCACGGTCGCGGTGCGCACGGTGGTGGACGTGACGAAGGTGAAGTTCGTGCCGTCGGTGCTGCTCGAGATCCGGTAGTCGATCACCGGGAAGTCGCCGGCGTCGGTCGGCGCGGACCAGACGCCGGTCACGACCTGGTTGCCACCGCTTCCGACGAGGTCGACGGCGCTCGGCGCGCGCCAGGTGGTGCCACTGAGCGGCTCGGACCAGGCGCCCGTTCCGGCGACGTTGACGGCACGAACCCGCATCGTGCACGTCACCCCTGGACTCCCACACACGACGTTCGTCGCGGTGGCGGTGGAGGATCCAACCACGATCCCACCGGGTCGGTCGATCTCGAGGTCGTAGTGGGTCACGGGCGAGCCGCCGTCGTCGATCGGCGGGTCCCACGAGACGACCAGCATTCCGTTCGCCGGTCCCGCAACGGCACTCGTGAGGGTCGGCGCGCCGGGGGCGGAGACGAGCGGCGTGTCGTCGTCGACGATGGTGCCGCGACCGATCGCGTCGGTGACCGTCGCCCCGACCACCGAGGTCAGGACGAGGTCGAACTGCTCGGTGCTCTCGGGGTCCAGGTCACCGATGGCCTTGACCGCCACGACCGCGGAGGTGCGGCCCGCGCGAATCTTCAACTGCCCCGTGCGCGTCACGAAGTCGAGGCCGGCGGTTGCGGTCGTGCCGATTGCTGTGAACCGCGCGGTGACGTCGACGGCGCTCGGCGCATCGAGATTCACCGTGAACCGCAGCGGAATCCTGCCGGCGTCACTCTCGGACACGCTCGCGTCCCCGATGGCCACCCGGCCCGGCGCCGCGAACTCGTCGTCGCGGATGGTGACCGTGCCGGTGTCGTGCGCGATCGGAACACCGCCACTACTCGTGAGTGTCACAACGAAGGTCTCGTCACCTTCCGCGTCGGTGTCGGGCGTGACCCTGAGCGCGACCGTCGCGAACGAACGGCCGGCCCGGATCCGGACCTTCCCGACGCGACGTGCGTAGTCGCTGCCACTGGTGGCGGTGCCGTCGACCGTCTCGAACGTGATGACCGTGTCGGTGGCCAGTGGTGCGGAGAGATTGACCGTCAGTCGTGCCGGCGTCACACCGACGTCACCTTCGGTCACCACGACATCGCCGATCGTGATGCCCGGCGAGACCGCGCCCTGCGCGGGCAGGGCGGTGCCGGGCGTTGCCAGCGCCGCGGCAATCGCAATCACCCCGAGCCGCGCGACCATTCGCGCCCCTGCCGATCGGCGGATTCGATGCATGAGTTCGCTCCTCTGTCCCACCTGCGATCGCACCCGGAACGGGTCGTCGCCTCTGTGTCGCGTCGGACCGCCGCGATGGTTCACCTCGGTCCGATCTCGTACACGGGAACAGACGAACGGGTGCCGGTGCCGGGTGACATGGCCTCCGTGTCACCCGGGCCGCCCGCTCAACCGTCAGTGCAGGTGGAACGTCTCGTGAACGGGGGATGCGGTGGCCAGTGAGCTGAGAACGGCCGAGGCAGCGGTCCGGAGCCGTCATCGGACGAGTCGACGTGGTGACGCGAGGATCGTGCTCGTCGGCACGTTGGGGGCGCTCGCGCTCGGGATCATCGCCCGGCTGTGGATGCGGCTCATCGCCCCGGAGCCGGATTTCACCTGGAGTGGAACGATCTTCATCGTCGCGGGCTTCACGGTGTTCGGCCTGGCGCAGTCGGTCGCGGCGCTGGCCCGTCGGCGGCGGTGGCGCCGCTGGCCGAGGCGGTTCGCGCGCGTCGGCGGCGTCGTGGGCATGCTTCCTCTGTTCATGGCCGCCGGTGGCCTGATGATGCCGGCCGTCGTCGGCGGCGGGCTGGCCGCATGGCGTACGGACTGGCACCCCGCGGTGCGCTCGGTGTCGGCGCTGGTGGCCATCGGCGATGTCGTGCTGGTCAGTCGGGGGATTGCCGATGACTTCGGACTGTCTGCGAGGACATTCGGCGGCGTCGCGGCGATGGTGCTGGTCTACGCCGTCATCGTCTGGGCGACTCGTGCGACCTTGGCACCCGCTGTGAGAGGCTCGGCGGGTGGTGACCAAGGGGTGGGGCCCGCGAATCGGTGAGGCGTTGCGCGCGGCGTGTCACCCGGAACCCGGGTGCTCGGCGTCTGTATTGCTAGTGGTCGTCGCCGGTCTCACCTCGCCAGGGAGCGTCACGCGGATTGCGCCGTTCGCCCCGGGCTGGTTCGCGGTCGCGAAGGACCCGGCCGCAGTCCCGGTAGCCCAGGCCGATGTCGACGACCTCGTCGTCACATTGTTCCGGCAGGAGGGCCAGTCGCTCGTTCGTCTGGCGCGTCTGTTCGTGGATGATCGCAACGCGGCCGAGGACCTGGTGCAGGAGGCCTTCATCCGCCTGTCGCGTTCCGCCCATCGCATCAACGACGCAAGGAAGGCCGCGGCGTACCTCCGGTCCATCGTGCTCAACCTGGCGCGTGACCACAACCGTCGGGGGCTCGTCTCGTTGCGTCATCACCTGCCGATGGACGACTGGCGGGCATCGACCGAGGACGTGATCGAACTCCAGGAAGACCAGCGCGACGTGATCGAGGCCCTGCGTGACCTCCCGCACCGGCAGCGCACCGCTCTCGTCTTGCGGTACTACGAGGAACTGGGAATCGAAGACATCGCGGAGGTCATGGGGATCTCCCGGAATTCGGTCAAGACCCATCTCCAGCGCGGGTTGGCCGCGCTGGAACTGCGACTCGGGAGCGCGCCGGACCGGAAACCGACATCGAGCGTGGCTGAGTGAGCGCCGTCGAACAGACGCTGCGCACCGCACTGCTCGACGAGGCGGACGGGCTGGACGAGAGCGAAGACCTGTTCGCTCGAATCGCGCTCAGCATCGACGACGATCGTCGGCTCCGGCGTCAACGGCGGCGACGGATCACCGTCATCGGATGTCTGGTCGGCGCGGTCGCCGCCGTGGTCGGAGCAACAACCGAGATGACGAGAGGGGAACTGGTCATGGACTGGTGGATATTGGAACTGATCTGGTTCATCGGGATGGTGGGCCTGGCGGTGTGGCTCGGTCCGTTCATCAAACGGTTCGGCAAGAGCTACGCGGCCGACGTGTTCCGGGCCAATCCGCGCACCGGGAAGAGTTTCATCGTGCTGATGGATGTGGCGTACTACCTGATCTTCTTCGCCTTCATCCTGTTCACGGTGCAGTTCGCCCCGGATTCGGGTTGGGCGCAGACGGTCAATGCGGCGCAACTCCGAGCGGTCACGGTACGGCTCGGTGGAATCCTGCTCATTGTCGGGCTCCTGCACGGGCTGAACGTGCTCACCCTGCCCCTGATCGGCCGGATCCTCACGCTCAACCGGCGTTTGGACGAGCAGACACCACGACCCGTCGCGCCGCAGGATTGATCGATCGTGCCGGGCGCGCTGCTGCTCCCCATCGCGTTGAGCTTCGTGGCCCTCACGAACCCCGGCGCGCTCCCAGGATCGGAACGTCCGCGCCTGAACGTGGGCGTCGCCGCGCCGGTCCTGGGTCCGACGGTGACACTCGAGGCGGAGGAGGGCGAACACTTCCCGACGACCTACGACGTGGCCGACCGCCTCGAACCGTCGACGGTGCTGCGGATCCGAGCCACCGGGTTCGAGCCGTTCGTCGAAGGCTTCGCGCAGCAGTGCGCGAGTGCGGCCACCCCGCGCTGCGGCAACGTGATTCCGGTGCAGTTCGATGGCGATGGCGAGGCCCGATTCCAGTACCTCGTCACCGATCGTTTCGATGGCGACGGGGAGGTTCCGGGCGGCTGCCGATCGGGAGCGGCGCCGTGCACGATCGTCGTCGCCGACGTGCACAGCCACCGTCGCGCCGAGATCCAGTCGGTGTTCGGGGGTCCGGTTGCTCCTCCCGGTCGCATCACCGTGCGCCCGGCCACTGGTCTTTCGCTCGCCGGTCAGACGGTGACCGTCCGCGTGCGCGAGTTCCCACCCGGCACGCGGCTGCGGGCGATGTTGTGCGCCGCGCCGGATGCGTTCGGACGCCGGTGTGGCCGGCCCGGGCCGTCGGCGCCACTCGTTGTCCGCAGTGATGGGACCGGTCGGACCCGTCTCCGCATCGAACCGGGACCCGTCGGTCCCGAACTGGCGTCCTGCGAGCGAGGCGACGAATGCGGTGTCTCGGTCGCGTCGGATGCGGTCTTCGCCCGGGCGCCGGTCGTCCCCATCTCGTTCGCGGCCCCGCCCGGCGCCACCTATGACCCGACGCGCCTGCTGCTGGGCCTGGCGCTCGCGGCGTTGCTCCTCCTGGTCGCGTGGGGGCTGATCTGGCGCACTGACTGGTCACCCGTCGGCGAAGCCGCGGCACCCGAGATCGACGAGGCCGAGTATGCCGACCTCGATGCGATCATCGCGGCGCTCCCCCCGGAAGTCGAGACTCCCGCGTAGGACCGCTCGGGGTCTGTGCGTTCGTCACCCGGCCCGGCGTCGCACTTTCGTCAGCCGGGCAGTCCGCCCGCGTCACCCGAGGTCGGCGCAGGCGATCTTGTTCGCACTCGCAGGTCGCGCCAGGTCATGGACCACGACCGAGACCGCAGTGGGTCCCGCGGTGAACGTCGCCACGGCCTGGCCGTTCGCGATCCCGCCGCCGTTCGCGACGAACGGTCCGCCTCCGGGCCAGATCTCGTTGGGTGGGGTCGGCGGACCGCTCGGGTCGAACTTGTAGTGGCCGTCGGCCGCGCCGACTGCGCACGGTGCTGCGTGGACGTGCGACGCGTAGGTCCCCCCTGGCGTGAGGCCCTCGACGTGGAGCGAGACGATCGTCGAGCCGCTCGCGTTCCGAACCATCTGGGCATGTCCGTTGACCGGGCTGCCGATACCGGCGGCGAACGGGGTCAACTCGCCGCGGGTCACCGTTGCGGGTCCGGCCGATCCGGCCGCAGTGGCAAGCGCGGTCGCGGTCAGGGTGACCGCGCAGGTGGCCGTGAGCCACCGGGTCCGGGTGTGGGTGTGTCGTTCCATGGTTGCCTCCAACTCGAGTGTCGTTCCTGGTGTCGGGCTCGGGTGCTCGATCGGTTCGTTCGTGTGAGCCCGTACCAAGGACAGACGGGTGAACCGGGTTGCCGGGTGACAGGCCTGCTCGGGTGCGTCAGTCCCACGCCGTGTCGCCCGCGCCGGGCCGCGGGTCGTCTGTCTGGGTTGACGACCGACACGAGGACGGTGCGATGACTGAGAACGTGATCGAGATCGAAGGGCTCCGGAAGGAGTACCGCCGTCGACGAGGCCCGACGGTCGCGGTCGAAGGGCTCGACCTCGTCGTACCGACGGGAGGAGTGTTCGGCTTCCTCGGTCCCAACGGGTCCGGGAAGACCACCACGATCCGTTGCGTTCTGGGGCTCGCGAGACCCACCCGAGGGTCGATCCGATTGTTGGGTCGGCCGGTGCCGGAGGGTTTGGCCGATTCCGTGCGTCAGGTCGGGGCCATCGTCGAGACCCCGGCGTTGTTTCCCACGATGAGCGGGCGAGCCAACCTCGCCTTGCTCGGCGCGATGGATGGCATCGGCAAGCGACGGGTCGAGACCGTGCTCGACGAGGTCGGGCTCTCCGATCGCGCCGACGACCAGGTGCGGAAGTATTCGCTCGGAATGCGCCAGCGTCTCGCGCTCGGGGCTGCGCTGCTGAAGGAGCCGGCGCTCCTGATCCTCGACGAGCCGGCGAACGGGCTCGACCCCGCCGGCATTCGCAGCGTGCGCCGACTCCTCCGGCGCCTGGGTGACGAAGGGCGGACGGTCTTCGTGTCGAGCCATCTCCTCTCCGAGATCCAGCAGACCTGCGACCGCGTCGCGATCCTGAGTCGCGGGCGATGTGTGATGGGTGGCACCGTCGCCGAGGTGCTCGCTCGATCCGGCCACGACGCCACGATGCTGGTTGCGGTCGATGACCTTCCGGGGGCGCAGGCGGTGCTCGACCGGGCGGGCATCGCGTCGGTGGTCGCTGATGGACTCCTGCGAGTCGCGATGGGCGCGCCCGACGGCGCTCGGATCAGTCGCACACTCGGAGAACACGGCCACTGGGTCCGCGAGCTCCGACCCGAGGAACGCAGCCTGGAAGATCTGTTTCTGGAGATGACGAGCGACGCCGACGACGCGTCGACGCTCGAGGAGGTCGGGGCGTGAACCTGTTGGCGGTCGAGATGCGGCGGGCGATGCATCGGCGAGTCGTTCGGGTGATGATCCTCATTGCCCTCGTTGCCTGCGTCGTTGCCGGAGTGATCGCGTTCACGAGTTCGGCGGGGAGAACCGTGGCCGATCTCCACGTCAGGAACAACCTGCATCCTGCGGTCCTGCACGATTGGTGGGTCGCGGAGCGTGCCGACGGCGTGGTGCTGATCGCCGGTGTGTTCCTCCTCTTGGGCGGGATGTTCACCGGCGCGGCCGTGGCCGGTGCGGAGTGGCGGGCCGGCACGATCACCACCGTGCTCACCTGGGAGCCACGCCGGGTGCGCCTCAACCTCACTCGTACCGCAGCCTGCGCGATCGTGGCCTTCGCGGTCGCGCTCGCCCTTCAGGTGGCGTTCCTGGTGTCATTCCTGCCGGCCGTGCTGGTGAACGGCACGACTGCGGGACTGGATCCGGACTGGTGGCTGTCGTTGGCCTCGGTGGTCGTGCGGATTGCGATGCTGACGTCGCTGGCCGCAACGCTGGCGATCGCGCTCGCGACACTCGGCCGGAATACCGCCTTCGCCCTCGCGGTCGTCTTCGCGTGGATGGCGGTCATCGAGAACCTCGTCCGAGCCCTCCGGCCCGGTTGGGCCGGCTACCTCTGGGGGGAGAACCTGGGCACGATCATCCCCTGGAGACAGATGGAGGATGTGAAGTTCGTCCGGAGCCCCACGCTCGCACTCGGCACGGTCGTGGTCTACACGGCGGTCGTGCTCATCGCCGCGACGGTGACGTTCGCTCGTCGCGACGTGGCCGGCACGTCGTAGGGAGTCGTGAGATCGCGGTGCGGGCGGCGACGCGAGTGGCCGGTTCGCCGCCCGCCCGGGCGCGCGGTCTACCGAGGATCGAACGTCTGGATCAACCCGGCGAACTGTTCTTTCGCCTCTGACAGTGTGGAGGCGCTCACTGCGACGAGGAAGGTCCGATCACCGGTGTCGATGGATGCGGCCACCACGGCGGGTTCGCCCGACAGGGCGATGCTCACCTGATTCGCCCGGAACCCGTGGACGCTCAGCGGCGGTCCCGGATCCGGCACCCGGCGCGTGGCGGCGTCCCGGACCTGATCACTCCAGAACAGCTCCGGGTCGACCTGAGGATCGTGCGCGAGATGGTGCAGGGGCACGACCACCAAGGCCTGGCCGGCGCCGGGGTCGCTGGCGACCAGCGGCGTTCCCCAGTCGGCGGTTCTCAACGCCGGGAACAGGCTGTTGGGATCGGTGGACACCACCCACGATTGGGGTGCGGCGATGCCGAACCCGTTCCCGTCGATGACGCGGGTTCCGGCCGGAGCCGCAGCCGGGGGGCGGCCACCCAGTCGGGCGCTGGGACCGTCGTCGGCCAGCGCGATCGCGACGATCACCACGCATGCGGCGATCGCGGTGACGAGTCCGAGGGTCAACCACCCGGACGCCTTGCGGTACCACGGTGTGATGACCGTGCCGATGGGCGCGCCACCGGAAGGGAGTGCCTGCGGGCGCACGTACGGACTGGCCGGCGGTGACCCCGGTCGGTACCGCTTGACCGGTACCGGCGACACGCCCGCGACCTGTCCCCGATCGCGCGGGGCCTCGCCCGCTTCGAAGCGGTGCGGGTCGGCGATGGCACTCGTGTTGGATCCGGAACTCCGCCCGGCTGGTGATGCAACGGTGGGCGGCTCGGCGACGAGCCGGGGGAGCGTCGCGCGTACGGGGTCGGCCGGGACCCGCCCCGGTGCCGGCGCGTCTGGTGCCGGCGCGTCTGGTGTCGGGGTGTCTGATGCCGGCGGGTCCGGTGTCGGTACGTCTGGTGTCGGTACGTCTGGTGTCGGGGCTTCGGAAGCGGTGGCTGCCGGCGGTCGTGCCTCGGGTGGTGGTGGAGCCGGATTGACCGTCCCGGCGCGGGCGGATCGGCCGGGGGTCACCGTCGCCTCGACCGGGGGCTCCTCGATCTCGACCAGGTCGACCATTGCGTCGACCGATCCCTCGTCGTCCTCGGTCGTGCCGACCGCAGTCGCGGGCTCCTCGGCTGCGGGCTCCTCGGCCGTGACCGGGGGCGGCGGTGGTGGTGCCGGGGTGGCGACGGCCGACGCGGCGGTCTCACCGGGCGGGCGGCCGCTGCGGGTCGGATGGTCGTGGCCGGGGATGCCCTCGCTGACCACGTGCTCGGTCCAGCGGGTGCCGTCCCAGAAGCGCAGCTCGTGGCGGCCGGACGGGTCGCGGTGCCAACCGGCGAGGGTGGCGTCGTCGTCGCGTTCCATCGGCTGCCCCCGGAGACCGCTACACCTGGATGTCGGGCGGGAGGCCCATGTCGGGCTCGGCGCCGCTGCGGACCGCGGTGGCGAACCCGGACCCGTCGACGTCGAAGTTCACCCGTTGGCCCTGGCGCAACATGCGGAAGATCGACGTCTCGAGCGCGTCGGCGGCGAGGAGGTACTCGGTGCGGTCCACGTCGTTGGTGACGAGGATGCCTTCGCCCGTGCCGGGATCGAAACTCTGGACGACGCCCTGCATGGCTACGGCTTCTGGACCTTGCCGGCCTTGATGCAGCTGGTGCAGACGTTGAGTCGGCGGGGGCTGCCGTCCACAACGGCGCGTACCCGCTGGACGTTCGGGTTCCAACGCCGGTTGGACCGGCGGTGCGAGTGGCTCAGGCGCTTCCCGAAGATCGGGGATTTGCCGCAGAGCTCGCAGACGGATGCCATGGTGAAGTTCCTCGAATTGAGATGGAGACGGTCGGTGGCGGTGCCGGATCAAAGTGTTCCCGGCCCACGCGGAAGAGCACGAGATCGTAGCAGGGAGCCGCCGAAGTTGGTCGGTCGACGCCTACCATGCGTCGCCATGGCGGCACTCGAACAGCTCGGAGCCCGGGATCTCCGGCAGGTCATCACCCGGTTCCGGGATGCGCTACGGCTGCACCAGGAGGCGCTGAACCGGCTCAACGTGTACCCGGTCCCCGACGGCGACACCGGTACGAACATGACCCTGACCCTCGAATCGGTCGTCCGGGAACTCGAATCGGCCGAGGACATGACCGAGGTGTGTCAGGCCATCTCGCACGGCTCGTTGATGGGGGCCCGGGGCAACTCGGGCGTGATCCTCTCCCAGATCCTGCGTGGGTTGGCCGATTCGTTCCGGTCCCGCCCCGAAGCCGGTCCCGCCGAGCTGGTCACCGGGTTGCGGACCGCGTCCGACGCCGCGTACCAGGCGGTCATGCGTCCGGTCGAGGGCACGATCCTCACCGTGGTGCGTTGGTCGGCCGAGGCGGCCGAGGGCGCCAACACCGGGACCGTCAGCCTCGTGGACGTGCTCGACGAAGCCGCGTCCGCGGCGCGCACCGCGGTGGCCCAGACCCCGGAGCTGTTGCCCGTCCTGCGCGACGCCGGAGTGGTCGACGCGGGCGGTCAGGGCTTCACCCTGCTGCTCGACGCCTTTCTCGAGGTGGTCGACGGGCGCCCGTTGCCCGAGCCGACCGAGCGGGCCGCGCCCAAGATCGTCGAGTCCCACGCCGCGGCGGGCGACGTGTCCGCCTTGCGGTACGAGGTCATGTACCTGCTCGACGCATCGGACGCCACCATCCCGGCGTTCAAGTCGTCGTGGGCGGCGCTCGGCGATTCGATCGTGGTGGTGGGCGGTGACGGTCTCTGGAACTGTCACGTGCACACCGACGACATCGGCGGCGCGATCGAAGCCGGGATCGAGGCCGGGCGACCGCGCCAGATCCGCGTCACCGACCTGCTCGAACAGGTGGAGGAGGAGGCGTGGGTCCTCGACCACGACCCGACCCCGGTCGCGGTCGAACACGCGCCCGAGGACCTGGTCGAGACCGCGATCGTCGCGATCGCGGTGGGTGACGGGGTCCGCCGGCTGCTCGCGAGCCTCGGCGTGCAGGAGATCGTGGCGGGCGGCCAGTCGATGAACCCGTCGACCGCGCAGATCCTCGAAGCCGTCGAACGCTGCCCGTCGGATTCGGTGATCATCCTGCCGAACAACAAGAACATCGTGCCGGTGGCGCGCCAGGTGGACGCGCTGACCGAGAAGTCGGTGTCGGTGGTGCCGACCCACTCGATGGTCGAGGCGCTCGGCGCGCTCGTGGGCTACGACCCCGACGCCGATCTGCAGACCAACGTCGCCGCGCTCGCCGAGGCCGTCACCCGCACGGTGGCGGGCGAGGTCACCCAGTCGGTGCGCGACACCGTGGCCGAGTGCGGACCGATCCGCAAGGGTGACTGGATCGCGATCAACCGCGAGGGGATCTGCGTGGCGACCACCTCGGCCGCCGACGCCGCGTTCGCGTTGCTGGATTCGCTCGTGACCGAGGACTCCGAGATCGTGACCGTCCTCGTCGGCAGCGACGCCCGCAGCGCCGACACGCAACGCGTGCGCGAGCACCTCGCGTTGCGGCACCCGGGCATCGAGATCGAGGTGCACGACGGCGGCCAGCCGCTCTACCCCTTCCTCATCGGCGTGGAATAGCTCCGAGTCATGAGCCCGCGCACCCTGCGATCGCTCGGTGGCACGCCACTGGGCGACGTCCCGGGGATCCCGGCGCGGATGCTCGACAAGCTGGCGGCCATGTCGCCGCCGATCGAGAGCGTGCTCGACCTGCTCGGCCACTACCCGCGCCGCTACCACGACCGCACCCGCCAGGCCGAGATCGCCGACCTGGAAGTGGGGGAGGAGGCGACGATCATCGCCGAGGTGCGCCGGGTGTCGGCCCGCGTCACCCGCAACCGCAAGAAGATGGTCGAAGCGGTGGTGGAGGATTCGAGCGGTCTGTTGAACCTCGTGTTCTTCAACCAGCCGTGGCGGGAGAAGCAGCTGCCTCCCGGCACCGAGCTCGCGCTCTACGGCAAGCTCGAGGTGTACCGGGGCAAGCGCCAGCTCACGAACCCGATCGTCGACGTGCTCGGCCGCGCCGGCGACACCAAGACCGGCGTCGTGATGCCGATCTATCCCCAGTCCGGCAAGGCCGACGTGTCCTCGTGGGAGATCCAACCCGTGGTCGCCCGCACGCTGGAGTGGGTCGGCGAGATCGCGGAGACCCTGCCCGCCGGAATTCTCACCGAGCTGAAACTGATCGACCGCACCACCGCCTATCACGACATCCACGCGCCCGCGTCGGGTCGTGACGCGGCCAAGGCCCAGCGACGGCTGCGCTTCGACGAGTTCCTGCGCATGCAGGTGGGGCTCGTGGCCCGCAAGCGCGCCCTCGAAGCGCAGGCCTCCGGCATCGCGCACGACGTGGACGGTGCCCTCGTCGGCCGGTTCCTCGACGCGTTGCCGTTCGAGTTGACCGGCGACCAGCACGCGGCGATCGACGCCATCACCGCCGACATGGCGAGCCCGGTCCCCATGCATCGCCTCCTCCAGGGTGAGGTCGGTTCGGGCAAGACGTTGGTCGCGATCACCGCGCTCCTGATCGCCGTGCAGGGCGGCTACCAGGGCGCGCTGATGGCGCCGACCGAGGTGTTGGCCGAACAGTTGTACGCGGTGGCCACCGACACGCTCTCCTCCCTCGTCGTGCCGAGCGAGGGCACGTTGCTTCCTGAACGTCCGG
>CAZJBJ010000117.1:0-12735 GCA_964544295.1 uncultured Bifidobacteriaceae bacterium
GTGCAGCACCATGCCCCCGTCACCGATGTGGGCGGTGATCTCGAACACCATCGCGGCCTCCGAGCCGGCCACGATCACACTCTGGGGTTTGAGGATGATTCGGTCCGCCAGCTCTCGGGCCCCGTCCCAGAAGGCGGCCAGCGCCTCCTTCCCCTGATGCGCAGGAGTGCCCACCGGGTCCTCGAGCACGCCGTCCTCGGCCCAGAGGGCGAGGAACGCCGAACGATCGTTCTGCGCATAGGCGTCGACGTAGGCGTCCACGGTCGCGCGGATGACCTCGGGGCTGACCATGGAGAACCTCTCGCGCGGCGTCGGGGGTGCTCCAGCTTACTCGGCGGTCAGGTGGAGATTCCCCGGGCCAGGTCCAGCGGTGGCGAATACGGCCCGGCGGTGGGCCCCGCGGGCTTGCTCCCGGTCGCCGCGAAGGGGTGCGTACCGCCGAAGGCGTCGACCAGATAGCCGCCGCCGGTGCCCGGAATGAGCGTGATGCCCCGGATGATGTTCCACCCGGGCCAGTAGCCGGCGCCCGTCGCCCTCGGCATCGGGGCGCTGCCCCCGATGCTCATCGAGTGCGTGCCGCCGTACGCGTCGACCAGGTAGCCGCCGTCCCCGGTGGGGTTCACGGTGATGCCGCGCATGAGATCCGAACCCGGATAGTACGGCGGTCCCGAAACCCGGCCCGGCGGTTCACCGGCGCCGAACCCGAAGGGGTGGGTGCCACCGTACCCGTCGACGAGATATCCGCCGCCCTGCGGCGACAGTGCGATGCCCCGGATGATGTCCCAACCGGGCCAGTACGGGGTGCCGGTGATCTGCGGGGGCGTCGGACTCGTGCTCCCGATGCGGAACGGGTGGATCCCGCCGAAGCCGTCCACCTCGTAGCCGCCGGTGCCCTCCGGAAGGATGGCGATGCCGCGGGCGATGTCGAACGGGAAGCTCGGCGCGCCGATCACGTCGGACGGGTAACCGCCACCGGTGGCATACCGGTTGACCGTGCCCCGCGGCAGCGCGGTGTAGGCGCCGGGATGCGGACGGATCGTCTTGGTGACCCACGGACCGTTCCCGCCGCTGCCGAAGGCCCGGATCTGCACCGTGGCGTTCGTGTTGTTCGCCAGGCCGGTGATGGTGTGGCTGGTCGCCGACAGCGGCAGGCTCACCGTGCCACCCGGGCCGGAAACGTCATAGCCCGAGATCGTGAACGAGTTGCCGTTCGAGTCCGGCTTCTGGAAGCGAAGGTCGACCGCTCCCGAACGGACGACCGCCGACACCGCGGTGGGCGCGGTCGGCGGCACCATCGGGCGGCCGTCGCAGTTCGGCATCGCCTTACAGAGATCGAACCGGCCGTTCGTGACGAACTTGCCGGTGAGGGCCGAGGAGGTCGCTACGGATCCGAGGATCCGCGCCTTCAGCTGACTCATGGTGAGACCCGGTTCCGCCGCCAGGATGTCGACGGCTCCGCCCGAGACCATCGGCGTTGCCATGGACGTGCCGCGATAGAAGCAATACGTCGAGCCGAGGCCGCAGTTCTCGTCCACGTTGGCGGGAATCGTCGACAGGATGTCGGAACCCGGTGCGGCCAGGTCGACCGCCGTGGCACCGAAGTTCGAATAGGACGCGAGGTTGCCGGTGTTGGTCGTCGCCCCGACGCAGACGACCGCGGCGCTCGAGTCCTCACAGGGCAGGACGTCGTTACCGGGCTGATCCAGGTCGTAGGGGACGTTGGCGATGTCCCCGTTGCCGGCGGCGGTCACGAACAGCACCCCGGCGCTCTCGGCTCGCTGAATCGCCGCGTGCAGTGCCAGCTGTTCGGACGGGGCCGGGTTGTACCCACCCCAGGAAGCCTGGAAGACGCGCAGGTTCACCCCGGCGGCCTTGGCGGCCAGCCCCCAGTCCATCGCCTCGACGGCGTCGGCGACCGAACCTTCGCCATTGGTGTCCAGCATCTTGAGGCTCATCATCGAGACCCTCTGCGCCACGCCGGTGATGCCCACTCCGTCGTTGCCGACGGCGCCGAGGATGCCGGCCACCAGCGTGCCGTGGCCACGAAGATCCTGCGGGTTGCAGCGGGCGTTCATGTCGGTCGATCCGGACGTCGCGTCCCAGCCGTGTGACCCGTAGGGGCACCCGCCGATGCCGGTGCGGTTGCTCCACACGTTCGCAGCCAGGTCCGGGTGGGTGGACTGGATGCCCGTGTCGAGCACCCCGACGACGACCTCGCGCGATCCGGTCGAGCCGTTCCATGCGGACTCGGCGCGGATGCCGGCCGGTTGGTTGTTGAACAGGCCGTACTGATCCGGGTAGTACGGATCGTGCGGCGCGGCGAAGGCGCGCACGCGCATGTTGGCCTCGACCGCCCGGACCCCCGGGATCGCGTCCAGCGCCGCCGTGTCCACGGAGGTTCCCGGCGCGGGATCCAGAATCAGCGTGTCCCCCGCCGCCGTCTCGATGGGTGCGCCGCCCGCTTCGGTGACCGCGGCGGCAAGTGCCGTGCCCTGGCCCGGGTCCACGGTGACGAGGATCCGGTCGTCGGCGGGCGTCCTGGCCGCGGCGGCACTCAGCGGTGCCGGAGCCTGGGCGGTACCGAAGGCATCGAGGGCCTGATCCGGCGACGGGACCGCCTGCGCCGGGGCCACGCCGAGGCCGGTGAGGATCGCCGTACACATCCCACCCGTTGCAAGGAGCGCGACGAGTGAGCGGGAACGCGGGCCTCGGGGCATTCGGACGTCCCTTCCGGGTGGATCATGGTGCACGAGGTGCACGAGGTGCCGACAAAGACCACGAGTCTACCGGCCGATATGGGCGTCTCCGACGCGCCCCTCCCCCCAAATCCGGTGAGATTGCGGGGAGATCCGCGTCCTCGCGGACTAGCCGACACCGTTCGCGAGGATGTCGAGGAACGTCCAGAACGCGGGCTTCGGCGTCCGATCGAATCGGAGCACGCCGGTGTTCTCCCAGACACTCCCCGGATCCGCCGACAGATCCCGGAGCGACTTCAACATCATCGGCCCGGTGAACGCCGCGAAGTTCGTGTTCCACCCGGTGTAGTAGTCACGGATCCACTTCGCCTGATCGGCTTCGGACAGCGCCCACACGCTCGTGCCCGTCGGCGCTCCCATCTCGGTCCCCCAGATCCGGAGATCACCGTCGCCGAACTCGATCATGACGCCGTACATGCTCATGGTCTGGCCGAACGCGTTCCAGGGTTGGGCGTCGAGCGGATTGGTCGGGAACGACCACGGGTGATGGCCGACGCCGTCGAAGGCACCCCGCGCACCGTGCTCGTACAGCCGACGGATCCAGGTTGCCGGCAGATAGCTGGTCCCGTCCGCGGCATCGGGCGCCGGCGCGGTCGAACCGGTCAGGACGAACGCGGTCGGATCCTCCGCCCGGACCGCGAAGAACGAACGACGCAGCATGTCCGTGTACCGGACCGGGTCGGCGCCGGGGCGGCTGAACTCCTCGATGTTGGGTTCGTTCCAGACCTGCCAATGGGTGATCGTGCCCCGAAGCGGACGGCCGTCGACCGTCACGTCCGATCGGGTCCCGTACCGAGCTGCCGCCAGCCCGATGAAGTGGGCGTAGGCGTTCAGGTCGGCAGGGAGGCAGTGTCCGTCGGCGACGGCGATCGCGGGGCAGTCGGGGCCGAATGCCCACACCGGGCTGTACGCGACGGTCCCGAGGATCCGGAGGCCCCGGTCGTGCGCGGCCAGGACCACGCGGTCGAGGGTGCTCCAGTCGGTCAGGTCCGGTCCGTCGCGCTGGATCCAGTGCCAGACGACATCGAGGTTGAGCCACTCCCCGCCCAGTCCGGCGATCGCGTCCAGGTCGGCATCACGTTCGGGTGGGTTCTCGAACAACAGGATCGGATCGCCCGAGATGCCACCGCGGGATCGAACGTCGGCCGCCGATGCCGTGTCGAAGGTGACGCTCGTGCTGGCGCGCCGGCCGTCGGCCTGTGTGACCCTGAGCGCGAAGGTGCCGTTGGGAGTCGACGCCGGAACGGTGACCGCGACCGTGAAGTGGCTGGTCGTCACCTGCGCCGGTGGGCCGACCACCGCTCCGGGGATCGTCGTGGTCACGGTGATCCCCGACGTGAATCCGGTCCCCGTCACGTCGATCAGCGTCGTCCGGCCGCGCGCCGCGCGACCGACACCGGAGATCGTGGGTGCCGCGGTCGCGGTTCCCGGCCGGAAGACGGCCAGGCCGCCGTCGGAACCGGTGAAGAGCGATCCGGCGACGACCACCGGCGCGACCACGTGCGTCGGTCCCGGTCGGCTGAACCACAGCAGGTCGCAGGTCACGGGTTGCGACGCGCAGTTCGCTCTCCCGTCGGCCGCGAGCGCGACGGCCCGGCGACCATCGTCGCTGTAGACCACACCGTTCGCCACCGTGGGCGCGCCGGTGATCGGTCCTGCGTCATTCACGCCGGTCTCGGTCGACCACAACGGTGCACACGCGCGCGGCGATCCACCACACCCGGTCCGGCCGTGCGCATCGAACGCGACCAGGGTGTCGTCGACGACCAGATACGCGACCCCAGCCGCCACCGCCGGTGCGGCACGGTCCGCCGCTGCAATCGTGTCGAGGGTCGTGGTCCAGAGCGGCTGACATCGGCGCGGACTCCCCGAACAATTCGTGATCCCGGCCGCGTCGACCGCACTCAGGCCATGCGGTCCGCCGGCGAGGTACACCACCCCGTCGACGACAGCCGGTGATGCCTGCGCGCCACCGGCGCTCCACAGCGGCGCGCACACCGCAGGGTCACCGGAACACCCGAGGGTCCCGTCCTCGTCGAACACCAACAGCTCGTCACCGTCACTGACGTAGATCCGCCCGTCGGCGATCGCGGGCGCCGCGTCACCGGCCGGATCGAACCCGGTACTCGTCCAGAGTGGCGCGCACATTCGGGGCGTCCCACCACAGCCGCGCACACCGGTCGCGTCGAAGGCGGACAGACCACGGCCGCCGGTCGCGAACAGCATCCCACCCGACACGGTCGCCGCCGACCGGGCGTATCCGATGCTGGTCGTGCGCCACAATGGCGCACAGGTGCGCGGCGTGCCACCGCACCCGATCGTTCCATTCGCGTCGTACGCGTAGACCGCGTCGAGAGCCTGGGCGTACACGACACCGTTCGTCACCGCCGGTGTGCTCTGGAATCGATCGCTCACGCTGGCCGTCCACAGTGGCGCGCATCGGCGTGGTGTCCCCGAGCAGCCGGTGAGACCCGCCGCGTCGAACGCCGACAGCGTTCCGTCATTTGCCACCACGAAGGCCGAGCCGTTCCCGAACGCGGCCGCGTGTTCCACGCGACTACCGGTTTGTCCGACCCATGCCGGGCCAAGTGTCGAGACGTCGGACCGGTCGATGCCCACCTCGAACGGCTGGCTCGCGCTGTGGCCGACGTCCCCGCGGTACTGGGTCCAGCACCCGGACGCGACGATTGCGATGACCACAGGCATGGCCAATCGTCGAGCCCACGCCATCAACGGACCGCTCCACCCTCTCGCTCCCCGAACCGGGATCTTCACCCCGAAAGGACGGAACGGTCAAGGGTGGAATGCGTCGCGCACCGCGATCTCCCGCGGGTCGGCGGGGAGGCTGTAGCCGCCGTGGTTCATCGCGTCGGCATACCCGAGTCCGCCATCAGGGTCGGCGAAGCCGAACGAGCCGCCCAGTCCCGTATGACCGTAGGCCCGCGGACCCGTGCCGAACGGCAGAATGGGGAACGGCTTCATGAACCCCATCGTGAATGACCCGTGCGACTCCCGTCCACTGCGTCACTAGGCGTTGATGTCGTAGCCGTTGCAGTTCTCGCGCACGTACCGACGCAGCCGGGCTCGAGCCGCGGTGCTCGGCTCGTCGGGACCAGGACCGGGGCTCATCTGCTTGATTGCAGCCCTCCCAACCTCGTTGGTGTCGGCCGCGATGTCGTCGGGCGCAGTGCGAATGATCGTACGGATGTCCTTGATGACAGCCGCGGCGTACGCGGCCTGTTCGGATTCGTCGGAGGGGGGCGTACTCGCGCGGCGGTCGACGTCGATGATCTTGTCGCACCATGCCTCTCCGGCACTCTTGTCGTCGGCGCTGGAGCATCCGACGGTCGCGCCGAGGAGTCCGGCGGTGACGATGATGAGGCTGATGGCTCGTCGCACTGGTCTGCCTTTCGTTCGCTCGATCGTTCACTGGTACAGACGACCGAGGATGGGCGCCGGGTGACAGCACATACATGCATGAGCCGGCACCAGCGTTTCGACCCGGGAGATTCCCCGTCGAACCCTGGGGCCGGCTGAGCATCGTTTCGCTGCCGACGTGGGTCGTGGGTGCTAGTGATTGCCAGATGGCGAAGGGCGTGGGGCGATTTCTTGATGCTGAGCGCCGACTCTGGGACCACGTCGGAGTCGTACCGAGGGAGCGGCGCGTGACGCTGGCCTCGGGTGGACAGGTGCGGGTACAGGAGGTCGGTGAAGGGACTCCGTTCGTTCTCATCCACGGCGGGTCCATCGCCGGAGCCAGCTGGGCCACACTCGCGGCCGCCCTCGAAGGTGTTCGGTGCCTGCTGGTGGACCGGCCCGGATGCGGGTTGTCCGATCCCATCGTGGGCGGACCGCTTCGCGATCTTCGCAGCGTCGAGGCATACGCCGACCGTCTCCTCCGTGAACTGCTCGACGCCCTCGCGCTCGACGCTGCGGCAGTCGGAGCGACTTCCTACGGTGGCTTCTTCGCGTTCCGCGGGGCCGCAGCAGCTCCCGAACGGGTCACCAGGATCGTCGAGTACAGCTGGCCGATCGGCGCACCCAGCGACGGCGCACCACTCATGGCCCGGATGGGGGCGGTCCCCGGCCTTCAGCTGATGATGACTCGATTGCCGATGACCAGAGGAATGGTGAAGCGAGCGCTCCGCCAGTTCGGACTCGGCCGCGCCATTGACTCGGGGGCCTTCGACGAGCACATGCTCGACTGGGCACACGCCCTTCTGAACGACACCGACACGCTCGCCAACGATGTCCGTTCCTCGCCCGACGTCTTCACGCCGATCCGTGGTCAGAACGTCGACGTGCTCTTCACGGACGACCTGCTCGCCAAGGTCACGATGCCGGTCCTCTTCCTCTGGGGTGAGCACGACCCGAACGGCGGTGCCGAGGTGGCTTGCGGCTTCGCGCCCCGGCTGCCGAACGCGGAACTCGTGATCGTTCCCGGGGGCGAACACGCGCCCTGGCTCGACGAGCTGGACACGTGCGTATCTCGAACTCGGTCGTTCCTCCTCGACTGACTCCACGAGTGCCCGTCGCGATCGTGAGACCTGCGATGCAAGACGACGGACCGTCGCGCGACGTAGGTTCGCGCTCGTGAGCGGGGTGGAGACCAGGTTCCGGGAGGTCGAGGGGCGCGTCGCCGCGGCAAATGAGCTCGACGTGCAGGAACGATGGGTCGACATCGGGTCGCCGGCCGTGCGGGTCCGTGTCCTCGAGTCGGGCATCGGCGACCCGGTGCTGTTCATCAACGGCATCTCCGCCCCCGGCATCGCGATGGCACCGCTCGCCGGCCGCCTCCCCGGACATCGGCTCCTGCTCATCGATCTTCCCGGGCACGGCCTCTCCCCGCCATATCTCTGGCAGGGCGCCCCGATCAGGGAGCAGGCCGTCGACATCATCACCGGGGTGCTCGACGGGCTCGGCATCGAGCAGGTCACGCTCGTGGGCAACGCCCTCGGCGGGATGTTCTCGCTGTGGTTCGCGCTCGACCGGCCGACGCGGGTCGCGCGGGCCGTGCTGGTCGGCCTCCCGGGGGGTGCGATCGCCGGCGCACGTGGCGACTTCGGGATGGGCGTGTTCACCGCGCCGGTGCTCGGTCGCGTCGCGTCCGGGATGGGGCGGCTGCCGATGCCCCGGTTCGTCGTCCGCATGGGTCTTCGGCCCACGGTCAACGCCGACACGGCGCGGTCGCTGCCGGACGACATCGTCGACCTTCACCTGCTGTCGATGCGCGTGCCGGGCCAAGCCGCGTCGTACCGATCGCTGTTGCGGCGCCTCTTCGTTGGTCGCACCGCCCGTCCCGAGCTCGTCCTCAGCGACGCCGAGCTGGCCAGCTTCAGGGTGCCGCTGCTGTTCGTGTGGGGCGAAGACGACCAGTTCCTCGCGCCGGCCGCCGGCAAGCCGAGCGTCGACAAGATCCCGACCGCTCGTTTCGTCACGACCCCCGGTGGCCTCTTCGCCTGGTACGACGACGCCGACCGCTGCGCCGCCCTGGTCGCTGAAGGCTTGGAACCAACGTGACCAGCCACGCTTCCCTGCGGTTCGCGACGGCGCGTCCTCCGCAAGATGACCACGCGTCGGCGCGGGCCGCGGGACGGTCCGCGCGGGGCGCGTCGCTCGCGGTCGTCGCCCCTCATGCTTCAATGCGAGTTTGAACCCACAGAGCCTTGCCAACGAAGAGGTCGGGGCTCAGGCGGGGAGCAGGAGTTCGGCGTTCCGGACGAAGAAGGCCTCGACCGCGCTGTCCCCGAGAGGCTCGATGTCGGCAGCCATGCGGCCGATCGGGTCGGTGCCCCCCTCGGGGTGGGGGAAGTCGGTGGAGAACGCTTAGATCTCAGGCATGCCGTAGCGCTCGATCTGGCGGGCGGTCCGCTCCCAGAAGAAGGGCGTGACGCGGATCTGGTCGACGAAAACCTCGCGCGGGCGGCGCGCCAGGGTGTCGCGTAGGCGACGGGAAACCTGAAGGCGGTCTTCGAGGAGGTCGACGAACGGGCCGACCCACATGGCGCCAAGCTCAATCACGCCGACGCGCAGGTCGGGGTGCCGGTCGAACACGCCACCGTAGAGCAAGGCAGCCAAGTAGTTTTGGGCGGCGAGGTGCATCGTGGCCAGCATGTGTGGGCCGACGGGCTCACCGGTCGAGAAGGTGCCCGGTCGGAGGAGGTCGGCGTCCTCCCAGGCGTCGCTGCCGAAGAAGCCCTGCTGGCCACCGATGTGCAACGTGACGGGGATGTCGGCATCCGCCAGCAGGGCCCACAGCGGATCGACCTCGGGCGCGGCCGGAGAGCGGCCGCCGGGAGGGATGCCGTCCTGGATGAACACAGCGCGGGCGCCACCCGAAACGACCCGCTCGGCTTCGGCGACGGCGCCTTCGATCGTGGTGAGGTTGAGCAGTGCCGTGGGGCGTAGGCGGCCGTCGCCTGCCGCGGTCCAGCGGAGCACGGCGTCGTTGTATTCGCGCAGCACCGTCTCGGCGCTCGGGTGGTCCGACCACGCAGGCAGGGCCAGCACCACCTGGGGGAAGATGAGCTGGCGCTCGATCCCCATCACGTCCATGGCGGCCAGGCGGCCCTCAGGGGTTGATGCACCTGGGGCCGCAGTGCCCTTCGTGTGCCACACGGACTCCGCGGTCAACTCGGGTTGATCGGTGGCGTCGAAGAGCGGAATGCCAGCGAAACGCGCGCCGAAGCGGGCGGTGGCGTCGCCGAACACCTCGCCCCAATGAGAGATGGGCACCTGCAGGTGACTGTCGAGGTCGTTGATGCGGCCGTGGACGGCCGGGACGGTGGTCGCCATCTCGATAGCGTACTGAGCCGTTCGAATCGGTTCGTGGGTGACGTCGCCAGACTGGCGATCTCGAATCCGGGAAGGGTTTGATAGAGACGACGAACCTGCCCGAGCGATCGGTCATGCGAAAGGGCATCTGGCCAGGCCAAACGCTGCCATTCTGACAACGGGTGGGCGATGAGGGACTCGAACCCCCGACCTCTGCCGTGTGAAGGCAGCGCTCTAACCGTCTGAGCCAATCGCCCGAGCGTGGGCGAGGATAGTGGAGCGGGCGACGACTCCGAGAGCCGATCGGGGCCGGTACGCTCTCCGGTCTCTTCGAGGGGGACGAGATGCCGGATTTCCAGGACGTGGCCAGTGGGCTCGAGATGCCGTTGGCCGAAGCGATGCGCACCCAGCGCGCGGTGCGTCGATTGCGCACCGATCCGGTCGACGACGAGACGCTGACCACGATCATCGAGCTCGCGCTGAAGGCCCCGACCGGCAGCAACGGTCAGAACTGGGAGTTCGTCGCCGTGCGCGACGGCGACGTGAAACACCAGCTGGCCCGGCTGAACCGGCAGGCATATTCGGTGTACCGCCGGTTCGCGAGCACCCGGGCCCGGGGCGATCTCCAGGCCGCCCGGATGCTGGCGGCCGTCCAATGGCAGGCCGACCACTTCGAGAACTCGCCCGTCATCGTCGTCGCCTGCCTCCACGGCCGACCGGGCCCGATCGCGTTCGGCCGGGCGTCGTTCTACGCATCGATCTACCCCGCGGTGCAGAACCTGTTGCTCGCCGCCCGGGGCCTCGGCCTCGGCGCCACCCTGACCACGCTGCCCCTCTGGAGCCGCACGATGGTGCGCCGCACCCTCGGGCTACCGGCGTCGATCACCCCGTGTGCGGTGATTCCGCTCGGGTGGCCCGTGCGCGGAGGGTATGGTCCTACGACCCGGAAGCCCGTCGGCGAGGTCCTGCACCTCGATCACTACGGCAATCGGGCCTTCCAGCACAGCGCCAGTGGCGTCTCGACAGAGTCTTGACGACCGGGGTTCCACACGCGCGGCTCGGATGCGAGATAATCAACGTCCGCTGAATGCCCGATCGACCTGTCGGGGGTAGGTGAAACGTGGCCAGAAAAGGACGAGCACGTCGCTTCCGTGAAGCCCGTGAGCTGAAGCAGGGCTTCGACGATGGCATGTTCCGTGAGGGAAGCGGAACCCTTGCCGACGTGGACGACGATCACGCCGGCATCGTCTATCTCGAGGACGACGGTGACGACGGCGCGGCCAAGGAGCCCTGGGACCCGGACGAGGAATACAACCGCCGCGGCGCCTGAGCCGCCCGGTCGAGACCTCGGACTCCTCGGAGTCCCCCGCCTGTTTCACGCCTCCCGGGGCGGCATCCGGTTCGGATCGATCTCCAACTCCGTGATCGCTTCCGTGACGACACTGCTCGACACGGTGCCTTCGCGCGCCAGCCGATCCAACAACGCGATCACGATGTGGGGCGCGTCGACCTCGAAGTGGGTGCGCAGCGCCGCCCGGGTGTCCGACAGGCCGAACCCGTCCGGGCCCAACGCGGTGAACGATCCGGGGACGAACCGGCTGATCTGATCGGGCACGAGCGACGTGTAGTCCGTGACCGCGACGATCGGCCCCGCGTGTCCGGCCAACTGCTCGTCGAGATACGAGACGCGCGGCGCGGCCTCGGGGTGGAGACGATTCCAGCGTTCACAGTCGAGCGCGTCCTCGCGGAGCAGCTTGTAACTCGTCGCGCTCCACACGTCGGCTGCGACGCCGTACCGGTCGGCCAGGATCGACTGTGCATCCAACGCCGCGCTCATCATCATCCCGCTCGCGAAGATCTGCGCCGCGTGTCCCTCGGCCGGCGCGGCGCGGTAGCGGTACAGACCTCGCACGATGCCGTCGGCGCAGCCGTCGGGCATCGGCGGCATGGAAATGTTCTCGTTGTAGAGCGTCAGGTAGTAGAAGCAGTCCTCGGGGTCCGGGCCGTACATGCGGGTGAGGCCGTCCTCGATGATCACCGCGAGCTCGTACGCGAACGCCGGGTCGTAGGACCGGCAGTTCGGCACCGCACTCGCCAACAGCTGGCTCTGGCCGTCGCAGTGCTGGAGACCCTCGCCGGTGAGCGTCGTCCGCCCGGCCGTGGCGCCGAGGAGGAACCCTCTCCCCCGCTGATCGCCGAACGACCAGATCAGGTCGCCGACCCGTTGGAAGCCGAACATCGAATAGAAGATGAAGAACGGCACCAGCGGTTGGGACCAGGTCGCGTAGGCCGTTCCCGCGGCGGTGAACGACGCCATCGAACCGGCCTCGGTGATGCCCTCCTCCAGGATCCGACCCTCCTGCGCCTCCCGGTACGAGAGCAGGAGTCCGGCGTCGACCGGCTCGTACTGCTGCCCGCCCGGCGCGTAGATCTTGATGTCGGAGAACAGGGCGTCGAGGCCGAAGGTTCGAGCCTCGTCGGGCACGATCGGCACCACCCGGGGCCCGACGTTCGGATCGGCGAGCAGCTTGCGCAGGAGCCGGGCGAACGCCGTCGTCGTCGACGCCTTGAGCTTCTCCCCCGTCCCCGCCACGAGTTCGGTGAACGTCGCCTCGGCCGGCGCCGGGATCGCCGGCGCCGCCGCCCGCCGTCGGGGGAGCGATCCGTTCAGCCGCTGCCGGCGGGATCGCAGATACTCGATCTCGGCCGAGTGCTCGCCCGGATGGAGGTACGGGGGAATTTCGGTGAGGTCCTCGTCCGCGACGTCGAGGTGCAGACGGTCGCGGAACGCTCGCATCTCGGCACTGGTCAGCTTCTTGATGCTGTGGGTCGCGTTCCGGGCCTCGACGCCGGACCCGAGCGTCCACCCCTTGATGGTCTTGGTGAGGATGACCGTCGGACTGCCCCGGTGCTCGACCGCCATCTCGTACGCCGCGTAGAGCTTGCGGTAGTCGTGGCCGCCACGCGGCAGCCGCTCGAGATCCTCATCGCTCAGGTGTTCGACCATCTTGCGCAGCCGCGGGTCGGGCCCGAAGAAGTGCTCGCGGATGTAGGCGCCGGATTCGGTGGCGTACTTCTGGAACTCACCGTCGACCGTCGCGTTCATGCGTTCGACGAGCACGCCGTCGACGTCCGCCGCGAGCAGCGCGTCTCACCCTATACCCTATGCAATTTTCCCCAACTTGTAATCCCCTCCACGTATTGC
>CAZJBJ010000118.1:0-12561 GCA_964544295.1 uncultured Bifidobacteriaceae bacterium
GCGGCTCTCGTTCTTCTTCAACGCCCACATCGACTTCTTCGAGGAGATCGCCAAGTACCGCGCCGCCCGGCGGATCTGGGCCCGGTGGATGCGCGACCGCTACGGCGCGACGAACGAACGGTCGATGCAGTTGCGGTTCCACACCCAGACCGCGGGCGTGTCGCTCACGGCGCAACAGCCCGAGGTGAACCTGGTGCGCACCGCCATCGAAGCCCTCGCGGGCGTGCTCGGCGGGACCCAGAGCCTGCACACCAACTCGTTCGACGAGGCCCTGGCGCTGCCGACGGAGAAGGCGGCCCGGTTGGCGCTGCGCACCCAGCAGGTCATCGCGCACGAGACCCGGGTCACCAACGTCGCCGATCCTCTGGGCGGCTCGTGGTACCTCGAGGAGCTCACCGACGAGCTGGAACGCCAGGCCGAGGCGATCTTCGCCCACGTCGAGCAGTTGGGCGGGGGCTCGATGCTCGAGGGTGCGATCGTCGGGATCGAGCAGGGCTACTACCAGGGAGAGATCGCGCAGGCGGCCTACGACATCGAACGCAAACTCAACGACGGTCGCCACACCATGGTGGGCGTCACCGATTTCCTCGAAGGGAACGACGAACCCCCGCCGGACATTCTCGAGATCGGACGAGAGTGCGAAGAGGAGCAACTCAAGCGATTGGCCGCGGTGAAGGCGGACCGAGACGCCGGGGCGGTGGATGTCGCCCTCGCTCGCCTGCGGTCCGACGCCGCCGACCCGGAGGTCAACCTCATGCCCGCGCTGCTCGACGCGGTCCGGGCCCACGCGACCGTGGGGGAGACCATGGATGCCATGGCCGAGGTGTTCGGTCGTCATCGCGAGGTGCCGGTCATCTGATGGCACTCACCGAGCACGAACTGGCGGTCGCGCGCGCCGCGAAGGGCTTCATGCCCGACGACGAGGGCCTGGCGCTCCACGCCGCCGGGTGCGACGGCGGCCGCGTCGGACCCTTGCTGGAGATCGGCTCGTACTGCGGGAAGTCCGGGGTCTACCTCGGTGCCGCCGCCCGCGAGCGCGGCACGGTGCTGTTCACGGTCGACCACCATCGCGGCTCGGAGGAGAACCAGTCCGACTGGGAGCACCACGATCCGGAGGTCGTCGATCCGCGGACCGGCCGGATGGACACCCTGCCGTTCTTCCGGCGCACGATCGAGGCCGCCGGGCTGGAGGCGGTCGTGGTGGGCGTGCTCGGGGATTCACCGACGGTCGGTCGGTACTGGGCGAACCCCGTGGGGTTCCTCTTCATCGACGGCGGGCACGCCGAGGACGTGGCGATGGCCGACTACTCGACCTGGGCGGGTCACGTGGTCGCCGGTGGGGTCCTCGCGATCCACGACGTCTTCGAGCGCCCCGAAGATGGCGGGCAAGCACCGTTCCACGTGTGGCAGCGGGCCGTCGCCGATGGGTTCAGTCCGTTGGCGACGACGGGATCGTTGCGGACGTTGCGTCGCTGATCGACGCGGGTTCGACCGCGACGGTGACCACGAACGGGTGATGGTCGCTGCCCGCCGGGGGCAGGTTCGTGACCTCGATCGCGTGCACCCCGCGACTCAGCAGCGCATGGTCCACCCGGGCGAACGCCGGGAACCGGCCCAGGACCCCGCGGGCCGCGGGTTTCAAGGAGCGGCTCAGTCCGCGACCGGTGGCATCGTGGGCCTCGGTGAGCTGGAGCGACCGACGGAGTTGACCGAAGGCGGGTCGGAATCGGGTCGCGTTGAAATCACCGACGACGACGAACGGCGGCGACAGCGTGGCGAGGTAGTCGGTCAGGTCCTTGGTCTCGGTGCGCCACACTCCGAACCCGTGCCGGTCGGTCAACGCGGCGAGGTGGACACCGACGATGGTCAGCGACTGGTCACCCGAGGCGATGACCGCCCGCACGATCCGCATGCTGCCGAGGTCGACGACGCGCGAGCCGTCGAGGAGCGGCACGCGGGCCACGATCGCCAGCGCATAGTCGGCCCGTTCGGAGGGCTTGTCGATCGTGGTCGGGTACCGGCCGTCGACGTCCGCGGCGGCGAACTCGGCCATGAACCGATCGGTGCGCTCGGTCACCACGATGACCTCGGCGTCCGTGGCGACCAGCTGCGCCGCCGCGTGGTCCGGCGTCGCGTTGTCGAGGTACACGTTCGCCACCGCGATGCGGGCGCGCGGCAGGTGCCCGACCCACGTCGGCAGCGGTGCCTTGATCAGGCGCGGGACGACGAGACCGAGGTGAATGCCCACGATCATGCTCGCGGCGACCGCGATGGCCCAATGGCCGGTGGCGATCCCGTAGATCAGCGGGATCCACGCCGCGGTCAGCACGACCGGCGACCCGTCGTGGAAGACGGCCAGCCACGCGAACCACGAGATGTTCAACAGGAGGGCGAGCACGAGGAGGTCGAGCGCGCCGACCAATCCCCACATCAGCTCGGACATCACCGCGAACGGTAGTCAGCGGTCGCCTCCGCCGTCACCGAAATGTCGCGACGCCGCACTCGAGACGTCCTCCACCTCCGCAGCGGGTAGCGTCATCCCCATTCCGGCGACGTTCTTTGCCCACCAGGCACCGGTGCTCCCGGTTGCCCGCCGGTGGCCGAACGCGACCGACGGTGTCGCGCTCGTGATTGGATCGATGGCGCCGGATTTCGCCTACGCACTCAACGGGTCCCGTTTCTCACTCTGGGCTCATTCGTTCCCTGCGCTCGCCCTTTTCTGTGTCCCGGCAACGCTCCTCGCGAGCTGCGTCGTCGTGCGACTCCTCGCTCCGGTGGTCGCGGACCATCTGCCGGATGGTGGTTCGTTTCACTTCCGGGACTATCGAGGCCTCGCCACGCATCGGTTCGGACTCATCCGCAGCAGCGGGTGGGCGTTGATCGGCGCGATGTCGCACGTCGCCCTGGACCACTTCACCCACGAGTGGGGATGGTTCGCCCGCAACGTGTCCTGGTACCGAACCGTCGTGATCCCCGGCGATTGGCTCGGGCGGAGCTGGACGGTGTTTCGCATCGTCCAGTACCTCGGTCACATCGGCGGCACGGTTTGCTGTGTCTGGCTGTTGTGGCGCTACGGACGGGCGCGGTGGATGGCTGGCCGTGCGGCACAGGTTGCCCGATTCCCTGCCACAACGGCGACGGCCGCGCTGCTGTGGGGTGCCACCGCAGTCGGGGTGGTGGTCGCGCTCGCGTGGGTCGTGGTCGACCGACGCGGCTCGGCCACCGATGTGATTCGTATCTCCGGAGGCGCATTCGCCGGACTGAGCGCTGGAGCCCTGCTGCTCCGCGCGCGAGTCAGCGATCGGACCGAGACGTCGACCTAGTTCGAGCGGCGTTCGGCGTCGATGTCGGCGCCGGCCTCGAGGAGTTCCTCGGCCGAGAGTCCGACCGGCAGGCCCTCACCGCGGAAGAGGCCCGCGGTCGGGCCGTCACCGCCGAGCGCGTGGGCCGCGAGGACGACGGCGGCGGAGTTCCACGTCGGTTGGTCGGCCGTGAAGTATTCACCCGGCTGGTCGAATCGCTCGTCGTCGAAGTTCATCCCGCACCAGTACGAGCCGTCGTCGTGGCGGAGGAACTGCACCCAGGTGAACAGGTCGAGGGCGCGCTCGGTCTCGCCGATGGCGTCGAGGGCCATGACCAACTCACACGTCTCGGCCGCGGTGACCCACGGCTGGTCCGACACGCAGCGCACACCGCGGCCCGGCACCACGAACGTGTCCCAGTACGCGGCGATGCGGGCCTGGGCCGGTTCGCCGCGCAGGACGCCACCGAGGATCGGGTAGTACCAGTCCATCGCCCAGCGCGACTTGTCGAGGAACCGGTCGGGCCGATGGGCCAGGGCGATCGCCAACGCGCCCACCGAGAGCTCCCAGTCGGGGCGCTCGTGGCCGAGCCGTTCGGCGATCGCGATCGCGCACCGCAGGCTGTGGTGGATCGACGACGAACCGGTGAGCAGCGCACCGTCGGCCGGGTCGTCCGCCCGCCAGGCGATCTCGCCGGTCTTGGTCTGGTACCGCAGCGCGTAGTCGATGGTGCGTTCGACGGTCGACCAGAAGCTGCGGAGGAACGCGGTGTCGCCGGTGGTGAGGTAGTGGTGCCAGACCCCGGTGGCGAGATAGCACGCGACGTTGGTGTCGAGCGTCGGATCCGAGACCTCGGTGCCGATGTAGTACGCGTGCCAGCCGCCGTCGGGCCGCTGCATGCCCCGCAACCACTCGTAGGCCCGGACCGCGTCGTCGTGGCGCCCGCCGACGTCGAGGGCCATGGCGGCCTCGACCAGGTTCCACGGGTCGGTCTTGCCCCCGGGAATCCAAGGGATGTTGCCGTCCGCGGTCTGGACCGACGCGATCGCGTCCGCCGTCTGGCGGAGCGCGTCGGCGTCGAAGATCCCGGCGACGGTCACGGGGTGTCGACCTTCTGCGAGTAGATGACCAGGCTCTTGCCCATGATCGGGTTCAACGCCCGGTCGAGCGTGGCGAGCCACTTCGGGTTCTTGGTGAGCTGCCACACGAGGAAGTCGTGGTACCGCTTGGCAACGGCCCGGTCAGGCTGGCCGACGCCGCCCGCACAGCGGATCCACCAGTAGGGCGAGTGGAGCGCGTGCGCATGATGGGAGCCGCGCAACCAGACGCCGGCGGCTTCGAGATCCTGTTCCAACTCGTGTTGACGGAAGATGCGGACGTGGGCGCCGGGCGCGTCGTGGTACTCGTAGTCCAGTGCCCAGTTGACGCGCTCGGGCCAACGGGTCGGGACCGTCACTGCCATCCGCCCACCCGGCTTCAGCACCCGGACCAGCTCGCGAATCGCGCCGCGGTAGTCCCAGATGTGTTCGAGGACCTCCGAGCACACGACCCGGTCCAGCGAGTTGTCCGGGAACGGCAGCCGCAGCGCGTCGCCGTTCACCGTCAACCACGGTTGGGTGGCCGGAACCTCGTTCGCCGCGTGCATCGCACCGACGGTGGCGCGCACGTCCTTGAGGTCGGCCTCGGAGTAGTCGAGCGCGATGACCGACGCGCCGCGCTTCATCGCTGCGAACGCGTGCCGACCACCGCCGCATCCCATGTCGAGCAGGCGGTCACCCGGTTGGAGCCGCAGTCGGTCGAAGTCAACGGTGAGCATCGAGCGACTGCCCCTCTGTGTGCATGTCCAAGGTTTCGTACCAGTTGTCGATCATGCCGAGCGCGGTCTTGCGCCAGGTGAAGCGATCCAGCACGCGGGCGCGACCGGCGGCCCCGATCCGGGCCCGGAGTTCCGGGTCGTCGAGCATCGTGACGATGGCGCCGGCCAACGCGCCGGGATCGTTCGGCGGCACGGTGAGCGCGGCGCCGCCCGACGGGCCCGTCACCTCGGGCAACGCCCCACCGGTCGTGGTGACGAGCGGGGTCCCGCACGCCATCCCTTCGATCGCGGGCAGCGAAAACCCTTCGTACAGCGACGGAATCACTGCGACTTCGCACTCGGCGTAGAGCTCGACGATGCGCTCGGTCGCCACGCCGGAGACGAACTCGACGTGCGCGCGCAGGCCGAGCTTGTCCAGCAGGCCGGGAATCTTCGAGCCGTCCTTCGGCTTGCCGATCACGACGAGGTGCACGTGGTCGCGCTCGGTCCGCACCTTGGCGACGGCTTCGAGCAACGGCACGAGACCCTTCAGCGGTTGGTCCGACGACGTCGTGACGAGCAGACGACCGGGCACGCGCTCGACGTCGGGCATCGGCCGGAAGACGTCCTGGTCCACGCCGACGGGCACGATGCGCAGTTGTTCCTCGCGCACGTGCATCTGGGCGATGATGTCCTTGCGGGAGTTCTCGCTCACCGTCACGAGCCGCGGCACCTGGCGGGCGACCTTCATCTGCATGTCGAGGAACGCGTACCAGCGCTTGAGGTTGAACCGTTGGAACGCGTTCGTCGTGTGCTGGAGTTCGAGGTCGCGGTCGACGGTGATGGGATGGTGCAACGTCGCGCACACCGGCCAGCCGTCGTCCATCATTCCCGCCAACCCGGAACCGAACGACTGGTTGTCGTGGACGAGGTCGAAATCGGCTCGGTGCTGTTGGAGCCACTTGCGCGCCCGGATCGTGAACGCCCACGGTTCCGGGAACACGCCGGTGCACATCAGACCGAACTCGCCGAGGTCGATGCGGTCCTTGAACTCCCACGGCCACGGCACCCGGAACGGGTTGCCCGTCGGGTAGAGATCCAGGCTGGGGATCTTGACCAGGCCCATCGGGTCGTCGAGCTCGGGGTACGGCGGGCCCGACAGGACCTCGACGTGGTGGCCGAGCGCGATCGCCTCGCGGGCGATGTATTTCGTGTAGACGCCCTGGCCGCCACAGTGGGGGTTGCCCCGGTAGATCAGCCAGGCGACGCGGAGCGACTCGGGGAGTCGGGGGGAGGTCGCCATGAGACCGAGCAGCCTAGATGAGGGCCCACCGGAACGTCCCGGCGAGGAGATTGCTTTCCCGTTCTGGCGGGCGAGTCGGTCCACTTCGGCGTCGGCCTCTAGGTTCTGCCCGTGGAATCGAGACTTTCGTCACGTGCGGTGGCCCGCACGAGGGTCGTGGCCGAGCCTCGCTGGTCGCCGGCGGGCTCGTGGCTCGGATGGCTCGAGTCGATCGACGGCCGCAGCGACCTCGTGATCGCACCGGCCGACGGTTCCGGACCGCCCCTGGTGGTGACCGCCGAGCACGAGCTCGGCCGGATCGGCGCCTACCGCGGGGGTGGCTGGTGCTGGATCGACGACGCCCAGGTCGCGGTCGTGACCGCCGCCGGCGCACTGGCGGTCGTCGGCGTCGACGGCGGTCAGGGTCGACTCATCGGGCACGACGGCGAATCGGCGGCGCCCGTAGCCTGGTCGGGCGGACTGCTGTTCGCATCCGAGCGGCCGGACGCCCTCGACGTCGTCGAGGTGACGTGGCGGGACGGTGAGCCGCCCGGGACGGCCGGGCCCGGAGGTCGTCGATGGTCGATCGCCGACTTCGCGTGGGACCCGACCGCGGCGCCCGACGGCGGTCTGGTGGCCTGGCACGAGTGGGACCTCACCGCGATGTCCTGGACCGGCTCGCGCATCGTCGTCGCCGAGCGGGACTCCGGCCGCGCGACGGTCGTGGCCGGGGGCGAGGGGACCGCGGTCGGCCAGCCCCGGTTCGCGCCCGACGGGCGCCACCTCGCGTACGTGACCGACGAATCGGGCCATTGGAACGTCGTCGTGGCCGCGGCCGACGGCTCGGATCCGCGGCCGCTCCTCGCGGAGGCGCACGATCACGCCGAGCCGGCATGGGGCCCCGGGCAGCGGTCGTTCGCGTGGTCGCCGACGAGTGACGCGATCGCGCTGTGTCGGAACGAGGACGGGTTCGCCCGATTGGTGGTGGTCACGCTCAGCGGCGAAGTGACCGAGGTGGCGAAGGGTTGGCACCACGGCATCGACTGGGGGCCACCCGGGATCGTGGCCGTCCGTTCCGGGGCCAGGACACCGCCACAGATCACGGTGTGGGACCCGGACCGTGCGGCGCGCCGGGTGATCGCGCGCGGTGTGCCGGCGGGTCTCGAACTCGGGGCGCGTGAACCGCGCCCGGTGCACTGGAACCGTGACGGGGTCACGGTCCCGGCGTTGCTGTATCCGCCGGACGAGCGCGCCGAGTCGACGACCGCGTTGCCGCCGCTCCTCGTCGACATCCACGGCGGGCCGACCGGCCAGGCCACCGTGACCTGGGACGGCTGGGTGCGCTACTTCACGAGCCGCGGGTGGGCGGTCCTGCGCCCCAACCCCCGGGGGTCGACGGGCTACGGGCGTGCCTTCGCGCAGGGGCTGGCGGGCACGTGGGGCGCCGACGACGTCGACGACGTGATCGCCGGGATCCGGGCCGCGGCCGAGCAGGGCTGGTGCGATCCGTCACGGGTCGCGATCGCCGGTGGGAGCTCGGGTGGGCTCACCGCGCTGATGGTCGGCGCACGGGCGCCCGAACTCGTACGCGCCGTGGTCTCGGCCTATGGGGTGACGGACCTGTTCGACCTGGCCGCGACCACGCACCGGTTCGAGTCGCGCTATCTCGACGAGCTGGTCGGGGTCCTGCCGGGTGACGAGGACCGCTTCCGGGCGCAGTCGCCCGTGACCCACGCGGCGCAGATGCGGGTGCCGCTGCTCCTGCTCCACGGCGACGCCGACAACGTCGTGCCCCCGCGCCAGGCCGAGGTGCTGGTCGAGGCGGTCCGGGCCGCGGGCGGCACCGTCGAACATCACGTGTACGCCGGTGAGGGACACGGTTGGTCCAGGGTCGAGACCGTGCAGGACGAGCTGGAACGCACCCGGGCGTTCCTCGAACGATGGGTGATGCAGTCATGACGGCGAGACGCAAGCTCGAGTACGCGTACCAGGGGCCCAAGCGCGGGGTCGCCCGGGTCGCAGACCGTGCGGTGCTCCTGGCCCACGGTGCGGGTGCCGACATGCACGCCGCCACCCTGACGACGGTCACCGACGCGCTGAGCGCAGCCGGCATCCCGAGTCTGCGCTTCCAATACCCGTACCGCAGCGCCGGGAAGAAGGCACCGGACCGTCCGGCCGTGTTGCTCGACGCCACTCGGACCGCCATCGACGAACTCGCCCGGCGGACGAAGCTCGGGGTCGAGCGGCTCGTCATCGGCGGCCGATCGATGGGCGGTCGGTACTGCTCGCTGGTCGTGGGCGACACCGAGGACCCGGTGCGTTGTCTCGGTCTGCTGTTGCTCGGCTACCCCCTGCATGCGGCCGGGAAGCCCGAGAAGGAACGCAGCGACCACTTCCCCCGCCTCACGATGCCGGTCCTGTTCGTGAGTGGTACCCGTGACTCGCTGGCGTCCGAGCCGGCCCTCACGAAGGCGGCGACGAAGGTCGCCGGGCCGACGACGTTCCACTGGATCGAGAGCGGCGATCACGGCTTCAAGCCGTTGAAGCGGAGCGGCCTCACCGTCGACGGGGTGCTGGCCGACGCGGCCGCGGCGGCGGTGGAGTGGATCCGGACCCTGCCCGGGTAGCCTCGACTTCGTGTCCGACACGATCACTGACCCCACGATGACGCCGACGATCGCCCCGACGATCTCGCCCGGCGAGACGCCGGTGGAGTCGCCGTCGCGGCCGGTGAGCGACGACGGCGACCACGATCGCTACGCGCACTATGCGCGTAAGGACGACGTGACCCGCGCCTACATCACCGGCGAGGCCATCGTCGCGCTGTGCGGGAAGAAATGGGTGCCGACCCGCGACCCGAAGAACTATCCCCTCTGTCCGACGTGCAAGGAACGCAAAGAAGCAGGCTGGAGCATCTGAGTGCGGGTTCCGCGCGCGTTCGCGTTCGTCGACCTCTCGGGGTTCACCCAGTTCACCGACCTGCACGGCGACGCCGAAGCGGTGGCGGTCCTGACCCAGTTCCGATCCGTGTTGCGCTCGACCGCGTCGGACATCGGCGTCCGCATCGCGAAATGGCTGGGCGACGGCGCCATGCTCGTGTCGGTCGACACCACCACGCTGGTCGAGGCGACCGTGTCCCTGGCCGATCACTTCGTCGACGTCGGACTCCTGCCCCTCCGGGCTGGATTGGCGGCCGGCGACGTGATCCTGTTCGAGGGTGACGACTACACCGGGGGCGCGATCAACCTCGCGGCCCGGCTCTGCGATCTCGCGCAACCGCTCGAGGTGCTCGCCACCGTCGACGTCGGGAAGCAGGTGCCGGAAGGGATCGCGGCGATCAACGCCGGGCGCCACATGATCCCCGGATTGGCGGTGCCCGTCGACGTCGTGCGGCTGGTCCACGCGTCGCGCTTCGAAGTCACCGGCGAGGTGCCGCTCCCCCGGGACTGAGCCGGCTCCTCGCCGTCCCGTTCTCGCTACCCTCGGCCGATGCAGACCGAATGGAACACGCTCCGGCTCGAGGTCGACGATCACGTCGGCCGGCTGACCCTGAATCGTCCGGACAAGCTCAACTGCTTCACCATCGAGATGTGGCGGGAGCTGCGCGAGTTGGGCAAGAGCCTCCTTGCCGACCCCGGGCCGCTGCGGGCACTCATCGTGACCGGCGCCGGTCGGGCGTTCTCGAGCGGGATCGACACCTCGGTGTTCTCCGGTGGTGGCGGTGACGGGATCACCGGCGGCGCCGACGTCGGCACCCGGCACGAGAATCCGATCGCCGATGGCATCATGCGCACGCAGGAGTCGTTCTCCTGGTTGGCGGACGCGCCGTTCGCGACGATCGCCGCCGCGCGCGGGTACGCACTCGGCGCCGGGCTCCAGATCGCGCTGGCCTGCGACATCCGGATCTTCGCCCGAGGAATCAGTGTCGGGCTGCTCGAGCACAAGTACGGCATCATCCCCGACCTCGGTGGCACCCAGCGGCTCCCGCGTCTCGTCGGCACGGGCAAGGCCAAGGAGTTGATCTTCACGGCGGCGCGGATCGATGCCGAGGAGTCACTGCGCATCGGGTTGTGCGAGCAGGTCGTCTCCGACGAGGAGTTGGACGAGGCGGCCCTGAAGCTCGCCGACCGGATCGCCGCGCAACCGCCGCTCGCGGTGCGGGAGGCGAAGCGGGCGATCGACGTCGGCTTCGATCTTCCGATCGCCGACGGATTGCGCGTCGAGGCCGAGGCGCAGGCCGTCTGTCTGCCGTCCCAGGACATGCGCGAAGCGATCACGGCGTTCGTCGAGGGTCGCGACCCCATCTACCGCGGGGAGTAGGCATGCCGGTACCCTGACCGGCGTGAACGCAGTGCGGGTACGGCCGTCCGGGCCGTTGTACGGGACCATCAAGGTCTCGGGCGCCACCAAGAACTCGGGGTTGAAACAACTCGCCGCCGCGTTGCTCGCGTCGGGCGAGACCCACGTGCGGAATCTGCCCCGGGTCCGTGACCTCGACGTGATGCTCGACGTGCTCCGGGCCGTCGGCGCGGAAGTGGAGTGGACCGGACCCGACGAACTTCGCCTCGACACCTCCGGACCGCTCCGTCCGGAAGCGCCCTACGAACTCGTGCGGCAGATGCGGGCGTCGATCAACGTGCTCGGCCCATTGGTGGCGCGCTGTGGTGAAGCGCGCGTCGCCCTCCCCGGAGGCGACAACATCGGCAGTCGGCGGCTCGACATGCACATCCGCGGGCTCGAGGCGATGGGGGCCGAGGTCGTCGTCGAGCACGGCTTCGTCCACGCGCGGTGTGAAGCGCTCTGCGGCGCCCGCATCGTGCTCGACTTCCCGAGCGTCGGCGCGACCGAGAACCTGTTGACCGCCGCGGTCCTGGCCAAGGGCGAGACGGTCATCGAGAACGCGGCACGCGAACCGGAGATCACCGACCTCACCGCGTTCCTCAACCGCATGGGCGCGCACATCCTGGGCGCGGGGACGAGCACGATCACCGTCGAAGGCGTCGACGAGTTGACCGCGGTCGACACCGAGATCATGGGCGACCGGATCGAGGCGGGCACCTACCTGATGGCCTGCGGGGTCGCGGGTGGGGAGATCACCCTCGAAGGGGTGAAGCTCGAACACCTGGAGATGGTCGGGGTGAAACTCGGCGACATGGGGATGCGGGTCTCGCCGACCCCGGGCGGGATCTGGGCCCAGGCCGTCGAACCGCGGCACGCGGTCGACATCGCGACGCTGCCGTATCCGGGGTTCGCCACCGACTTCATGCCGATGGCGGTGGCGCTGCTCGCGGTGAGCGAAGGCACCGGCATCGTCACCGAGAACGTGTTCGACAACCGGCTGGCCTTCGTCGAGGAGTTGGCCCGGATGGGCGCCGACATCCGTCGGGAGGGGCGCCACGCCGTGGTGCGGGGCCGGCCGCGGCTCTCGGGCGCCCCGGTACGCGCCTTCGACGTGCGGGCCGGCGCCGCGCTGGCCCTGGCGGGGATGCGGGCCGACGGCGAGACCGTCATCGACGACTGGTCCCACGTCGACCGCGGCTATCCCGATCTCGTCGGCGGCCTCGCCTCCCTCGGCGCCGACATCGCACGCCTCGACTGACCCGGCCCCTCCCGAACACGTTCTCGTACACGTCGTGCACGCCAGGGCGTGCTACTCGCGTACGAGAACGGTCAGGACGGGACCCCGGTGAGCCGAGATGCGGTCCGGGGGAAGAAAGTCGGTAGCCTCGGCGTTTTCCCCGGCCGGAGGTTTCGATGCCCACTGATACCCAGGAGACCGGCGTCCTCGAGGCGATCGACGCGATCCGCCCGGCCCTGCAGGCCGACGGCGGCGACATCGTGTTCAAGAACATCGACGACGCGGGCGTGGTCCACGTCGAGCTCGTCGGTGCGTGTGGCACGTGCCCGGTGTCGACGATGACACTCAAGGCCGGGGTCGAGCGGATCATCATGGACCGCGTGCCTGGCATCACCGAAGTCGTCGCCGACTGACCCTGCGTCCGATGTCACGCGATCCCGAAGCGCTGGTCGCGCGCGCCGTCACCGGTGACCGGGGCGCGATCGCCAAGCTCATCTCGATGGTGGAGGCCGGCGGTGTGGACGCGACGACCGCCGGCGCCGCGCTGTATCCCCACACCGGCCACGGGTACACGGTCGGGCTCACCGGTGCGCCCGGCGCGGGA
>CAZJBJ010000119.1:0-2280 GCA_964544295.1 uncultured Bifidobacteriaceae bacterium
GTGAAACTCCGAGGGCTCCGAGGTGCGACGACGTGTGATGTCGACACCGTCGAGGAGATCGACGCCAAGACCAAGGCGCTGGTCGCGGCCATGTTGGAGCGCAACGACATCGACCACGATCAGTTGGTGAGCATCATCTTCACCGCGACCGACGATCTCCACGCCCAGTTCCCCGCCACGGCCGCGCGTGCACTGGGGCTCGGCGACGTTCCGCTGCTCTGCGCGCGGGAGTTGGACATCGTCGGCGGGAAGCCCCGCACGATCCGGGTGCTGATGCACCTCTACACCGAGCGGTCCCGCACCGAGCTGCATCACGTCTACCTCGAAGGCGCGACCACCCTGCGCGACGACCTCCCGGAGTGACGGTGACGGTTGCGCTCCTCGGTACCGGCCTCATCGGAGGCTCGATCGGTCTCGCGCTGACGAAGGCCGGTCTCGACGTGCGGGGCTTCGACGCGGATCCCGCTCGGGCGGAGCAGGCCCAGTCGATTGGGGCCGTGGCGTCGGTGGCGACCTCGATCAGTGCCGCGGTCACCGACGCCGACGTGGTCGTCGTCGCGGTGCCGGTGGGCCGCGTGGCGTCGGTGGTGGTCGAGGCCCTCGATGCCGGGGCGCGGGCCGTGACCGACGTCGGGTCGGTGAAAGCGGCGGTGATCGACGCGGTGCGTGCCGCCCGACCGGATCTCGCGGCCCGCTACGTCGGCGGTCATCCGATGGCCGGCTCGGAACAGGATGGGCTCGACGGTGCCGACGCCGACCTCTTCGCGGGGGCGACCTGGGTGTTGACGCCCACCGCCGACACCGACGCGGCCGCGCACACGTCGATTCGCGGGGTGATCGGTCGCCTGGGTGCCGAGGTGATCGAGATCGCGCCCGAACATCACGACGCGCTGGTCGCGGTGGTGAGTCACGTCCCCCAACTCGCGGCGACGACGCTCATGAACCTCGCCGCCGCGAGCGACGACCAGCACGCGC
Source organism: uncultured Bifidobacteriaceae bacterium (assembly GCA_964544295.1). Lineage (GTDB taxonomy): Bacteria > Actinomycetota > Acidimicrobiia > IMCC26256 > JAENVU01 > JAENVU01. The sequence goes on from CAZJBJ010000119.1 coordinate 976, forward strand.
TCCTGATGCGGCTCGCCGCCGGCGGATTCCGTGACATGACCCGAATCGCCGCCGGTCATCCGGGCATCTGGCCCGACATCTGCGTCGCGAATCGCGACGCGATCCTCGCGGCTCTCGACGCGTACCGCGCGTCGCTCGACGGTGTGCGTGCTCTCGTCGCCGCCGGCGACGGTGACGGACTGCTCGACGTGCTCGACCGTGGCCGTCAGGCTCGCCGCAGTCTCCCGACCGGCGCCCGGGTGAGCGGTCCGTTGTCGGAACTCCGGGTCCCCGTCCCGGACCGTCCCGCGGTGTTGGCCGAGGTCACGACCATGGCCGGCCGACTCGGCGTGAACATCCTCGACATCGAGATCGCGCACTCCATCGAGGGTGAGGGCGGTGTGCTCGTCCTGGTGGTGCCGACGAGCGGCGCGACGCCGTTCGAATCGGAACTGGTTGCCGCCGGGTACCACGTCGGCCGGAAGGACCTGACGTGACGCACCCGTCGGTCTCGGCGCCGACCGAGCTCACGGTGGTGGGTGGTGCACCCCTGCGAGGCACGCTGCGCCTGCCGGGTTGCAAGGGGATCTCCCACCGCGCGTTGCTGTTCGCCGCCATCGCCGACGGTCGCTCGACGGTGCGCGGACTCGCGGACGGTGCCGACGTCGCCTCGACGATGACGGTGCTCGACGCGCTGGGGGTCAAACTCCGTGCGAACGGTGATGCGGTCCAGGTACGCGGGCTCGGGTTCGACGGACTGCGGGAACCGGCGACGGTCCTGGACTGTGGCAACTCGGGCACGACCATGCGCATGCTCGTCGGCCTCCTGGCGGGCCGCGACATTCTCTCGGTGTTGGTCGGTGACGAGTCGCTGTCGAGTCGGCCGATGCGTCGGGTGCTCGATCCGATCGCGGCGATGGGCGCGCGGGTCGACGGGCGCGATGGTGGGACGCGCGCGCCGATCACGGTCCGCGGTGGGTCGCTGCGGGGCGTCCGTCACGAGTTGGCGACCGCCAGTGGTCAGGTCAAGACGGCACTGATCCTGGCCGGCCTGCAGGCCGAGGGCATCACCGAGATCGTCGAGCCGGCACCGAGCCGCGATCACACCGAGCGGATGTTGGGTGCGCTCGGCGTCGATCTCGACCGACCGGATCCGGCCACCGTCCGGGTCGGGCAGGGCCAGCCCCGACCGTTCGAGCTGACGATTCCCGGCGATCCCTCGTCGGCGGCGTTCTTCGTCGTCGGCGCGTGCATCACCCCCGGTTCGGACCTCACCCTCCAAGCTGTGAGCCTCAACCCCGCCCGCATCGCCTACGTCGACGTGTT
>CAZJBJ010000119.1:2290-12396 GCA_964544295.1 uncultured Bifidobacteriaceae bacterium
GCATGGGCGCCGACATCGACGTTGTCGTCACCGGCGAAGAGATCGGAGAACCGGTGGGTGACATCACGGTGCGCGCGGCCGAGCTCCACGCGACCGACATCGCCGGCGACGAGTCGATCATCGACGAGCTTCCGGTGCTCGCAGTCGCGGCCGCGTTCGCCGAAGGCACGACCACCATCCACGACGCCGCCGAACTCGCGGTGAAGGAGAGCAACCGCATCGGGACCATGGAGCAGGAGCTGACCCAGCTCGGGATCGGGGTCGAGACGCGTCCCGATGGATTGGTCATCCACGGCGGCGCGCCGAAGGGTGCGTCCCTGAAGAGTCACGGCGATCATCGCATCGCGATGGCGGGCGCGATCGCCGGGCTCGCGGCCGAGGGCACGACGACGGTCCGAGGGTTTGCCGCCACGGCGATCTCGTATCCGGGATTCGCACGCGACCTGGCATCGGTGCGGCCATGAGCACCCGCGGCGACGACGTCGTGGCCATCGACGGTCCGTCGGGTTCGGGGAAGTCGACGATCGCCCGGGGTGTTGCCGCGGCCCTGGGGCTGGAGGTGCTCGACACCGGCGCGATGTACCGCGCAGTGGCGTGCGCGGTGCTGCGATCCGACACCGACCCGACCGACGCCGACGCGGCCGCCGCGGTCGCCCGGGCGGCCCCCCTCACGGTCGACGAGGGCGTCACGACCCTCGACGGTGACGACGTCTCGGCGGTCATCCGCGGCCCCGAGGTCACCGCACTGGTGTCGGTGATCGCCGCGCACCCCCCGGTGCGGTCCGATCTCGTCCGTCGCCAACGCGCCTGGGTCGACCAACACGGCGGGGGAGTCGTCGAAGGCCGCGACATCGGATCGGTGGTCTTCCCCGACGCCCGGGTGAAGGTGTTCCTCACCGCCTCGGACGATGAGCGTGCCCGTCGACGTCAGCGTGACGAGGTCGCCGCGGCGCGCGACGTGTCGGTCGCCGACGTGCAGGAGGCGATGGCTCGGCGGGACGCCGCCGATTCGACCCGCTCGGTCTCGCCGCTGCGTACCGCCGACGGTGCGCTCTCGATCGACACGACCGGTCGGAGCCCCGAGGACATCGTGGCCGAGATCGTCTCGGTCTTCACCGCGACGGCGACCCCCACGACAGAAGGAGCACCATGAAGTTCTACGCCTTCGCCCGGGGGCTCCTCCTCGGGTTGAGCAAGCTGCTGTTCCGCATCCAGATCCGTGGCACCGAGCACGTCCCGACATCGGGCGTGTTCATCGTCGCACCCACCCACCGTTCGTACTTCGACACCCCCTTCGCGTCGTTCATCACCCGGCGCCGCATCCGGTTCATGGCCAAGGAAGAACTGTTCTCCAACTCGCTCGGCGCGAAGTTGTTCACCGCGCTCGGCGGCATCCCGGTCAAGCGGGGCTCGGCCAGCGCCCGGTCGGCCACCAAGGCCATCGAGGCCGCGTTGCGCGACGGTGAACCCGCCGCGGTGTTCCCCGAAGGCACCCGCGCCCACGGTCCGACCGTCGCGCCGCTGTTCGACGGCGCGTCCTACCTCGCGGTCAAGTTGGGGTGTCCGATCGTGCCGGTCGCGATTGCCGGCAGCGAGGAGATTCTCGCCAGCGGTAAGAAGCTGCCCCGGCTCCACAAGGTCTCGATGCGGGTGGGGGCGCCGATCGTGCCCCCGGCCGATGCGAGCACCCGCAAGCGCAGCGACCTGGCCGCCCTGAGCGACGAACTGATGAAGTCGCTCCAGACCCTCTTCGACGCCGCCAACGCCGACGTCCACTGACCGAACCCCCACGAACTTGCGTCAAGAACCCGGCCGAACCGCGGGGTTATTGACGCAAGTTCGAGGTCAGCCGGCGAGGAGGACGCCGAGGAAGAGCGAGGCGACGGCGAAGAGCACGGACACGCCCTCGCAGGCCCCGGAGAACGCCGCCGCCTTCCGACGAGCCGCCTCGTCGGTCGCGGCCCGGACCCGAGGGGCGGCGACGAGGATGTGCACTGCGGCGGCTCCGCCGGAGATCGCCACACACGCCAGCTTCACCATCAGGGTCGTGAGCCACGTCCGGCCGTAGTCGCCGACGTGGAGCGCGACCAGGTTCCACACGCCGGTTGCGAGCAGGACACCGAACGCGATCCAGGCGACGATCTGGAACCGTTGGGCGACGGCCCGGATACGAGCGCGGGCGGCCTCGGGGTCGGGGTCGTCGGCCCGAGGGCGCAGGGCGGGGATGATGGCGCCGAGCGTGAGTTGGCCGCCGACCCAGATCGTCGCGGCAAGCACGTGGAGGAACAGGCGGATCGTGGATTCGTCGACGGTCAGCATCTCAGTGGGACGAGCGCACGAGTTCCGCGAGCACCTCGGCCGCCGAGATGGTCCGGTCGTCGGGTGGGATCAGCTCACGCAGTTCGCGTGGCGGCGGGAAGTACTCGTCCTCCTCGGTGACGTGCACGAGTTCGACGCCCTCGGTCGGTGCGAGCTTGCCGATCACGGCCTGGACCACATCCTCCGGCGCGCTGGCGCCGGCCGTGACCCCGACGACCGTCGCGTCGCCCAGCGCGGTGAGGTCGAGTTCGTCCGGACCGTCGACCCGCAGCACGAGGGGACATCCGGCCGTGGCCGCCACCTTGGCGAGGGCGATGGTGTTCGACGAGTTCGCGCTCCCGATGACCACGACCGCCTCGGCCTGGGCGGCGATCGCCGACAGCGCCGACTGGCGGTTGGTGGTCGCGAAGCACAGGTCGTTGCGGGTGGCGGTCCACAGGTCGGGGTAGCGGGCGCGTGCCTCGGACGCGACGCCTTCCCAGTCGTGGAGGGCCAGCGTGGTCTGGGCGAGGAGCGCGACCTTCTCGGGATCGGTCACCTGGCCGAGGGCGCGCTCGAGGTCGTCGTCGTGGTCGACCAGCTTGATCGCGTCCGGCGCGACCGCGAGTGTCCCGACCGCCTCGTCGTGACCGGCGTGGCCGACGTAGAGGATGGTGTAGCCCTTTTCGGCGCGGACCCGGGCCTCGTGGTGCACCTTGGTGACGAGCGGACACACCGCATTGACCACGAAGCGGTCGTGCGCCTGGGCGGCAGCCACGATCTCGGGGGCCGATCCGTGGGCCGAGAGCATGAGCGGTGCGCCCTCGGGCACGTCGTCGATGTCGTCGACGAAGACGACTCCCAACTCCGTGAACCGTTCGACGATCAGCCGGTTGTGGACGATCTCGTGGTAGCAGTAGACCGGCGCGGGGAACAACCGAACCATCCAGGCCAGGGCCTTGATGGCCATCTCGACCCCGGCACAGAAGCCGCGGGGTTCGGCGAGGAGCACCTTGCGGACGGCCACGCCGGTGAGGCTACCGCCCGGGATTCCGGCCCGAGGATGCGTGCAGGGTCGGGAGTAGACTCGCCCGATGTCCCTTGCACGAGTTGTTGCTGTCGCGCCCGGAAGCCCGGCCGACACGGCAGGGGTCGAAATCGGCGACGAACTCGTCGACGTCAACGGCGAGGCGTTGCGCGACGTCATCCGCTATCAGGTACAGGTCGACGAGCCCACCGTGGTCCTCACCCTGCGGCGGTCAGGGACCGATCGGCCCGTCGCCATCGACAAGCCGGCCGGCGCGCCGCTCGGCATCGAACTCGACAGCGCGGTGTTCGACCGGGTGCGCACCTGCGACAACCACTGTCCGTTCTGCTTCATCTACCAGCTGCCGAAAGGCATGCGGAAGAGCTTGTACCTGAAGGACGACGACTACCGGCTCTCCCACCTCTACGGGAACTTCACCACCCTGACCCGCTTCACCGAAGCTGATCTCGAACGGGTGATCACCGAGGGGCTCGGACCGCTCTACGTGTCGATCCATGCCACCGATCCGGACGTGCGCACCGCACTGCTCCGCAATCGGCGCGGCGCCACCAGCCTGCGGTGGCTCGCCCTCCTGCTCGACGCCGGGGTGGAGATCCACGGGCAGGTGGTCGTGTGCCCGGGCATCAACGACGGTGACGTGCTCGACGACACGCTCCTCGGGGTGCTCGATCGCTTCCCGGGGTTGGCGTCGGTCGGGGTGGTACCGCTCGGGGTCTCCGACCACACCACCGAAGCCGAGATGCGCCCGCACACCCGGGCCGAGGCCGAGCGGGTGCTCGACGTCATCGGCGAGTGGCAGTCACGCTTTCTCGCGGCGCTCGGTCATCGCATGGTCTTCGCGGCGGACGAGTACTACCTGATGACCGATCGAGCGTTTCCGGCCACCGAGGCCTACGAAGATTTCGTGCAACACGAGAACGGCATCGGCATGGCGCGCACCTTCGCCGACGAGATCGCGGCTGCCTTTGCGGGTGAGCACGTGGCCGGCGTCGGACCCCGCTCCGGGTTCTTCGCGTGGGTCGACGGTGCGCCGGCCGCGGGCTACCGCGCGCCTCGACACTCGGCGTTGACGGTGGTCGACGAACGAACGGCAGCGGCGGCACCGTCGGACGGCGCGGTACCGGTGGTGATCCTCACGGGCGAGTACGGCGCCCGGGTGCTCGAACCGCACCAGCCGGCGCTGCAGGAACTCGCAGGCGTGGACGTCACGATCCGACCGGTGTCGAACCGCTTCTTCGGCGGCAACATCGCGGTCACCGGACTGCTCACCGGCGCCGACGTGATCGGCGCGTTGGCCGGCGTCGATCCACGAACGAGGGTCCTCGTGCCCGACGTGGTGCTGTCCGAGGACCGGTTCCTCGACGGTCTCACCCTCGCCGATCTGCCGCGGGCCGTCGAAGTGGTCGGGACCGACGGCGGTTCGCTCGTCCGGGCCCTGGACCGCCGCGAGTTGGCGGTGGCGCGATGAGTCGGCTTCCGATCGTCGCAGTCGTGGGACGTCCGAACGTCGGGAAGTCGACGTTGGTCAACCGGTTCGTGGGGCGACGCGAAGCCATCGTCCAGGAGAAGCCGGGCGTCACCCGTGACCGCAAGGAACTCGTGGCCGAGTGGAACGGCCGGGCGTTCCGGGTCATCGACACCGGTGGCTGGATCGCGACCGACGAACCGCTTGCCAAGCAGGTGAGTCTGCAGGCCGAGCGCGCCATCCGGGAGGCCGACGTCGTCCTCGCGGTCGTCGACGTGACCATCGGCGCGACGGAGGAGGACGCCCAGATCGCGCGCATCCTGCAACGGGCCGACACGCCGGTGCTCCTGGTCGCGAACAAGGCCGACGACGATCGCCGCGAGCGCGAGATCTGGCCGCTCGCCAAGCTCGGACTCGGCGACCCGCATCCGTTGTCCGCGATCCACGGCCGGGGGAGTGGCGACCTCCTCGACGCGGTGGTCGCGGCGCTGCCGCCGGCGCCGGAAGCACCCGCCGAGCCCGAGCCCGACCCGGATCGGCCGTTCGCCGTCGCGATCGTCGGCCGGCCCAACGTCGGCAAGTCGACGCTGTTCAACCGCCTCGTCGGCGATGAACGCACCGTCGTGCACGACATGCCCGGCACGACGCGCGACACGATCGACACCGTCATCGAATCCGAGGACGGCAGCCTGAAGTTCATCGACACCGCGGGCATGCGGCGCAAGAGCCGGGTGGACGAGGACACCGAGTACTACTCGGTGCTCCGGGCGCTCGATGCGGTGGATCTCGCGGACGCCGCGCTGCTCGTCATCGACGCGACCGAAGGGGTCTCCCACCAGGATCAACGGCTCGCCGAACGGATCGACGGCGCCGGCACCGCGATCGTGATCGTGCTCAACAAATGGGATCTCGTGCCCACCGAGGAACGCGAACAGATCCAGATCGACGTCGCCGACCGGCTGGGCTTCCTCGGGTACGCGCCCACGTTGAAGATCTCGGCCCTGACCGGACGCAACCTCAAGCACGTCCTGCCCGCGTTGCGCGAGGCGGAGACTGCGTACCACTTCCGAATTCCGACGGCGGCGCTCAACCGCGTGATCCGCGAGGCGCAGCAGCGGCACCCGCCGCCGCTCGACAAGCGGCATCGACCCCGCATCCAGTACGCGACCCAGGGTGCGGCCGACCCGCCGACCTTCACGTTGTTCGCGACGCGGAACCTCCCGCCCACCTACCTGCGCTACATCGAGCGCATGATCCGGGAGCACTTCGACCTCGGCCCCACCCCGATCAAGATCCGCGTCCGCCGCCGCGGCGAGTAGTCACACCACTGGATTGTCATCGGGGGCGCGAGGCAGAGCGCAGCCCGGTGCGCGAGTCTGGGGGCATGGCGCTCAACTGGATGCAGGAGTACGCGGCCACCGAGTTCGTCGAGCTCGTCGACCAGGGTCGGATGAGTCGACGGGAGGCGTTGCGCAGGCTCACCCAGGTGTGTGGCGGGAGTGCCGCGGCCGTCGCGTTCCTCGCGGCGTGTTCGAGTGACGGCGGATCGAAACCCGCGGCGGCACCGTCGACGACGAACTTGTCGCGGCCTCGGTCCTCGACGCCACCGCCGACGGCGGGCGGTCCCGGTCATGTGCTCTCGGTGGCGGCGGACGACCCGGACGTCGACGCGGAGGCGGTCAGCTTCCCCGGGCCGGCCGGCAGCGTGCAGGGGTACCTGGCGGTGCCCGCGTCCGGATCGGACGCGCCCGGCATCATCGTCATCCACGAGATCTTCGGATTGAACGACCACATCCGCGATGTCGCCCGTCGGCTGGCCAAGGTCGGCTACCTCGCGCTGGCGCCGGACCTGGCGTCACGGTCCGGTGGTACCGATGTGACGGACAACGTGCCGGCCGTGCTCACCGGCGGACCGGTGGAGGACCGGGTTGCGGACCTGGCCGCCGCGGCGGACTACCTCGAGGAGCAACCCGGCTTCGACGGGTCGCTCGGCGTCGTCGGGTTCTGTTTCGGTGGGGGGATGACGTTGTCGTTCGCCGCCGGCGATGCGCGGGTCCGAGCCGCAGTCCCGTATTACGGGCCGACGCCCCAACCGGCGTCGATCATGAGTGCGACGAAGGCCGCGATCCTCGCGCACTACGGGGAGACCGATGCACGGGTGAATGCCGGAATCGCCGACCTCGAAGTCGCACTCGCGGGCCGTACGTTCCGGAAGCACGTGTGGCCGGGGGTCGGCCATGCGTTCAACAACGACACGGGCGGCGCCTACGACGAGACCGTCGCGGTCGGTGCGTGGACGGAGACGGTCGAGTGGTTCCGACGTCACCTGCGCTGACGATTCGACCTCAGCTGGCGGGCGTGCCGGGTGTCTCCAGGCGCATGCGCTCGGGCTCCCAATAGGCGCGGAGGTTGGTGATGCGGCCGTCGTCGTCCACGCGGTAGGTGTAGACACCGTCGACGAGCGCGCGGGTTCCGTCGGGCAGCGTCGTGGTGATCGTGCCGACGTTGGCGCACTCGTGGCCGGCGGCATAGGACTCGCGGATCGTGAAGTGCACCGTGCCCGACGCCACGACCGTGTCGTAGAACCCGCCGATGGCATCGATGCCGTGGTGCCCCGCACCGGTGGGATCGAACGGCGACGGGCCGATCGGGTCCTCCACGTGCGCGTCGGGGCTGAACAACGCGAGCCAGCCCGCACGGTCGCCGGCCTCGACGGCGCGCATCGAGGCGCGGGCCGCGTCCCGGGCGATGTGGGATTCGTAGTCGTTCATGCCTTCCATGGGCCGGACTCTACGGGGTCGCGTTGCCGACGGACATCGGCCCGGATCGCCTCGGGGGGTCGCGCCATCGCCACAGCGGGCGGTCATGGCTTCGCTCGGGGATTCGCGCTGGCGGGACACCCGCCACACTCCTACGCTCCCCGACGGCTGGGGAGGTGGCGTGCGATGGCGCGACGTTGGGTGATCGGGTTGGGAGTGCTGGCGCTGGTCGCGTCGGGATGTGCGACGCTGACCGAGGTGTCCGCTCCCGTCGGCGACAACAGTGCTGGGCTCGGCTTCGAAGGCTTCACGCCCAGCGCTCCGACCATCTCGGGCGACGGCCGCTACACGGTGTTCGCCGGACGGCGGTCGGTAGCGGACAGCACGACGGAGGCCTACCGTCACGACGCGCTGACCAATGCGACCGTACGGGTGTCGTCCGACGCGACCGGTGCGGCGGTCGGCGGCGAATCGCCGGCGATCAGTCGCGACGGGCGCTACGTCGCGTTCATCACGCGCGCGACACTCGTCGCCGGCGACACCAACCTCGATCCCTCGAAGGGGTGGACCGGTACCGACGTCTATGTCCGTGACATGCAGACCGGCGCGTTGTCGCTCGTCACGTTGGAGACGAACGGCGGACCATTCGTCACCGGTGGCCTTGATTCGCTCGTGGGGACGATCTTCATGAGCGCCAACGGTCGGTACGTCGCGTACTCGCGGCAGTCCTCCCAGGGCCGGACCTTCAGCGCGTCCTTCTACGTGCGGGACCGTCAAGCGGCGAACCCCGTGGCGGTCGGTGGCGGCTACGGCGTCGTCGCGGGGATGAGCGGTGACGGCTACCACCTCGCGGTCGACGACTACACCGCGTGCACCTCGCTGTGTCCGGTGTACAACGGCGGGCGCGTGCTCCACTGGGTCGCGGGCACCGAGACTGCGATCGGCTGCGAAGCGAGCGGCGCGATGCCGCTCAGCGACGACGGGCGCTATCTGGCGACGATGCAGACCGCGAAGAACGGATGCGCGCCGGGACTCGTCCGCTACGACCTGGCGACCGACGATCCGGTGGTCCCGTTCCCGGCGGTGGTGCCGTTGACCGCGCCCGTGTTGGCCATGTCGATGTCGGCCGACGGCGCCCGGGTCGCATTCGCGTCCGCGTTGGCGATCCTGCCGGAGGACACCAACGGCGTCGACGACGTGTACGTCGGCGACTTCGTCAGCCGGGTGGTGGGCATCGCGAGTCGTACCGCGCTCAACGGTCCCGGCGACGGCCGATCGATCGGCCCCGGTCTGAGCGCCGACGGCCGGTACGTGGTCTTCGACACGCTCGCGACGAACCTGATCGGCGGGGACGGCGACGGTGCCAACGACATCGTCGAGACCCCGGCGCTCCGCCCGGTAGCTGCGGGCGCGATCCCGTCGAGCGTGGCGCGCGGCGGGACGAACGTGGCCGTGACGATCGGCGGTTCCGCCTTCGCGGCGGACGCGGTGGTGTCCGTCTCCGGATCGGGGGTCACGATCGGGGCGACCACCGTCCCGAACGGGGTCACGGTGGTGACCCACGTGAGCGTGGCTGCCAACGCCACGCCCGGCCCTCGGGACGTGCTCGTGACCAATCCCGGGCCGTACGGATCGGCGACGGGATGGTGCTTCGGCTGTCTGACCGTGACGTAGCCGGATCGCCGGGCAGGTCCCGGTAGCCTTCCCCGGATGTCTCCGTGGCCCGACGCCGTCGTCATCGGTGAGGTCGGTCCGCGTGACGGACTCCAGAACGAGGCGCCGATCCCGATCGCCGATCGGATCCGACTGATCGACGCGCTGAGTGCGACCGGGCTGTCGCGGATCGAGGCCGTCTCGTTCGTCTCACCTCGTGCGATTCCGGCCATGGCCGGTGCGGGCGAGGTGATGGCCGGCATCACCCGGGTCCCGGGAGTGACCTACCGGGCCCTCGTGCCGAACGTCAAAGGGGCGGAGCTTGCGCTGGCGGCGGCGGTGGACGAGATCGAGGTCGTGGTGTCGGCGAGCGAGACCCACAACCGCAAGAACGTGAACCGGTCGGTCGACGAGTCGGTGACCGCGGCGGGGGAGTTGACGACACTCGCCCACGACGCCGACACGCCGGTCGAGGCGATCGTGTCGACCGCGTTCGGCTGCCCGTACGAGGGTGACGTGCCCGAGGCGCGGGTCGCGGCGATCGCGGCGCGGCTGCGCGACGGCGGGGCCGACCAGCTCAGCTTCGGCGACACCACCGGCATGGCCACACCCCGTCGGGTGGACTCGTTGCTGGACGCCCTCGATGCCGTCGCGATCCCCGCGTCGGCGGTCGCGCTGCATTTCCACAACACGCGCGGTACCGGGCTCGCCAACGTGCTCGCCGCGATGACGCGCGGCGTGACCCGATTCGATGCCTCGATCGGCGGTCTCGGCGGCTGCCCGTACGCGCCGGGCGCGACCGGCAACATCGTGACCGAGGACCTGGTCCACATGGTGGAGGACATGGGCGTGGCGACCGGGATCGATCTCGACGCGCTGATCG
>CAZJBJ010000120.1:0-12051 GCA_964544295.1 uncultured Bifidobacteriaceae bacterium
CTGCTCATTGACGAGTTCCAGGACACCGACCCGATCCAGGTCGAGCTCGCGACCTTGATCGCGGCGTCGGTGACCGACGACGGACCGGTGCCCGCCTGGGATGCGGCGACGGTCGACCCGGCGCGCCTGTTCTTCGTCGGCGACCCCAAGCAGTCGATCTACCGGTTCCGGCGCGCCGACATCGCCCTGTTCCTCGCGGCCCGTGATCGCTTCGCCGGCGACGCGGTGCGCCTCAGCACGAACTTCCGGACCGTGGCGCCCGTGCTGGAGTGGGTGAACGACGTGTTCGGCACGTTGATGGCCGAGGAGGTGCCCGGACGGACCCCCAAGTACGACCCGCTCGCGCCGCATCGGGGCACCGGCCCCGCCGACCATCGCGTGGTGCTGCTCGGCGGGCCGCACGCCAAGGACGAACAGCTCCGCGCCGGGCCGCTGCGCGAACTCGAGGCGACCGCGGTGGCTGCCGCGGTGGCCGAGATCCTCGCCGCGCCGGACGAGTGGCCGGTCGAGGTCGACGGCGAGTGGCGACCGGCTCGTCCGGAGGACATCACGATTCTCGTGCCCACGCGCACGTCGCTCGGCATGTTGATGGACGCGCTCCGCGATCACGACGTGGAGTTCCGGGCCGAGACCGGGACGCTCGTCTACGACACCCAGGAGATCCGCGACCTGCTCGCAGTGTTGCGGGCGGTGGCCCACGGGACCGACGCGGTCTCGCTCATCGCCGCGCTGCGATCCCCGATCTTCGCGTGCGGCGACGACGACCTGGTCACCTACGTCCACGCCGGCGGGAAGTGGGACCTGGAGGCGCCTCGGCCGGCACTGCCGGCCGATCATCCGGTCGTCGCCGCGCTCGCGTTCGTCGACGAACTCCGGGCGATCCGCTGGTGGACGCCGCCGAGCGCGCTGATCGAACGGATCGTGGAGGCGCGCCACGTGCTCGCGTTGGGTCTCGCCCAGCGGCGGCCGCGTGACACCTGGCGCCGGGTTCGATTCCTGGTCGACCAGGCGCGACTGTTCGAGGCGTCGCAGTCCGCGGATCTGGTGGCCTTCGTCGCCTGGGCCGAGCTGCAACGGTCCGAGATGGCGCGGGTGCACGAGCCGCTGCTGCCCGAGGCCGATGACCACTCGGTGCGGATCATGACCATCCACGGGGCCAAGGGACTCGAGTTCCCGATCACGGTCGTGTCCGGATTGACCACCCGGATGGGCAGCGGCCGGAACCGGTACAAGGTGTTCTGGGACGGAGAGGACGTCGGCCTGTCCGCACGCAAGGGCGTTGCCACCGAAGGGTTCGACCGGATGGCCGACCTCGAAGCGGAGATGGACGACGAGGAGAAACTCCGGCTGCTCTACGTCGCCTGTACCCGCGCGCGCGATCACCTGCTCGTGGCGACCCACCATGTCGAGGGCGTCGATTCTTTCGCCGCGAAGCTTTGGGTCGGCTCCCAATCGGCGGCGCCCACGAGTTGGCGGACCGGGCCGGGCCCGGCCACCCCCCGGCCCGCCCCCGCCCGACCCGCGTCCGGCGCATCCGACGCGACAGTCATGGACCGCGCCGAATGGATCGCGCGTCGCGACGCTCTGTTGGATCGCGGTCGGCACCCGCGGACGGTCTCGGCGACGGCCATCCGCCACTCGATCGCCGACGGCGCGCGGGCCGAGACCGCTCCCTCAGCGGTCCGCCCGGTCGACGACGAGCCGGACGACCGCCTGACCCCGGCCGACGACGAGTCCGAGTCCACCCTGCCGCCGTGGCGACGTGGGGTCGGGGCGACGGCCTTCGGCCGTGCGGTGCACGCCGTGCTCCAGGACGTCGACTTCGACGACGGCCCCGTCGACGCGCTGGCCGCGACCATGGCCGGGTTGGAGGGAATCCCCGACGCGGCCGCCGACGTCGCCGCCGCGGCGCGGTCGGTGCTGGCGGTACCGGTGGTGCGAGAAGCGGCGCAGTTGTCCGCCACCGGCGATGTCTTCCGCGAGATGTACGTGGCCGCGCCGGTCGGCGATCGCGTGGTCGAGGGCTATATCGACCTTTTGCTCCGCACGCCGGAGGGTCTCGTCATCGTGGACTACAAGACCGACCGAGTGACCGATGCCACCGCGCTCGACGCCAAGGCCGAGGAGTACCGGATCCAGTTGGCCGCCTACGCGGCGGCGCTCGAGTCCTCGACGGGGGAGCGGGTGCACCGGGGAGTGCTGGTGTTCGCGGCCCCCGACGGCGCGACCGAACGGCAGGTGCTGCGTGCCGATCTCGGGGTCGAGCTGGTCGAGGGCCACCTGATCGCGGGCTGAGCCGGCCACGAGGTGCCCCGAACTCCCAGGTCGGATGTGCGATCCTGGTGGCTCCTCATGCTCGGTTCCAACCGGCTCGTCCGACTCGTCGCAATTCTCGCGCTGGGCAGTCTCGCCCTCGGCGTCTGCTTCGTCGCGCTCGCTCCGGGGGTGGAGACGGTGGCGGCCAGCGCGCAGTACAGCGGCAAGGTCGGCCCGCTCCTGCGCAAACTCGAGGACCCCACCACCCTCTACGACGCCGCCGGCGTGGCCTACGAGCGGCTCGGCGACCTCGACCGGCAGCCGGTGTCGCTCGAGGAAGTACCCAAGATCATGCGGCGGGCCGTCATCGCCACCGAGGACCAGACCTTCTACCGCAACGACGGGATCGACGTGCGGTCCGCGATCCGGGCGCTGGCCTCCAACGTCGGCGCGGGCGGGATCGAACAGGGTGGTTCGACCATCACCCAGCAGCTGATCAAGAACCGCTATTTCAAGAACCCCAAACGTGACCTGGACCGCAAGATCCGGGAGGCGGTGCTCGCGCATCGCCTCACCGCGGAGTGGTCCAAGGACCGGATCCTCGAGGAGTACCTCAACACCGTGTACTTCGGGGAGAACGCCTACGGCGTCAAGGCTGCCGCCGCCCGGTTGATCGGCAAGCCGCTCGCCGACCTGGACATCGCCGACGCGGCTCTGCTCGCCGGGCTCATCAAGAACCCCACCTCCTACGACCCGTTCGACGCGCCCAATGCCGCGCTCGAACGTCGCAATGACGTCATCCGCCGGATGCGGGCGCAGAAGGTCATCACCAAGCAAGAGGCGGAGGTCGCGCGCGCCACGCCGCTGCCGGCGATCGCCCGCCCCGACAACGAACTCCGGGCGAAGTCGCCCTACGGCGAGGCCACGCTGCGCCAGCTCATGACCATCCCGGAACTCGGCGCCGATGCCGAGGCCCGCAAGCGCACCATCTTCTCCGGTGGGCTCCGCGTCTTCACCGAATACGACCCGCGCCTGACGTTCATCGCGTTCACGACGATCAACAGCGTGATCAAACCGTCGTTCGGTCCCTACCGAGCAGCGATGGCGGTCATGGATCCGAAGAACGGTGCCGTGCGCGCGGTCGTCGACGGTCGGGGGACAGCCCAGGGGTTCAACCTGGCGACCGACGGCGGCGGCCGCAAGGTCGGTTCGACGTTCAAGCCGATCACCCTGGCGACCGCCATCGAGAAGGGCTATTCGCCGAAGGACACGATCGACGGGAGCGACAACTGTCGGATCGAGTACGACCCCTGGGGAACCGAGGAGTACATCGGGAACAACGCCGGTGACGGCAGCGGTGGCTACGGCGATCTCTACACCCAGACCAAGAACTCGGTGAACTGTGCCTACCTGCGGTTGCTGACCAGCGTCGGACCGCCGCTGGTGCGGGACATGGCGAAGGCCATGGGCTACACCCGACCGGTCAACAACAACCGAGTGATCGGCATCGGTGAGACGGGCCACAGTCCACTCGAGGTCGCCACGGTGTTCAGCACGCTCGCCGGCGACGGCATCCGGCACCTGCCGGTGTTCGTGCGGCGGATCGAGGACGCGTCCGGCCGGGTGATCTACCGCGCTCCGGGTGGGCAGCGGGTGCTGAAGTACGAGACGGCTCGAACGGTCACCGACGTCCTGAGTCACGTCACCGAGGGGACCGCGCCACGAGCCAAGCTCGGGGACCGACCGTTGGCGGGCAAAACCGGCACCGTCGACCGGCAGGTTGACGCCTGGTTCGCCGGGTACACGCCGCAGCTGGTCGCGGCAGTCTGGATGGGGCATCCCGAATACGAGGATGCCGACCGCTTCCCCGTCGCGTCGATGTCCAACGTGGGTGAACTCGGCAAGGTCTACGGCGGCACGTACCCCACGATCATCTGGCAGCGGTTCATGACCGAGGCGCTCAAGGGCGTGCCGATCGTCCCGTTCATCAAGCCCGACGAGTCGCTCTGGCCCAAGCCCGCCCGCATCAATCCCAAGGGCGGGCGGGGCACGCCGGTGGACGACTTCGTCGAGGCGCCGACCACGACATCCTCGTCGACTCCCGCCCCGGTCGAGTCGACGACCACGACGCTCGCTCCCACGACCACGACGGCGCCGCCCACCTCGACGACGACGAAGCCGTAGGGTCCGTCGGGGGTTACGAGACCGGCCCGATAGATTCGACGGCTGATGACCTCGCTCGAACAACTCCTCGTCGTCCAGGCCCACGACACCACCCTCGACCAACTGCGCCACCGGCGGGCCACCCTGCCCGAACGCGAGGTGGTGACCGCGGCCGAGGCGGTCATCAAGGGATTGGCCGGCCCGATCGGCGAGGTGCGGGCTCGGCACGACGAGGTGGCCCGGGACGTCAAGCGACTCGAAGACGAAGCGAGCGCCGCGCAGGCGAAAGCCGACGAGGTCGACGCCGCGATGTACTCGGGCACCGTGACCTCGCCGAAGGAACTTCAGGCCATGCAAGCCGATCTGGAGCAGATCCGTCGTCACCAGCGGGCACTCGAGGATCGCGAACTGGAGTTCATGGAGCAGCAGGAAGCCGTGGACGCCGATCTCGCCGCGCTCGGCACGCAGATGGAAGCCGCCGAGGCCGACATCGTCGCCGCCCGCGCCGCGATTGATGCGGCGGAGGCGGTCATCGACGAGGAGATCGCAACCGAAAGCGCGGCGCGGGCCGAGGCCGCGTCCGGGATCCCCGAGACCCTGCTGGCCACCTACGAACGGTGTCGCGCCGCGGCGAAGGGCATCGGGGTCGCCCGACTGGTCGGCCAGACCTGTCAGGGCTGCCGGCTCACGATCCCCGCGTCGGAGGTGGACCACATGCGCCATGCCGCGGACGGGGACCCGGTCTCCCACTGCGACAACTGCGGTGCGATCCTGGTGCTCACCCGATGATCAGCGAGCCCCTGCCCGGCTTCGAACCCGACATCGCCACGATCCGCATCTTCTGCGACGGTGGGTCACGCGGGAACCCGGGCCCGGCGGCGATCGGGGCCGTGGTCCTCGACGCGTCCCACGAACCGCCGACGGTGCTCACCACCGTCAGCGAGGCGATCGGCATTGCGACGAACAACATCGCCGAATACCAGGCGCTCGTCTCCGCGCTGGAGGCGGCGGCCGAGTTCGGCGCTCGACGCGTGGAGGTGCGCGCCGACTCCCAACTGTTGATCCGTCAGCTCGAAGGGCGCTACCGGGTCAAGAACGAGGGTCTCCGTCCGCTCTACCAGCAGGCGATGAAGCTGTTGGCGAGCTACGCCGAGGTCGACCTCCAGCACGTGTACCGGGAAGACAACGTCGAGGCCGACGCGCTCGTCAACGCCGCGCTCGACGCGCCGAGCACCTGACGGGCATCGTGCTCTTCTGGTTCGTCGGCCCATCGATCCTGGCGGTGTACGAGGTCTTCCGGAGCCGGGGGCTCGACTACCGCCTGATCGGGGTCGGCTCACTGCTCCCGTTGATCATCGACGCGCCGATCGGTCGGTTCGGACCGGGTCACTCACTCGTGGTCGCGGTGGCCGCGCTGACGGTGGTCATGGTGGGCACGATCGGCCGGTCCCGGTTGCTGCGTCGCCGGTTGGTGTGCCTGCCTATCGGGTGGTTCTGCGGCCTGGTCCTCTCCGGCGCGTTCCTCCACGATCAGGCGTTCCTGTGGCCGCTGCTCGGCACCGGTACCGGTGACGTCGGGCTGCTCCCGCCGCCGACGCTCCTGGTGCTGGCCGAGGCCGCCGGGCTCGCGGTCATCGGCTGGTCGGTCGGACGCTTCGGGCTCGATCGGCCCGGGCCCCGTACCGAGTTCTGGCGGACCGGTCGTCTGGAGGAGGCCCGATGATCCACCTCGTGCGGCACGGGGAGACTGCGGCGAATCGGGCCCGCCTCGCGCTCGGGCACGCCGACCCGGAGCTCACCGAACGCGGTCGGCGCCAGGCGGCCGCGCTGGCCCGGGTGTTCGCGGGCGTCGAGATCGCGCGGGTCGTCAGCAGTCCGCTGCGGCGCGCGATCGAGACCGCGACCGCGATCGCGTCTGTGGTCGGCGTCGACGTGGAGGTCGAGGCGCGGCTGGTCGAGATGGACTACGGCGACTGGGACGAGCGGTCGTTCGCGGACATCCCCGCCGAGGCGTTGGCGCACTGGCGGCGGGACGCGAGCTTCGCCCCACCCAACGGGGAGAGCCTCGAGGCCGTCGGGGTACGCGTGGCCGAGTGGTGTGCCCCGATCGTCGACGGCCCACCCATCGTCGCGGTCAGTCACGTGTCGCCGATCAAGGCGGCCGCGATCTGGGCCATGGACGCCGATCCGCTCCTGGCGTGGCGGATGCATCTCGACGTCGCGTCGATCACCCGGATCGGCGCACCGCAGCGCGGCCCGTGCCTCCTCGGTTTCAACGACACCGCCCACCTCGGAGATCAGCGCACCGTCTGAGCCTCGGGAACGGCGGTCCTCGTCGTTCGCAGCGCGGTCCAGATGCAGAGACCGAGGGCGACGAGCACGTAGGTCGACATCATGGTGGTGCCGAACATCCACTCGAAGCCGCTCTTGCCGAGCACTGCGTTGATCGGACTCCATCCGAGCGGATCGATCACGGGCATGAGGAGCAGGAGTGCCACGGCGAGCCGGGCGCGGCGCGGCCAGGCGATGCTCACCGTCGCGCCCGGACGCGCCAGCATCACGAGCGGGCCGACGAGCAGCAGGTAGTCGTAGGGCACGTGGTACATCGGGACCAGGATGAGCAGGCAGGCGAGCGTGACCGTGAGTTCTTCCCGATCGTGCGCCGGGTCGCGCCGATGGAGCCGCCGGAGCAGCCAGGCCCCGGCGATCAGCACGACGAGCCCGCCGATCGCGGCGAGGCCTTCGCTGGGCCGTATGCGGGTGATCCGCACGAACGTGTTCCCGAGATCGATGCGCAGGCCACTGCCGAGCTTGGACTGGGGTGACTGGCTGGTGATGCGGGCGCTCTCCCGCCACGAGTCGACGAGCGCGGAGAAGCTCCCGGCCGCGTCGATCAACGCGGGGAGCATGACGGCGCCCAGCGCGGCACCCAGCGCAGCCCCGGCGACGGCGAGGCGGGGCCGCCCGAGCGCGAGGAGGACGACGGTCACCGGAATCGCGAACGTCGGCTTGGACCACACGACCGCCAGCCCGAGGACCCCGAGGCCGAACGCCAGTGCGCCGACCGGGATCGCGTCCGGGTCGAGGGTTCGGCGCATCCACGGCAAGGCCCGGAGGGCCGCGTAGACCGAGATCGCGATGATCAATGTCGGTTGCCCGGTCCGCAGATCGAACTTCCCCGGATCGCTCAGCAGGATCAGGGTGGCCAGCCCGAAGATCGACGCGATCGTGGGGCGGTGGCGGGCGAGGCGCAGTGCGGCGACCGCGAACCCGAGGACGAGGAAGAGGTTCCACCCGAACGCGACCGCGCGGGCCGTCGCGAACGAGAGCCACGAGAGCGGGTAGTTCAAGAGCAGGTGGATCGGCGTGTAGAGGGGAAACTCCTGGCCGACCGGGTAGTGCTGGTAGTAGAGGTCGACGTTGTACGGGTTGACCCCGTCGCGGAGCGCGACGACCGGGTAGTAGATCGCGTCGCGAAAGTCGGTGAGCAGGCCGACGTCGAGCCGACTGCTCGAGAGCTGATGCCAGGTGGTGACGGTGAGCCAGGTGGCCACGCCGGCGAAGCCGGCCATCGCCACCAACGCCCGGGCCCAGCCGGGCACGCGGTCCCACGCCGCCTTCATCCGTTGGCCCATCGGCGGAGAGGGTACCGGCGGGCCGACGGTGCCCGGCGCGTCGCGCTCGGGCCGGGCCGTCGGTACTGTGCCCAGGATGCGTCGCGTCCGGTTCGGTCTCATCCCCGCGTTCGGGCTGATCGCCGTGCTCGTCGGCGCAGGAAGTGGGATCGCCGACCGCGCGGCAGGTGCCGTCGGCCCGGTGGTCACCGTCCCGACCTCGATCGACGCCACCGGGGAGCGAGACGTCACCGGCGAGCTGAACCAGTTCTTCGCCGGGGTCGCACCGGGGTCAACGATCCGCTTCCCCAACCGGGGTCGATTCCGCGTCGAGAACGTGGTGCTCATCGACGCCCAGAGCAATCTCACGATCGAGGGCAACGACAGCATCTTCATGGCGATGACCGACGGCAGTTCCCAGCCCGTGCCGTTCCGCAACTTCCGGAACCGCTGGCCGCGGATGCGAGAGCACGTCGAGATCCGACGCAGCCGCCAGATCGCGATCCGTGACCTCGCGATCGTCGGACCCAACTCGAGCGGACGCTACGAGCCCGACCTGGAAGCGCAGGCGGGGTTCGTGGTGAGTGCGTCGGCCGGCGTGACGCTCGACGGGGTCACCGTGCGCGGGACGTTCGGCGACGGCGTGTACATCGTCGGCCAGTCGAGCGACGTGACTATCACCGGCTGCACGCTGGACCGGAACGGACGCCAGGGTGTCGCGGTCGTAGCGGGGCGGAACATCACCGTGACGAACTGCGCGATCAGCGACACCGGCCGGTCCGCGATCGATCTCGAACCGGCCCGCGGTCAGGTGCAGAACGTCCACATCACCGACAACCGGGTCACCAACCCGACCAACTTCCTCCTGGCCGCGGTGGGCGCCGGGGTCGGCGTGCAGGACGTGTGGTTGGAACGCAACCGGGTCGACGGCGGCAAGGGCGTCAGCGTCTACGTGGGGACCGCCCGGTCGCGCCGCACCGGCATGCACATCCTCGACAACGTCGGGACCGGTGTGTCATCCGGCTACGAGGGGACGTTGCTGCGCTTCGAACGGTTCGACGGCATCGAGGTGCGGGGGAATCGGCAACGGGTCGCCGCGGGCGTCACCCCGATCCGGCTGATCAACTCGTGCAACGAGACGGTCCGCGGCAACGACTTCGGTCCGGCCGACCCGATGATCACCCGGGAAGGCGATTGCTCGACGCCGATTCCCCTCGGTCGTCGCAACCAGGGCGGGGCCGCGAATCAGCCCGGCGGCGCGCGCCCGGGCCGCGGCTCGACCACGACGACCGCGACGGTCGCGGTATCGGCACCGCCGTCGACGGCACCGCCGGTCGGAACGGACGAGTCGGACAACGGCCTCGCGATCGTGCTGGCACTCGGGGTCGGGCTGCTGGCCGGTGTCGGCGTGACCCTCGGCTTCCAACGGGTCCGGCGCGCGTCGTCGGGCCCTGCCGAACGACCTGAGCCCGACGCGCACTAGGTGGCGACGTCGAAGACCTCGTTGAGGCCGTCGAACAGCCACCGGTCTTCGGCCGCGATCACGATGGGCCACGGACCCCGGTTGCTCAGGGCCTCGATCAACTCGACCGCATCGCCCACCACGAGGACCGCGCCGTTCGGTGTGCCACCGGATCGGACCATGACGGTGGTCCCCGCCTCGACGACGAACGCGGTGTCGGGCGTGGTGGCACGGAACTCGATCGCCCCCATACGCCCCTCGTTCTTCGCGACGGCGAATGCAGGGCTGAGCGCGCTCGCGTAGACGAGGTTGGCGCGCACTTCGTCGGCATCGAGCTCCGGCGTGGTACCCAAGGGCAGGAAGATGTCGCGCTCGTGGATCCATGCATCCCAGAGCGCGTGCAGCGCGACCGCGCCGAGGGAGACGTGCCCCGGCGGGGATTCGCCGAGTGTGGTCCAGAGACGGTCGCCGATGGCCCGAGCCGCCTCGGCGAGCGCGGCGTTCCCGGTCACGAACTGGGCGAGGGTCTCGGCCGGCGTCTCGGCCGGCGCATCGTCGACCATCTGCGCGGGGGACGCGACCGGGTCGAAATCGGCGAGCACCCGTGACGGCGTGCCCGCGAGTCCGAGGTTGATCGAGAACGCCCAGAACTGGTTCGTGGTGTTCAGGTGCGTCATCACGTCCTGGACGGACCACCCGGCGCACCGGCTCGGTGCCTGCCACTGCTCGTCGTCGAGTGTGGCGAGCGATGCTGCGAGTCGTTCGCGCTGGCGGAGCATCGGTTCGACCGGGTCGATCAGACCGGGTTCGATGGCGAGGATCGGCGTGTCGCCGTAGGCCGGGTTCAGCTTCATGCGCGGACTGTACGAGCGCGTCCGGCACGCATGTCGCGGAATGCCGCCGGTGTGACCGACGCCACGGGGTCGGCTACGGCGCGGCGACCGCCGCTTCGAGTTGGTGCAACTGGTCGACGGTCCCGACCGCGATGAGGACCTGGTCGGCTGCGACGATCGTGTCGACCTGGGGGTTGGTCGTGAACGAACCGTCGCGGTTGCGCAACGCCAGCACGAGCGCGCCCGTGCGGGCGCGGATGTCGAGGTCCTTCAAGGACTGACCGATCGCCGCGCTCGTCTCGGGGACGGGGACCTCTTCCAACCGGAACTCGAGGCTGCCGTCGTGCATGACCACATCGAGGAACTCCGCGACGTTCGGCTGCATGATGAAGGCCGCCATGCGGGCGCCGCCGATGGACTGCGGGTTGACGACCCGGTCGGCCCCTGCCCTCAGCAGTTTCTCGGTGTTGTCGTCGCGCCGGGTGCGGGCGACGATGAACAGGTCGGGCCGTACCGCACGGGCACTCAACGTGACGAACAGGTTGGCGGCGTCGGTGTCGAGCGCGGCGACCAGCGAACGACATCTCGCGAGCCCGGCACGCGTCAGGGTCTCGTCGACGGTCGCGTCGCCGACGACGAAGGGGAGGCCGGTGTCGGCGAGGCGTTGCTCGTCGATGTCGACCATCACGACGGTCGTGCCCGAACCGCTCACCAGGCTCGCCAACGCCTTGCCGGCCCGACCGCACCCGCAGACGATGACGTGGTCGGTGAACTTCTCGATGTTGCGTTCCATGCGACGCCTTCCGTAGAGATCGCGCAGTCGTCCTTCCAACAACGCCTCGAGGACCGTGGTCAGCGTGTACAGCGCGGTGCCGACGCCGACGATGACCAGCGCGATCGTGAAGATCTTCTCCGCCGGGCCGAACTCGTTGACCTCACGGAACCCGACCGTCGAGATGGTGGTGACCGTCTGGTAGAGCGCGTCCAGGACCCCGAATCCGAGGATGATGAAGCCGATCCAGCCGAGCAGGGTGACCGAGACCAGGGCCGTGACCGCCAGCCGTACGCGCCTCCAGTCGTTCATCGGTCGCATTGTCCCGCATCCGGGCGTTCGGATCCGCCATACTGTCCAGGTCGTTGGGGAGTAGCCCCGCGGGATACGTCGTCAGTACGGCAGTTCGCTGCCCGGCCTCCCGACCGTCGCTCAGACGGGAGCAAGACCATCGGCTGCCGTGGTTTCCCGACAGTCGAGAGGTTCCCCATGTTCGTCGCTTCCGGTGCTCGATCCGCCAACTTCGTCGATCTCGACGTCTCTCCGGTCGCCTGGATCGGACTCCTCGTCCTCATCGGGATCCTGCTGGCGATCGACCTGTACCGCCACCGCGAAGCCCACGCGCCGACCGCGCGTGAGGCGCTCGTCGAATCGACGGCGTTGGTGGCGTGCGGCCTCGGGATCTCGATCGTCATCGCCATCGCCCACGGGAGCGGCGCGTTCGGCGAGTACATGAGCGGCTACCTGATCGAGAAGTCGCTCAGCGTGGACAACGTCTTCGTCTGGTCGATGCTGTTCGCGACGATGGCGATCCCGGTGAAGTACCAGCACCGGGTGCTGTTCTGGGGCATCTTCGGCGCGCTGACCCTGCGCGCGATCTTCATCTTCCTCGGCACCGCGTTGATCAGCCGGTTCTGGGTGTTGCTCGTCGTCTTCGGGGTCTTCCTGCTC
>CAZJBJ010000121.1:0-11855 GCA_964544295.1 uncultured Bifidobacteriaceae bacterium
CGACCTTCTCGGTGACGATCCGCTGCATGTCGATGGCCAGCGGCGCCACCGCACGCTGGGTCATCGATGCCGAGAGACCGTCGATGAAAAAGAGGACTCCGCAGAACAGCCCGACACCGAGGATCACACCCGCGATGGTGGAGAGGGTGCGCCGCGGGTTGCGGACGAGATCGGCGATCACGTACCGGACGAGCATCATGCGCCGATCGGCTGGCGGGGGCGAGTGAGGCGGAGCGTGACGTCGAGGTACTCCGCGATGACCGGGTCGTGGGTCACGACGACGAGCGTGCACCCGGTGCTGCGCTTCATCTCGACCAGCAACTCGATGACCGCGCGAGCGTTCTCGGGGTCGAGTGCACCCGTCGGTTCGTCGGCCAGGAGCACGTCGGGCCGGTGGACGACGGCGCGGGCCACGGCGACGCGCTGGCGCTGTCCGCCTGAGAGTTCGTCGGGCAACCGATCACGGAGTGGTGCAAGGTCCAGGCGCTCGAGGAGTTCCGCGGTCTGGGCCAGCGCATCCGAGTCACCGGCAACGGAACGCTGCAGCGAGATGTTCTCCTCGACGGTCAGGTGGGGGAGGAGATTGTCGGCCTGATACACCATGCCGATGTGCTCCCGGCGGAATCGGCTCCGGCGGCGGTCGGAGAGGTGTGAGATCGCGACGGATCCGACCATCACCTGACCCTGCGTGGGGGTCGCCAGGCCGGCCAACAAGCCGAGGAGCGTGGACTTGCCGCAGCCGCTCGGACCCATGATCGCGACGCCGGCGCCCGTACTGACGGTCAACTCGCCGCAGTGCAGCGCGCGGACGACGCCCGTGTCCGTCGGGTAATCGACCACGAGGTCGGTCGTGGCGATGGCAGCGGTCACCGTCGCCGCACCCCGTGGTCGACGAGTTCGTAGCGCTGGTCGGCAAGGTCCGCGAGGCGGCGGTGGTGCGCGACGTACAGCACTGCGCAATCCATGGCGAAGACCTCGTCGATCACCGTTCCCGCGGTGCTCTCGTCCAACGACGCGACGACTTCGTCGGCGAGCAGCAAGGCCGGGTCGTTGGCCAGTGCGACGGCGAGTGCCACCCGCTGGGCCTCGCCGCCCGAGAGGTGGCGGGGGACATGATCGGCCCGATCAACGACGGCGAAGCGCGCGAGGAGCTCGTCCGCGTGTCGCCGGCTGTCACGGCGGGTTCGCTCGGAGCCGAAGGCGAGTGCCAGCTGCACGTTCTCCCGCGCGGTCAGGAACGGCACGAGGTTGTCGAATTGGAGGGCGATGCCGATGCGATCGGCTCGGAGTCGCGCGCGGTCGGCGTCGTCGAGCGACGAGATCACGGTGCCGTCGATCTCGATCGTTCCCTGGTCCGGCCGGCGGAGTCCGGCGATGAGTGACAGCAGGGTCGACTTCCCGGCGCCGGACGGACCGATGAGGCTCGCACGTTCGCCGGGCATCACGGTGAGCTCGACGTCACGCAGCACCGGCACCGGCTCATCGGCGGTTCCGAACGACTTGCTGACCCCACGCACGCGCAGGACCGGGCTCATGACCCGGCGCGCCGGGAGACCGGGGCGGACCCGTACACCTCGGGCGCGGTCTCCCGGGCGTGAGCTTCCAGGTCGAGCACCCGCTGACTCGCGTCGGCCAGGCCCTCGGGGCTGAGTTCCACCAGGTTGAGGAGCTCGAACGTGTCCTGGTGCAGGGACGCGTCGAGCGGTTGGTTGCGGACGACTCCGACGTCGCGGGCGTAGTACTTGTCCTCGTTGTCGGGTGCGTCGAACTCGCCCTCGGTGACCACGCGGACGTCGTCGAAACACCCGAACTTCACGCACTCGCGTACGCCGACGCGCTTGGGCGTGCCGACCGCGGGGTCCTCGTCCGGTGCGCCACCGATACACCACACGGGTGTTGTCTTGGTGACCTTGCTGGGTGACAGGATCCCAACGGTGTCGCCACCGCCGGTGCCCAACCAGTGGTCCTCGGTGTTGGTGTACTGGCCGCCCTCGTAGTCCTCGGTGTAGCCGCCGAGCAGCCAGACGTTGCCGTCCTTGTCGAGCGCGAAGTAGTCCATGCCGGCCTGGGACACCTCGCCGGAATCGGTCGACTCGTCGAGCATCGCGACCGTCGGGACGCCGTCGATCTCCCGGATGACGTCGGTCATCGTGCTGATCACCTCGTGGGGCACGACCCGGGAACCGACTTCGGTCGTCCCGCCGCGCACCCACTGCATCCCTGGACGCGTCGGATGGAAGGCGTTCGTACTGAGCGTGGGGTCCACGAAGTTCGCCGGGTCGAGAGCGGGCTGTTCGGTACACACGCCCTTGGCGCCGCCGGTCGGTTTCGCCGCGGTTCCGCCGGACGAGCTCCCACAGGCTGCGGCCACGACCGTCAGCGCGGCCACGACGGTCAAGCCTCGACGGACGAGCCGCCGCGTGGGTTGGGACTGCGTGGACATGATCGGCTCCTGGGTCGGGACCTTCCGTACGGCAATTTCTAGACGGACGACCTGACTCCCAGCTGACGCCGGACGGCGAGGTGACGGCGCCGGGACGCCGGGCCCCGCGTGGTGCCGCATAGGCTCGGCCGCCAATCGTCGGCTGTGAGGTGTCGGTGCGGCTGCTACTCGTCGAGGATGACGCAACAATCGCCGAGGCGATTCGTCGTGGTCTCGAGGCCGAAGGGTTCGCGGTCGAGGTCGCGCCCGACGGTGACGACGGGATCTGGCGCATCACCGAGCGGGAGTACGACCTCGTGATCCTGGACCTGATGTTGCCGCGTCGCAACGGGTTTCGCGTGTGCGCCGAGGCGCGGGCCGCGGGTGTCTGGACGCCGATCCTGGTCTTGACCGCGAAGGACGGCACCTACGACGAGACCGAAGCGCTGGACACCGGTGCCGACGACTTCCTCACCAAGCCGTTCGCGTTCGAGGTACTGCTGTCCCGCATCCGGGCGCTGCTCCGTCGGACCGCAGGCGCTCCCGATGCCGCGCTGGAGGTCGACGACCTCCGCCTCGACTCGCGGACCCACGAATGTCGACGCGGTGATCAGACGATCGCGTTGACGGCCCGGGAGTTCACGGTGCTGGAGTTCATGATGCGCCGAACGGGAACCATCCTGCCCAAGGGCGCGATCCTCGACGGCGTGTGGGCCGAGGACTTCGACGGCGATCCGAACATCGTCGAGGCGTACATCGCGCGGTTGCGCCGGAAGGTCGATGACCCGTTCGGACGGCACAACATCACCACCGTTCGCGGCGCCGGGTATCGGTTGGCGAGTGATGACGGCGGGTAGTCCCGTGGCGGACGCGGGGTCGCGTCGAGGCTCGGTCCGGGTGCGGTTGACGCTGCTCGCGACGACGGTCGTCGCCGCGTTCCTGATCGTCGCCTCGGTCGCGTTGGTCCTCAGTCAGCGCGCGTCGCTCGTCTCGGGGGTCGATCTCACGTTGGTGCAGCGAGCAGACAACGTCACGCCCCGAGTGCAGGCGGATCCGCAGGCCGCCCCGCTGACCGAACTCGGTGATGCTGAAGACGGGTTCGAACAGGTCCTCGCCGCCGACGGCACGGTGCTGCGCTCCACGACCAACGTCGACGGCGCGTCGGCGGTGGTGGCGCCGCGGCCTCCGGGTTCGGGTGACCGCTTCGTCACGAGGCGGGACGTCGGGTTGAGTGAGAGCCCGTTCCGGGTGGTGGCCCGACCGGTGCGTACCGGCCACGGGCCGGTGACGCTCGTGGTGGCGAAGAACCTCGACGACGTCGAGGAGAGCGTCCGCGGGTTGCGTTCCGACCTTTCGGTCTGGGTGCCCGTGATCGTCGTGGGCCTCGGACTCCTGGTGTGGTGGTTGACCGGTCGGGTACTCCGTCCCGTGGAGGCGATCCGGGCCGAAGTCGCCGACCTGGGTGCCGCCGACCTGCATCGGCGGGTGCCGGTACCCGGGCACGACGACGAGATCGCCCGGCTCGCGCGCACGATGAACGGGATGCTCGACCGGATCGAAGCGGCGAGCGAGCGGCAGGAGCAGTTCGTCGCCGACGCCTCGCACGAGTTGCGGAGCCCGCTCACCCGGCTGCGGACCCAGCTCGAGCTCGCAGTGGCGCATCCGGAAGACGAATCGCCTGCGACGATGCGCTCCCTGCTGTCCGAGGTGGTGGCCCTCGACCGCCTGCTGGACGACCTGCTGCTCTCGGCGCGGCTGGAGTCCGAACGCCACCCGAGTCGGGCGCCGGTCGATCTCGACGACCTCGTGCTCGAGGAGGCGCGACGGGTCCGGGACGCGAGCGAGATCCAGGTCGACACCACCGAGGTCGGGGCGGGGCGGGTCGCCGGGGATCGCAGCCAGCTCCAACGGGTCGTCCGGAACCTCACCGACAACGCCGTTCGCCACGCCCGCTCCCGGGTGAGACTGTCGGTGCGGGAACGGGCTGACGTCACCGAGGTGACCGTGACCGACGACGGTCCCGGGGTGTCGCCCGAGGATCACGAGCGGATCTTCGAACGGTTCACCCGGCTCGACGAGGCGCGGTCACGCGACGCGGGCGGATCCGGGCTGGGGCTCGCGATCGTCCGGGACATCGTGGAGCGCCACGGCGGCACGATCACCCTCGACGCCAGTTCCCACCTCGGTGCCCGATTCGTGATCGAGCTGCCGCGGGTCGACTGAGCGGATCAGCTCGAACGTGGTCGCGACGGCGGGGGATCGCCGTACATCCGGGCCCGGGATTCGAGCGACGCAGCCTGCGCCCGGACCTCCTCCATCTGCTCGGTGTCGAGTTGGTCGATCCGCACCAGCTTCAGCACTTCCTTTGATTCGTCCTCGCCGGCCCAGCCGACGCGGACGGTGCCGACGTCCGGTGCGTACGACTTGAGCTGGAACGACGTGAGTTCGCTCTCGCTGTATTCCTCGATCACGAGGACATCGTCGAACGCGCCCGCCGGCACCTTGACGGTCCGACCCGTTGCGACGACCCGTCCCCGGTCGGTCCAGTTGATCGGTGGTGGCCCGTAGCCTTCGGAGAAGCTCGGGGTGCCGGTGCGAGGGGCGGCGGGCATGAGGATCCCCGCCTTCGCGTTCGCGAGGTGACCCTGGAGGAACCCGGTGGCGCCGAGCAGTGAACCGCCTTCGTACAGCTCGGCGTACTCGCCCATGTGCCACACGTTGCCCGTCGTGTCCTGGGCGTAATAGGCCAACTCGGCCTCCTCGAGTTCCCCGCGCACGAAGTCACGTTCCCAGATGACCGTGGTCTCCACACCACCGATGTTCTGGACGAGGTCCGTCACGACGAACACGACCCGATGGGTTTCCCGACCCTTGCCCCGCTGGTCCGCGCCTTCGAACACCAGGCGAGTCCCCGGCCGCAAGGGGAAGAAGCGGTTGGTGACGTCGGCCGAGGATGCGTCGAATGTCGACGGATCGAACGTCTCGTACCGCCGCGACTGCGGCGGCAACTCACCTTCGCGCGGGCGGGCTTTCGATTTCTCCGCCTCGGCTGATGCGCCCTGGGTCGCGGGGTCCGAGTCGCTGCTGCACGCGCTCACGCCGAGCGTCGCGAGCGCGAGGAGACCGACGCCGAACGTTCGCCGGACGCTCATGCGTCCAGGGGTTGCGCGGTCGCGGTCGCGGCGCGCTCGCGACGACTCTTGGCGAACTGGAGGTAGAGCGATGGCACGACGAACAGGTTCAGCAGGGTGGAGGTGACCAGCCCGCCGACGATGACGATGGCCATCGGATACTCGATCTCCTGACCGGGCACGCTCCCGGCGGCGAGCAACGGAATGAGGGCGAAGGCCGAGCAGAGTGCCGTCATCATGATCGGACTCACGCGCTCCTTCGCCCCGCGCAGGACGAGGTCCGGTCCGAAGGTCTCCCCCTCGTGTTCCTCGAGATGTTGGAAGTGGCTGATCTGCATGATCCCGTTCCGGGCCACGACGCCGAGGATCGTGAAGAAGCCCACCAACGATCCGAGCGAGATGATGCCACTCCCGAACCACCACGCGGCGAGGAGGCCGCCGACCAACGCCATGGGAAGGGTGAAGAACGAGAGCAGCGCGAGTCGGGCGCTCTTCATCGAGGTCAGCAGGAGGAAGAAGATGCCGATGGCGGCGACGATGCCCCAGGTGAGGAGCCGCCGGTTGGATTCCTGCCGCTCCTTGTACTCGCCCTCGACCTCGGTGCGGAATCCGAGCGGCAGGTTCACCGATTCGAGTTTCTTCTCGACGTCCTGGGCGACGGATCCGAGGTCGCGCCCCCGGATGTTGGCGCCGACTTCGATGGTGCGGGCGACGTCCTGGTGGTGGATCTCGTTGGGTGTTTCCTTGATGTTCACGTCGGCGACCGCGTCGAGCCGCACGGTCTCGCCGGATGGCGTGTCGATCGGCAGCGCGCGGATGGCGCTGACGCTGTTGCGTGACTCCGGCGTGCTCCAGACGTGCACGTCGAACGCCTTGCCGTCGCGGAAGATGTCGCCGACCTCCTCGCTCGCGACGTAGGTCGCCGCCATTCGGCGGACGTCGCCGGGGGTCAGGCCGAGCCGCTCGGCTTCGTCGAGCCGGACCTCGACCTGGAGCTGGGGAACCGCGGCCTGGAGTTCGACCGTCTCCTCGACGGTTCCCGGCACCGTGGCGATCGCCTCGCGAACGTCTTCGCCGGCCTCGCGCAGCTTCTCCAGGTCGTCACCGAAGATGCGCACGACGATGCTCTCGCTCGATCCGTGGGTGAGGACCTCCTTGATGCGTTCCTTGAGGTAGGTCTGCACGTCGCGGCGGAGGCCGGGGTACCCGTCGACCGTCGCCTGGACTCTGGCCACGGTCTCGTCGTAGTCGACGTCGGAGTCGATGGAGATCCAGTTCTCGCCGAAGTTGACCCCGACCACCTCGTCCATGAGGAAGGCCTGTCCGATGTGTGCACCGAAGTTGCGCACCCCGGGGATCTTCTGGAGTTCCTTCGCCGACGCGACGGTGATCCGGGTCTCCTCTTCGACGGACGTGTCCGGCTTGGTCACGAAGTGCATCAGGAAGTCGCGTTCCTTGAAGTCCGGGAGGAGCTCCTGCCCGACGCGGGGGACGGCGATGGCGCCGAGCCCGACGATGAGCGCAACCGTGAAGTAGGCGGCCCGCGGGGCTCGCACCACCGGACGGAGCAGTCGCATGTACGCGCGCTGGAGCCAGTCGACGATCGGCGACTCCCGCCGGTCCAACGAGGCGTTCTTGAGCAGGATCATGCTGAGGGCCGGAGTGGTGACGAGTGCGACCAGCATCGAGACGATCACGGCGAGGGCGTACGACATCGCCAACGGGCGGAAGAACGAGCCGGTGAGCCCGGTGAGGAAGAAGATCGGGAGCAGTGCGAGTGCCTCGATCATGGACGCGTACACGACGGCACCGCGTACTTCGATCGACGCGTCGTAGATGACCTTGGCGACGCTGCGGTGATCCGGGGCGCGGCGGTACTCGCGGAGTCGGCGCACGATGTTCTCGGTGTCGACGATGGCGTCGTCGACGACCGCGCCGAGGGCGATGATGAACCCGGCGAGCACCATCGTGTTGATGGTCGTCCCCCGCCAGTGGAGCACCAACATCGACGCGATGAGGCTGATGGGGATCGTCACGAGACTGATCAGGGCGCTCCGCCACGAGTAGAGGAACAGCACGAGGACGAAGACGACGAACAACGAGCCGAGTACGAGCGCGTCGGTGAGGTTGTCGATCGCCAGCTCGACGAAGCTGGCCGGACGGAAGATCGTCGTGTCGACGTCGACGTTCGGAAGCCCGGGTGCGAGTTCGTCGATCGCGTCCTCGACGCCCTTGGTCACGTCGACGGTGTTGGCCCAGGGGAGCTTCTCGACGATGAGCATGAGGCCTTCGCCGCCGTTGATCACCGCGTCGCCGACGAGCGGTTGGTGATCGATCTTGACGTCGGCGAGGTCGCCCAACACCAGGGGAGAGCCGTCCGGGCGCTCGGCGACCGGGACGCGGGCGAGGTCGTCGGGGCCACGGATCGCGAGCGTGTGACGGACGTTGAGGCGTTGCGTCGGGGTGTCGACGGCACCTCCGGTTCCGATGAACCCGCCGTCGGAGAACTTCAGGAGTCCGGCGTCCAGCGAGTCGGCGGTGACGTTCATCACCTGTTCGAGGGTGACTCCGTTCGGCTCGAGGCGTTCCGGATGGACCTGGACCTGGAGTTGTTCGAGCTGTTCACCCCAGATGGGGACGTTGGCGACACCCGGCACGCGCAGGAGTCGAGCCCGGATCTTCCAGTAGGACAGCGTCGAGAGCTGGATCCGGTTGAGCTTCTCCGAGCTGATGCCGATCTTCATGACCCGGCTGGTCGAGGAAAGCGGCTGGATCATCACCGGCGGCGCGGCCCAGGTCGGCAGCGTCTTCGCCACCGTGGCCATGCGCTCGTCGACTTCCTGACGTGCGGTGAGAACGTCGGTGCCGGGTTTGAAGATGAGGACGATCGAGGAGAGTTGCGGGACCGACTTGGATTTCATCGTGTCCAGCCCGGGGACACCGTTGAGTGCCTGCTCCATCGGCACCGTGACGAGTTCCTCGGTCTCGGAAGCGGTCAGTCCGAGGGTGATGGTCTGGATCTCGACTTTGGGTGGGGCGAACTCCGGGAAGACGTCGATCTTGGAATGGCGGAGTTGGCCGACGCCCGCGACCATCATGACGACGGCGGCCGCGACGATGATGTAACGGAACTTCAGGCTCGATCGGACGATCCAACTCAGCATGGGTGTTGCTCCCGGTCGCTCGGAGGGCCGATGTCAGCCGCCGATGCCCTGCTCGACGCCGAAGAGCTGCGCCGACCCGACGGTCACGACCTGCTCCCCGGCGCTCGGGCCGGAATCGAGTCGGACCTGGTCGCCGGCGATGTCGGCCACCTGGACCGCGGTCCGTTGGTAGGTGTGTTCCTTGGGCTGGGTGTACACGTACGTGGTGCCGTCGGCGCCGTAGATCAGCGCCGCGTACGGGATGGTGGCGCCGGCCGGTGCCATCTCCAGTCCGATGCGGGATTCGGCGCGGTCGTCGATGACCACCTGGGGGAGATCGGAGCCCTCGACCTCGACCAGCTTGGCTGCCGGGTCGCCGCCGGCCTCGCTGCTTCCGGACGCCTTGGCGCAGCCGGTCGTCGCCAGCGCGACGACGAGGAGCCCGCCGGTCAACCAGAGTCGTTTCCGTTCCATTGATTGCCTCCTAGACCGGCGCCACGGCGCCGAGGTCACGGTCGAGGTCTTCGCGACCCTCCGCCGGCCGCTGCCCGAACCGCAGCTGCAGGCCGGGCGCGAGGAAGAGGCTCGTGAGGGTGGTGGTGATGATGCCGCCGACGAGCACGATCGCCATCGGGTGGATGACTTCGAGCCCGGCGCGTGATCCCTGCACGACGAAGGGGATGTACACGACGAGGACCGCGGCGGCGACCGTCAGGATCGAACGGACCCGGGCGGCCGCGGCGCCGGCAACGAGCTCGGCGCCGAAGCCGTCCGGGTCGTCGTCCTCGATCCGCTGGACCGTTCGGGCGAGCAGCACCAGCTGACGGGCGCTGACGGCGAGCAGACCGAGGAACCCGGCGACGGTGCCGATGGTCACGGTCCGGCCGCCGAACAAGACCGCCACGAACCCACCGCTCGTCGACGCGAGGAGTGCGAGGAACAGTGCGAGCGCGAGCCGCCAGCTCCGCAGTGCGGCTTGGAGCAGCAGGAAGATGCCGAGGGCACACACGATCACCGCGGCGACGAAGGACACCGCGGCGGAGTCGTCGGCCTCGAATCCGCGGAGCACTTCGGCGTGGTAGTCCAGGGGGAATCCGGACTGACGGAGTGCCCGCTCGGCATCGTCGGCGACGGCGGTGCGGTCACGGTTGGGGACGTTCACGCCCACGTCCATGTACAGCGAGACGTCCGCGTGCTCGATGACGGCCGGGGATGGCGTGACGGACACGTCCGCGACCTCGCCCAGGGTGACGGTCTCACCGGCGTGGGTCGTGAACTCCATGCTGCGCACGGCGTCGAGGTCGCTGCGCTGGTCGGGGTTCGACCACACGACGACGTCGAAGATCTTCTGCTCCTCGAAGAGGTTGCCGACGGTGATCCCCGAGACCATGGTGGCGGCCGCGCGGCGCACCTCGCCGGGGCTGACGCCGAGCTGCTCGGCCTTGGCCAGATCGACCTCGACGTCGAGGGTCGGCTCCATCACCGGCGCGTCGACCTTGGCGGCTTCGACGCCGTCGATCTTGCCGAGGATTCCGGCGACCTTGTCGGCCTCGGCTCGGAGTTTGGTCACGTCCGGTCCGAAGACCCGGACCGTGAGGTCGCGACCGGCGACGCCTTCGGGCTCGACGAGGATCTCGTCGATACGCTCCCGCGGGTAGGTCATGACCTGGGTGTCGAGACCCGGATAGGCGCCGGCGACCTCCTGGACCGCATCGAGGGTCGCGCCGTAGTCGGCATCGTCGGCGATCCGCAACCACATCTGGGCCGCGTTGGCGCCGACGACCTGGTCGCCGAGGATCGCCCGGCCGGTGTGTGCGCCCACGGACTCGACGCCATCGACGTCCTGGAGTTCCCGGGCGGCTCGGCGCGTGACCCGAGACGTCTCGACGAGCGATGTCCCGGGTGCGGCCCGCACGACGACGAGCACGTTCCGGTCCTCGAACTCCGGGACCAGCGAGGTCTCGCGCTGCGTGAAGGGCAGTGCGATCAGGCCCACCAACAGCAACACGCCGAGGAGGGCCATCGTGCGGCCGGGCGTAGCGAGGAAGCGGCCCACGGTTGCCGCGTACCGCCCGTCGGACCATCGTTCGAGCGGCGACGTTCTGTCGGTCTCCTGGTCGAGCCGCAGCATCGACGCCAGCGTCGGCGTCACGGTGAGGGCCACCACCATGGACACGAGGACCGCGCCCGCGTAGGCGAGCACGAGGGGCTCGAGGAACGCTCCCGTCTCTCCATCGAGCAGGGCCACGGGGACGAGGGCGAGGAGCGTGATCGCGGTCGCGTAGGCCAGCGGCCCGTACCTCCGCACGACGCCGGTCACCGGATCGGGATCGTCACGGCGTTCCGCGCCGACGATGGCGTCGTCCACGATGACCGCGATGGCCAGCACGAGTCCGGCGATGGTCATCGCATTGAGGGACGCATCACGAAGGGCCAGCACGATGGCACCGGCGGCGAGCGACAGCGCGGTGGCCACCACTGCGACCAGCGCGCGGCGCCAGCTCCAGAACATGAGGCCGAACACGAACACCAACAGCACGCCGCCCACGATCAACGCGGCGCGCACGTTGTCGTCCGAACGCTCCACGTAGGCCGCCGGTTGGAACACGGTCGTGTCGACGGCCACGTCGCGCATCCCGGGTCGCATGTCGTCGAGTGCCTTCTCGATGTCCGCCGTCACCTCGACCGCGTTCGCCTCCGGCAGTTTCTCCACCACCACGTAGAGCCCGTCCTCGTCGGCGAGCACGGCGTCGCCGATCAGGAGCGAGTGGTCCTCGACGACGTCGGTGACATCGCCGAGCCGGAGCGGCGTGTCGCTGCCCTCGAGCGAGATCGGGATCTTGGCGAGGTCGTCGGCGTTCTTCACCGGCAGCTCGTGCCGGACGCCGATCCGTTGGGTCGAGGTGTCGAAGAAGCCACCCACCCCCGGGGTCGACGCTTCGAGGAACGTCAGCGGTGACGTCCACAGGGCGTTCCCCGTGGTGCGAATGACGTCCTCCATGGCGACGCCGGACTCGCGCAGCCGCGCCGGGTCGACCCGCACTTGCAGCTGCTTGTCGCGCAACCCCCAGATCGAGACGTTCGCGACCCCCGAAACGCCCATGAGGCGAGGCCGGATGGTCCAGCGGGCCAACACGGAGAGGTCGATGAGCGAGAGGT
>CAZJBJ010000122.1:0-11800 GCA_964544295.1 uncultured Bifidobacteriaceae bacterium
CGCCTTCACCGACGCGAGATCCAGGTGTGGTGCCGCGTCGAGTCCGAGATCCTGGGCGATGCGCTCGCCGTACTGCGCCTGGAAGTAGAGGTAGACGTGCGCGATCTCGCCGAGGATGTCCAGGTCGGGGGCGAGCGTCGCGGTCGCACCGTCGAGGAACATCATGTTCTTCACGAACAACATGAGTTCCTTCGGGGCCCGGGCGCCGTATTCGAGCAACTTCTTCGTGAGTTCCCGCAGTTCGCCGACGAGTTCGTCGGCACTCATGAGCGTCGGATCCTTCACCGGCTGATCGAGTCCGAGATCCGCGATGACCGCGTCGAGATCGGTGTCGGGCGGGAACGCACCGAGATTGCGCAGTGCCGCGAGCTGCCCGCGGACGTCACCGGTACTCCCGAGCACCAACAGTTGGAGGAACGCCTGACGCTTGCGCTCGTCGAGGCGGCCGGTGATCCCGAAATCGAGCAGTGCGGTCCGGCCGTCGGGCATCACGAAGAGATTCCCGCCGTGCAGGTCGCCGTGGAACACGCCGTAGACGAGCGCGCCTTCGAGGAACGAGATCAACCCGGCGCGCAGGAGCGCGTTCGTGTCGATGCCGGCGGCCCGCATGCCGTCGACGTCGTCGAAGTTGTACCCACTCATCCGTTCCATGACCAGGACCCGTCGGGTCACGAGTCGCGGGTGCGGTCGGGGGACGACGGTTTCGCGAATTCCGATCTGGGCCATCGCGGCGGCGACGTCGAGCATGTTCTCCGCCTCGAGCCGGAAGTCCAACTCCTCCACGATTGTCTCCGCGAACAGTTCGACGAGGGCAGGCGGGTTGGCGAGCGCCGCGACCGGGATGCGTCCGACCATGCGCGGCCCCAACCAGGCCAGCGCGCGCAGATCCTGACGGACGCGTTGCGCGACGGTCGGGCGCTGCACCTTGACCACCACCGATTCGCCGGTGACGAGGGTGGCCGCATGGACCTGCGCGATCGACGCGGCGGCGAGTGGGGTTTCGTCGAAGGAGGAGAACACTTCGTCGAGGGGCCGACCGAGCTCGGTCTCGACGATCGACCGCACCGAGGCGAACGGCTCCGCCGGCACCCGGTCGCGCAACAGCTTGAACTCGGCGACGAGTTCCGGCGGGAACAGGCCGTCGCCTCCGGACACGATCTGACCCAGCTTGATGTAGGTCGAGCCGAGTCCTTCGAAGCTGCGCCGCAGCCGCGCCGAGATCCCGGCCCGGGACCGGTCGGTACCGCGTTCGCGGAAGTACCACACCGTGAGGGCCCAGCCCACCGACGCCACGACCCGGAGCCCCCGCCGCAGGGGCGGGAACCTCGGAGGGGTCGTCAGCGCGCCGAGCCCGGCCCGGGTCCGGGCGCGCACGGCGTCCAGGCCCCGCCGCCACGGGAGGTCGTCAGGTTCGATGAGCCACGGTGGCGTGGCACTGAACGCGCCGAGCGCGAGATCGGCGGGTTCCATGGGGTTCGTGTCGATGCAGCGGACGGTAGCGCCGGCTCCGGGAGTTACCCGTACGCGCGACAGCCCCAGCCGGAGAGGCCGTAGCGGGCGTAGACCCGCTCGGCGACCACGATCTGCTCTTCACGCGAGGCCATCCCGGCGTTCGGGGCGAACTCGCGGCCGCCGAAGCCGTTCCAGGTGCCGTTGTAGAACCCGACACCACCCGAGAACTTCGGGCCCTGCATGGACCAGTTGCCGCCGGTCTCACAGCGGGCGATGCCGTCCCAGTTCACGTTGGTCTTCTGGCGCAGGTTCTCGCGCGCGGCCGCGTACCAGACCTCCTGCGCGTGGAGCTCGTTGAGGAGCGCCGCGACCCGGAACCGCTCCTCGGCCTCGACCCGGGCCTTGGACACCAACGCGGCGTCGATCGGCACCGAGGCGTTCTGGCGCGCGTCCTCCTGTTGCTTGCGCGCAGTAGCCGAAGTGTCTCGGTCGGCGGCGAACGCGACGCCGACCCCACTCAGACCGATCACCCCGACGAGCGAACCCGCCAGCGCGATCCGGAACCGTGAACGCGAACGATGAGCGTGATCAACCACAGCTGCCTCCCCAGGGTCGGAGTCCTTGCGTGGCGAGCAGGTGCTGCGCCATCTGGTCCTGATCGGCGGCGCTCGCATTCGCCGGGTTGACCCCGACGAGATCCGTGCGACCCGCCGACCGGGCGTTGTTGTCCCACGTGCCGGGCATGAACTGGTACGCGCCCGCAGCACCCGACGACGAGTTGACGACGTCGTACTGCCCGCGACTCTCACGGTGCTTGATGCAATCGAGCACGTTCCCGCCGCTACTCGACCGTGCCGGCCGCGCGGCGTTGGCGCGGGCCCGAGCCGCGGCTTCGTTCGCCGCGATCGTCTCCAACCACTTCACCCGGTTCACGTGCTCGAAGAATCGAGCCCGCGCCACCTCGGCGCTGCGCGCCTGGATCGCCGGGTCCACGGTCGGCAGCGTCGAAGGACGCGCCACCGCGGGGGTGGTCCGGTGCGGGCGAGCCGCCGAGGCGCGCACCGCGCCGTCGGCCGCGGCCGTGGCCGTACCGATCAATGCCGTGCCCGTCATCGTGACGAGCAGTCCTGAGCCGATCGCAAGGGCGCGACCATTCATCGAGGTACTCCTTCTCACTCCGCCAACCCCCGACCGCACCCGTCCGGGCGCGCGACGGCGCCAGCAGGGGTTGGAAGGGGCGAATGCCACACAAGGTATGGAGTGGGCTTTCGGGACACGCAGATTACCTGCGGGGTGCGACAGAGAACCAGAAAATTGGAAAGAACTGTCAGCGTTTCGGAACGGCCCACCGGCCGACGAGCCCCCGCTCGGGGGCCGACCGGCACCTGGCGGAAAAGTTTGTGACCGGTATCACAAGCGAGCGAATTGCCCGATTTTGGGGACTACCGCCGGCCGTCGAGGACGCCCATCGGGGTCACCACGAGCCCGGTCAGGGTCTGCTCCACGTGCTCCATCCGCAGCGACAGCATCCGCTGGGCGTAGCCGAGCACCGTCGCGGCGTACTCGGGATCGGCGGCGCGGTTCACCAGCTCCTCCGGGTCCAGATCGAGGTCGTAGAAGAGCGGCGGGAGGCGCGTGAAGTGCACGTACTTGCCGTGCTCGTCGCGCAGCACCGCCAACGCGCACTGGTCCATGTCCAGTTCGAGGATCGACTCGACCGTCTTGCCGATCGGGTCCCGGAACTCCCACTCCCAGAACGCCGCGTCCCGCCACCGCTCCGGCCTCGCCCCCTGGAGGAACGGCGCGAGTGACCGGCCGTCGCACTGCACGGGAATCGGCAGGTCGAGCCACTCCAACACGGTCGGCATGAGATCGACGTTCTCGGTGAACGCATCGTCGACGACGGTGCCGTGCGCGTGGTCCGCACGGGGGTCATGCACGATCAAGGGGATGTGGTAGCTCTGGTCGAACCACCCGAGCTTCTCGGTGAGCCAGTGGTCGCCGAGTTGCTCGCCGTGATCCGAGGTGAGCACGACCAGCGTGTCCTCCCAGGCGCCGCGGGCCCGCAGACCGTCGAGGAGCCGGCCGACCTGCGCGTCGACCTCGCTCATCATGCCGAAGTAGGTCGCACGGAGTTGACGGACCTCGTCGAGGTCGTCACCGAACCGGATCCCGGGAATGGCCAGCGCACCGCCGAGCACGACGTGCGCCTCGCCCTCGTCCACGTGTGACGCCTGCCGGATCGGGTCCGGCATCTCGTGCGGGTCGTACATGGATGCATAGGGCTCGGGCGCGACGAACGGCGGGTGCGGTCGGATGTAGGCGACGTGGACGAACCAGTCGTCCTCCACCTCGTCGAGATAGTCGAGGACCTCACCGGTCAGGAACGCAGCCTCCGTGTGCTCGGCGGCGTAGGCCACCGGCGCGCCCGGTGCATTCGAAATCGGCTCGTACATGCGGGTGACGTCGGCGGGGACGTCGTAGCCCTGCTCCCGCAACCAGACCCCCCACGCCTCGGCGTGTTCGGGCAGGTCGACGACGGCCCGGTAGCCGGGCAGCACTCCCTCGTAGCTCCGCAGTCGGGGATCGTCGGCGTCGAGCACTCGCGGATCCGGGGACGCATCCGTGTATCCGAACAGCACCGGGTCGTACCCGGCGGCGCGCACCTCGAGGGCGAGGTTCGTGAACCGCGCGTCCAGCGGGGAGCCGTTGAGCGGCGACCGGTGCTTCATGAGGTACTGGCCGGTGTGCAGGGACGCGCGCGACGGTCCGCACGGTGCGGCCTGCGCGTAGTGACGGCGGAACAGGACCCCCTCGGCCGCGAGGCGATCGAGGTTCGGCGTCTGCACGATCGGGTGCCCGGCCGCGCCGAGGCACTCGCCGCGCCACTGGTCGACCGTGATGAGCAGGACGTTGCGGCGGGGACGCGCGTTCATGCCCGGACCCTAGATCCGCGATGCACGCTCGGGCGCCGAGCGCGCCGTCGCTCAGGGGAAGGTCGCGACTCCGCGCGTGATGGGGAACCCCGGCCAGTAGGGACCGCCGACGGTTCCGCCCGGACCGGGCTGTCCGCCGGTCCCGAACGGATGGAGCCCGCCGTAGAAGTCGAGCACCCAGCCGCCGTTGCCGTCGGGTGCCAGCGCAATCCCGCGGGCGATGTCCGCGCCGGCCCAGATGCTGGCGCTGCTCGTCGGGGGCGGCGCACCACCGAAGGCGTACACGGCGCCGGTGCGATCCACGACGTAGCCACCCTGGCCGTTCGGCATCAGGGCGATGCCGCGGGCGCGGTCCTGACCCAGCCAGTAGGGCGCGTTCCGAATCGCCTGCGGCGCGGATCCGGAACCGACCGAGAACGGGTGCAGACCACCGAAGGCGTCGAGCACGTACCCGCCAGTCCCCTCCGGGACGACCGCGACCCCGCGGACGATGTCCCACCCGAGCCAGTACGGCCCGCCCCGGGCGATCGGTACCGCGGCGGGCGCGTCGCCGAACGCGAATCCGTGCAGGCCACCGAACGCATCGACGGTCAGACCCTGACTCCCGGGCAGGATGGCCACGCCGCGCACGATGTCCCAGCCCGGCCAGTAGCCGGCGCCTCGAATCTGCTCGGCACCGCCGAGACACCGGGCGCTGAACTTGTGCAGACCACCGAACCCGTCGATGACCATGCCCTGGGCCGGAGGCGGGGTGCTCGAGCTGTCGGGTTGGAACCCGAAGACGCCGACCACCGATCGCGATCCCTCGCGCGCCACCCCGAGGGCGATCGGCCCGGAACCGGCAGGGGTGACGACCGCGTTGACCGCGGCGCGTCGACCGGCGTCCATGATCGAGGCTCCGTCGATGCCGAAGGTGGCGTCGTCACCTCCGTCGTCGTTGAGGCGCAGGAGCACGATGTCGTTGTCCGACGCCACTGCGGAGTTGACCGCGACGACCACCTTGCCGTCGGTCTGGCGGGCGATGGCCGACGGGCGATCGTCGATGCCGAAGGCCTCGCGCACCCGCGAGAACGCCGGGTCCTCGTCGCCGGTGTCGAGATAGCGACGTACCAGGGTCTGTCCGTGATCGGTCGCGCCATGGCCGTAGCCGGTGACGACCAGCCGACCGTTCGGGGCGAGCACCATGGCGGTGATCCCGTCGTCACCGCCGGCATCGACGGTGACGCCGCCGGCACCTCCGAAGGACGAATCGACGCTGCCGTCGGGGCCGAGCCGCACGATGCGCCAGTCCGCCGGGGATGCGACCGTCGACCCGCCGACGTAGATCGCGCCGTCGGCGCGTGCGGCGATCGACCGGACTTTCATGGGCAGGTTGGACACGCGCCCCGTCGTCGCGAAGGTGGAATCGGCGGTGCCGGCGGCGGTGTACCGGGCGACGTAGCCGCCGGAGTCCGCGTCCCCGGCGACGACCACGCTGCCGTCACCCAGTGTCGCCACCGCGCGGGCCGCATCGTCGCCACCGGCGTTGAACGTGATGCGGCCGTTCCCGGCGAACCCGTTATCGGCCGCGCCGGTCTTGGTGAACCGCAGCACCACCGAGTCGGTGGCGTTCGCCGAACTGCGACTCCCGACGGCCACACCGCCACCGCCGAGCGTCGGGGCCACCGCGAAGAAGCGGCCGGACGCGTCGTAGGTGAAGTACTTGCGGCCCGTCGTACCGAACGTGGTGTCGTACACACCGTCCCGGAGTCGCATGACCAGGCCGCGGGTGCCGGTGCTCCCGGCCGCGAGCACGGCTCCGTCCGACTGGACGGCGGCACCTGACACTTCACTCGCTTCGCCGCTCACCACATCGAGCGCGGCGACCCCACATCGTCCGGTCGATCCGGAGGGATCACCGGGCCAGGCACCGGCGCTTCCGACGGGCAGCAACGCGAGTCCGACCGCGGCGAGACCGACACCACCGCGGATGATCACTCGACGCTCGGACACCATTGCTCACCTCGGACCACGGGACACTTTGGGATGATGTCGGCATTTCCGTACCGAAATCTGAAGTGCGGCCCACCGGGGAGCCGGTCGGTAGGGTCGTCACCCGGACACCCGTGGAGGTACTCCCGTGGTTGCACCACGAATGTGGTCGCTCCTGCTCGTGGTCGCACTCGGGGCCGCGTGCTCGAGCTCGGACCCGAAACGCGCGACGCCGAGTTCGTCGAGCACGAGCACGACGACCCGGCCCGCGCGCGCCGACGACACCCTGGTCCTGGGCCAACTCGCCCCCCTCACGGGCCCGGTCGAGACCCTCGCCGACTCGTTCACCACGCCCGTCCGTCTGGCGGTGGACGAGATCAACCTGAGTAACGGGGTCAACGGGAAGCCGGTCGGGCTCGTCGTCGCGGACGACGGATCCTCGACCGAGACGGGCCAAGCCGCGTTCACCAGGCTGGTCGACAGCGACCACGTCGACGCGGTGATCGGTCCCTCCACGTCGCAGCTCGCGCTCGAACTCCGGGACCAGCGCGACGCCGCGAACCCGGTGGTGATCTGCTCGGGTTCGAACAGCTACGGCCCACTCTCGGAACGCGGCGACGACCGGTACTACTTCCGCACCGCACCGCCGGACCGCATCCAGGCGAAGGCGCTGGCCCGCCTCGTCGCCGTCAACGGTCACCGCCGCCCGATGGTCATCGCGGCACCGCGCGACACCTACACCACGCCGTTCGCGCAGGACACGATCCGCGAGCTACGCCGGCAACGAACCCGACCGCTCCCGGTCGTCACGTTCCGGGCCGGCGCGGACCCGGCACGCGCCATCACGAAGGGGCTCGCGGGCGACCCGGACGCCATCGTCCTCATCGGATTCCCCGATGCGGTCGCCCCCGCGCTGCGCGCGCTCGTCGCGCAGACGCACGGACCCCAGCAGATCCCGACCTACGGATCCGACGGGCTCCAGAATGCCGACCTGGGCCAGCTGGTGGACCCGGCCAACCCCGCCGTCGTCGCGGGCATCATCGGCACCACGCCGGCCGGCGCGCCCGCGGGCATCCTGCATCCGTTCAACGCGCAGATGGCGTCGACCGGCACGGAGTCGTTCTTCTCCGCGAGCACCTATGACTGCACCATGCTGGTCGCACTCGCGGCCGTCGCCGCCGGCTCGGACGATCCGGCCGCGATCAGCCGCCACTTCGCCCGGAATCTCCGGGGCTCGGTGGACTGCCAGACCTTCGCCGACTGCCGGTCCGCACTCGATCGGGGCCGGACGATCCACTACCGGGGGGCCGCCTCCAACTACGAGAAATGGGCCGAATTCGAGCCGGGAACGGGGGCGTACGACGTCTGGCGGCTGGGCCTCGACGCCCGCCCGGTGCTGGACCCCGTGGCGAATCAGATTCAGGTGGGCTGAACCCCGAAATTCCTTGTGAAATTGCTCGCTTCTCCGCCCGACTCGCCCCTAGGATCCCCGCAGTTTCGGGACTTGGTGGGGGGACACATGCGGAAGCGTTTCGGCGCAATTCTTTCGACGGTCGCGCTGGCATCCGGCGCGCTCGTCGCGGCGGCGACCACGGTGGGGGTCCAACCCGCCGGCGCGGACACCGTGACGGTCGGATTCAACTGTCTGACCACCAACATCCCGGTGCTCGGCCAGCAGGCCAGCACCCGCGCGCAGGGAATCACCACGACCGCGGTGTCGCAGATCTACCAGAACAACACGTTCAACGTTTCCATCACCACCGCGCCGGGTCTCGAATCGTCCGACCTCGGTTCGGGTGCGGTCATGAACTACATCTACAACCTGCACGTGTACGTGCCGATCCCGGCGAACTCGACCCTGCTCTCGTACTCGATCAGCGGGGGCTCGGGGTTGGGAGGCGGCACTCCGTCGATCGCGCTGAGCGGGTCCCGGCTCATCATGACGGTGCCCGGCAACATCGCCTCGAACACCACGTACCAACTCCCCACGATCAACATGAACCTCCGGGCGACCGGCGCGCCGCTCACGTCGATCCAGCCGCGCATCGGCGGCACCAGCTACGCCGACCCCGGTCTCGACTTCACCGTCAACGCGGACCTCCCCCAGGGTCTCGGGAACAACAACCTCCCCACGTCGTGCTTCCCGGCGTCGAACCCGCCGCTGTCGACCACCACGATCGCGCCGATCGACACCCAGGGCCCGGCGATCACGATCACCCGACCCGCCGACAACGCGAGCTACGCCCAGAACTCGAGCGTGAGCGCGCTCTACTCCTGCAACGACGGTCCGTTCGGGAGTGGCGTGGCCACGTGCACCGGCACCGTCCCGAGCGGCAGCCTCATCTCGACCTCGACCCTCGGGAGTCATACCTTCACGGTCAACGCCAGCGACGTGATCGGCAACACCTCCACGCAGACGGTCACCTACACGGTCAGCGACAACCCGGGCGTCGAGGTCAAGGGCGGGTGGGCCACCGAGGGCGCTGGTGCCACCGTGCCGTTCACCGTCAAGCTCACCAAGCCGACGAGTCAGACCGCGACCGTCAACTACACGACGGAGAACGGCAGTGCCGTCGCGGGCACCGACTACACCACGACGACCGGTTCGTTGACCTTCAACCCGGGTGGTTCACAGGTGCAAACCGTGAACGTCCCGGTGTTGAACAACAGCAGCTACAGCGCGCCACGCGGGTTCAACCTGCGCATT
This sequence comes from uncultured Bifidobacteriaceae bacterium, assembly GCA_964544295.1. Lineage (GTDB taxonomy): Bacteria > Actinomycetota > Acidimicrobiia > IMCC26256 > JAENVU01 > JAENVU01. The sequence goes on from CAZJBJ010000122.1 coordinate 9,067, forward strand.
ACGAGCGCCACGAACCTGCTGCTCAGCACCCCCGTCGACGAGGGCCGCATCCGCGACGACGAAGTGCCCGCGGTGCGGGTGCAGGCCGGAACCGTGGCCGAAGCGAACACGCAACTCCCGGTCACGGTGTCCCTCGCGGGCCCGCCGAGCGCGCCCGTGACGATCTCCTACACCACTGCCGACTTCGTGACGGCCAACCACGCGACCGCCGGCACCGACTACGCGGCGACCAGCGGGACCCTGAACTTCACGCCCGGCGGTCCGATGAGCCAGGTGGTGAACGTCGCGATCAACGACGACACCGTCTTCGAGTCGGACGCGGAGTCCTTCAACTTCACCGCGACCAATCCGGGCACGGGCCAGAGCGCGTCGAACCCGGGCACCATCACCGACAACGAGACCCACCCGCCGGTCGTCTCGGTCGGCGACGCGTCCGTCGTCGAAGGTGACACCGGGAGCCGAGTGATCGCATTCCCGGTCACGTTGGACCGCGTGTCGAGCGCGCCGGTGACCGTGCGGTACTCCACCTCGGCCGGCACGGCCACGGCCGGCAGCGAGTTCAAGGTCCTGACCAACCAGCAACTCGTGATCGAGGCCGGGAAGACCGGCAAGGTGATCAATGTGCCGGTCTTCACCGACACCGCGCCCGAAGGCAACGAGACGTTCCAGGTCACGCTCTTCAACAACTTCGCGTCGGCGTTGGGTATCCCCGTCGCCACCGGGACGATCATCGACGACGACTCACCGACCGTGACCACCCCGGTGATCTCCGTCGGTGACGCCGTGGTGGGCGAGGGCGACACGTCGACCACCAAGGTCTCGGTCACCGTGTCGTTGAACGTCCCCGCGGTCACGACGCTGACCGCCCGCTTGACGACCGGCGGCGCCGGCACGACCGCGACGCCTGGTGCGGACTACACCCAGGTCACCGGCAAGCTGCTGACCTTCAAGCCGACCAACCGGTTCAAGAAGATCACCTTCACGGTGCGCAACGACGTGCTCGTCGAGAACGACGAGCAGTTCGCCGTGACCCTGGGCAGCCTCTCCAACGTCCTGCCCGGGAAACTCGCAGGTGCGGTCACGATCCTCGACAACGACAACCCACTGCCGACCGCGCCGTCGAACCTCACGGCTCGCACGAGCGACTCGGCGCTCGGCGGCACCGAACTCTCCTGGACGGGCGGGACGGCCCCCCTGGCGGACTGGCCGATCACGACCTACCAGTTCCGCGTCTCGACCAACGGCGGCTCGACGTGGGGCGCGTGGGCCCCGACGGGCGCCGGGACGTCGACGTTCTTCGTCCACACCTGCGGGCAAGGCGTCGGCTGTACCTACGAGGTGCGGTCCACGAACAAGAAGGGGTCGAGCGCCGCGACCGGTCCGGCCACCGCCATCGGTCACGACGACCTCGCCGATCCGACCATGACCATCGACTCGCCCACCAACAACGGCAACCTCGACACGGTCAGCGGCACGGTCATCACCGGCGACGCCGGGTTCTCGCCGGGTGACACCGGCACGGTGGATGTGAACGTCTACGCCTGCGCGGGCTGCACGAACATCGCGCCCACCTACACCGGCGCCATCACCCCGGCCGGCGGATCCTGGTCCGCCAACCCGACGCTGGGTTCGGGCGTGTTCACGGTGCAGGCGAGCCAGACCGACTGGGACGGCCGCACGACGACGAGTCCGGCACTCACGTTCCAGACCCGCAACGCGATCTTCGTCTCCGCGTACGGCAGTGACGCCAACCCGGGGACGGCGCTGGCGCCGAAGCTGACCCTGACGGCCGCATCCACGGCCGCGGGCATCCAGGGCCGTCCGCAGATCGCGCTGGCCACCGGCACCCACGCACCGGCGAGTGGGGCCACGATCGCGGCGAACGTCACGGTCCTCGGTGGGTTCGATCAGTTCAACGGTTGGACCCGTCCCGGCACTGCCGGCCTCGCCGGTACTCCGGATCGGTCCCAGACCACCCTCACCGGGAGCCCGCAGGCGGTGACCGTCAGCGGTGCCGTCACGGTGACGCTCGACGCACTCACCATCAACGGTCTCAACACCGGTCTCGGAAGTGGCGCCAGTTCCTACGGAGTGCGCGCCACCACGGGGACCGGCACCGGGAACCTCACGGTCACCAACACCAAGGTGACGGCGGCCGCCGGCATCAACGGCGCCAACTCGGCCGCACCCGGCACCAACCAGACCACCAACGGCTGTGACGGTGCCCCGGGGGTCGCGGAGCAGACCGGCCAGGGCTCGAGCTGTGGCGGATCGGGCACGACCGTCGGTGGGTCCGGCGGTGGCGGCGGGAGCGGGGGCACGTTCTTCAGCTCCGGCTCCGGCGGCAACAACGGCGGCAACGGCGGCGGCGGCGCGGCCGGTGGGTCCGGCGGCGGCGGCGGCTACTGCGTCACGCCCTCGCCCGGCGTCGGTGGCGGCGGTCGTGGCGGATCGGCCGGAGCCGCGGGAAGCGCCGGCAGCGGCGGTTCGGCGGCGACGAGTGCGGCCGGCGCGACGTGGGCCGGCCAGTCGGGAGTCGCCGGCGGCAACGGCGGCAACGGCGGCGGCGGTTCCGGCGGCGGTGGCGGCGGTGGCACGTACTGCGCCGGCGCGGCCGACGGTGGCCGTGGCGGTGGTGGCGGCGCCGGCGGACTCGGAGGTGGTGGCGGCGGTGCCGGCGAGTACGGCGGCGGCAGCTTCGCCATCTACGCGAACAACTTCACCGTCAATGTCA
>CAZJBJ010000123.1:0-11595 GCA_964544295.1 uncultured Bifidobacteriaceae bacterium
CCCGCCGAGGTCGTCACCCGCATGGTGGAACTCACCGAGGCCGACGAGACCACCGAGAACAACTTCGTGCCCCCGGGCATCCTCGGCGACGTCGCCGATCAACTCGGCGGGTAGCGGTGCCCGAGCCCGATCCCGAGCTCGCGGCGCGGATCCTGGAGGCGATCGGAGTCTTCGAGGCGATCGCCCAGGACCCGGCGATGCTCGAATCCCTCAGCAAGGACGAACGGATCCGTCTTCAGCAGGCGGCCGGTGACGTGTTCGCGCCGGACGCGGAGACGCGTCGCCAGCGCGTTCGCGCCCGGCAACGGCGGGAGAAGGCGGCGAGACGGGCCCGCGACGAAGCCGCGCTCAACGAGACCGGCATCCGTACGTTGCGCTCGAAGCCGGTGTTCACCACGCCGAACGTCTACGCCCCCGAGGACTTCGCGTCGGAGACCGTCGAGGACGATCGGGCCGTCGACGACCCGCGTCATTGCTACGTGTGCAAGGAGCACTTCACGACCGTCCACCACTTCTACGACCAGATGTGTCGGGCGTGCGCGGAGTTCAACTTCGCCAAGCGGACCGAGACCGCGGACCTGCGCGGTCGGGTGGCGCTGCTCACCGGTGGGCGGGTGAAGATCGGCTACCAGGCCGGGATCAAGTTGCTGCGGGCCGGGGCGCACCTCATCGTCACGACCCGCTTCCCGCGCGACTCCGCACTGCGGTACTCACAGGAGGCCGATTTCGAGGAGTGGAGCGATCGACTCGAGATCTTCGGGCTCGATCTGCGGCACACCCCGAGCGTGGAGGCCTTCTGCTCCCACGTGATGGGGACACGCGACCGACTCGACTTCATCGTCAACAACGCGTGCCAGACGGTGCGGCGTCCGCCGGAGTTCTACGCCCACATGATGGAACTCGAAACGACGTCCCTGGCCGAGCTGCCAGCCGCCGCGCAGCCGCTGCTCGGCGCGTACGAGGGGCTCCGGGGCACCGACCTCGTCGGCGCCGACGCAGCCGTGATCGCGCCCACCGGCGTGCCGGTGTTGGCCGGGCTCACGAACGCCGCGGAACTCTCCCAGGCCGTGATCCTCGCGGAGGACGCGGTCGCCCGTGGTCACCTGTTCCCCGAGGGGCTGCTCGACCAGGACCTCCAGCAGGTGGACCTCCGCGGTCGGAACTCGTGGCGTCTGACGCTGGCCGAGGTGCCCACGGTCGAACTCCTCGAGACCCAACTCGTCAACGCGATCGCCCCGTTCGTGTTGAACGCGCGACTCAAGCCACTCATGCTGCGGACTCCGGAACGGGACAAGCACATCGTCAACGTGTCGGCGGTCGAAGGGCAGTTCTACCGGCGGTTCAAGACCACGCGTCATCCCCATACGAACATGGCCAAGGCCGCGCTCAACATGATGACGCGCACCTCCGCGGCGGAGTACCACGCCGACGGGATCCACATGAACAGCGTCGACACCGGGTGGGTGAGCGACGAGGATCCGGTCGAGATCGCGCAACGCAAGACCGAGGAACATCGGTTCCACCCGCCGCTCGACATCGTCGACGGCGCCGCCCGGATCGTCGACCCGATCATCGTCGGCTTCAACACCGGCGAGCACGTCTACGGCCAGTTCCTGAAGGACTACCAGCCGACCGATTGGTGACCGGCGCGGATCCGCGCGCCGATCAGGACGCGTCGATGTCGGGCGCGGCCGTGATCGTCACCGTGACGCCCGACGCGCGCGGCATCGCGGTGAGCGGATCGATGTCGGCGTCGGTGCCGACCAGCGCGCCGACGTTGCGCGCCGGATGTCCGTGACTCAATGAGACGCAGCCCGGCGCGATCCGATCGTCGCGTTCGGCCGGCGCCCGGATCGTGCCGTACCGACTCGTGATCTCCACCAGGTCACCGGTCCCGAGGTCCCGGCGGTCGGCGTCATCGGGATGGAGGTACGCCGCCGCGTCGGCGGGGTCCGGCCCGTAGCGCACCGAGTTGCTCCAGGCCATCGTCCGGTGTGGGGTGAGGACGAGCTCGTTCGTCGACAGCTCCCACGCGGCCAGTCGTTCGATCACGACGGGCGCCGCGAGATGCCAGCGACGGTCCGGCAGGAGTTCGTCGTGCACCCAGCCGAACTCGTGGGGCACGTCCACGCCGTGCGGCCCGGCGGCGAGCACCGCGGACGCCGGGATCGGCGACCGGGCGAGCAGCCCCTGGAGGATGTCGGTGTCGGTGAGATCGTCGGGCGAGGACCCGCCGAGCAGATGGTGACCCAGGCGCTGGGCGACCGAGGCCAGGATCCACCATGCGGGTCGTCGGCCGGGCGCAGATGGGACCACGGCCGCGGTGTACTGCATGCCCGATCGGACCGCGGTCAGCTCGGCCAAGGTCAGGTCGGCCCGCTCGAGTTGACCGGTCGCGGGCAGGACATGCGTCGCCATCGCGCTGAGCTCGTTGTCGGCGACGTCGACGACGGCGAGCACGTCGAGTCGGGCGAGCGCGGCGCGCACCCGATCGGGTTGCGGGAACGCGGTGAGCGGGTTCCCGCCGGTGACGACGAGCGCCCGCAACCGGCCCGCCTCGATCTCGTCGATCATTGCGACCGCGGGAAGTTGTCCGATCACGCGCGGAAGTTCCGGACGGCTGCGGGGCCCGGGCGGCGTCGGTGCGCTGGTTCGGCCCGGTCGTGGTGGGCGCAGGCGGTTGATCAGCCCGCGGTTGCACCGCATCCCGCCCTCCCGATCGACCGATCCCGAGAGGATGAGGATCACCCAGCGGAGCCATTCCGCGACGATGCCGTCCCTGGCCATCGTGACGCCGGTCCCGCACATGACCGCGATGCGTCCCGAGTGCGCGCGGATCGCGTCGATGAGTGTCGCGATGTCGGTCTCGGACACCGCGGCGGCGCGAGCGGCCTCGGCCGCCGTGAATCCCATCACGGCGCGTCGGAGGGTGTCGAGATCTTCGGGGTCGCAGTGGTCGCGGAGTTCGACGGGATCGGCACCGTCGGCGAGCAGCGCGGCGGCGATTGCAGCGAGCACGGCGATGTCGGCCCCGGGCCGGATCGGGAGGTACCGGTCGGCGAGTGCGGCAGTCTCGGTCCGGCGCGGGTCGAGCACCCAGATCTCACCGCCGCGATCCCGGTAGTCGCGCAGGTGCCGCACCGGATCGGCGAACGCGGTGCCGTACCCGTGGGAGACGACCGGGTTCGTCCCGATCACCACCAGGAGCCCGGGCTGGTCGGGGTCCCACACGGGGTTGAGCATCGGTTGTCCGGCGACGAGTTCCGCGGCCACCAGCACGGGCGCGTTGTCGACGGTGACCGCGGTGAAGAACGACTGCGACCCGATGGCCGGGAGGAACTGACTCGCCATCACCTGGCCGGCGGAGTCGTACGCGAGTCCGGTGGCGAGATACAGGCCGATCGCGTCCGCGCCGGACTCGGCCGAGATAGTGGTGAGCCGGCCCGCGAGATGGTCGAGGACGGTCGGCCAGTCGGTCGCGGTGCTCCCGAGCCGGGGCCGGTCGAGTCGGGCGGCCGAGTGATGCCACTCGGCGAGACCCCGACCCTTCGCGCAGGTGTAGCCCCGCGAGACCGGGTGGTCGGCGTCGCCGCGGATCCGGACGACCTGCTCACCGTCGACCGTCACGACGATGCCGCACGCGGCCGCGCAGATCCGACAGAAGGAGCGGACCTCGGTCGTCATCGAGGATCCGTCGCCCCCGCTAGGACGTCGACGACGGGCCACGCACCGTTCATCGTGTTCGAGATGACCGTCGTGACGCGTCTCGGAACCGGGTCGTAGATGCTGCGGACGGAGATGCCCGCGTCGCATCCTTCGAGGACGATGGCACCCCGGCCGGTGTCGAGCCACACCCCGAGTCCGTACCGCATCGGGTGGTGAGTGGGAAGCGGCCCAGGTCGGGTCATCACCGCGAGCGTGTCCGCGTCGACGATCGAGCCGGCCCCGATGGCACCCCACATCCGCTCGATGTCGCCGAGGGTGGAGACGACGCCGCCGTCGCCGCTCCCCATCGCCGGGAGGACCCCCACGTTGGTGCGGCCGTCGGTGAGATAACCGACCGCGACGCCGTCGGTGGTCGCGTCCGTGCGCAGGTATTCGGTGGCCGTCATGCGGGCCGGACCGGTCACGGCGCGCCGCAGCAGCTCGGGCCAGGCGGTACCGGTCGCCCGCTCACTCACGAGCGCCAGAACGACATAGCCGCTGTTGCAGTACGCGAACTGCGTTCCAGGCGGGAACTTCTGCTCGCGTCCGTCGAGTTCGGGGAGATAGGCGGCGGTGGCCGTGAACGCCGACGGCGGACGCCCGCCGGGCCACACCTCGAAGTCCTCGATCGCGTCCTCATCGAGGTAGTCGCCGATCCCCGAGGTGTGGCGGAGCAGGTGCTCGACCGTGACGGTGTCGTCGACCATCGGCAGGTCGCGGCCGAGGTGGTCCCGGACCGGCGTGGCGAGTGCGAGCGCCCCCTGCTCGACGAGGCGCATCACGGTGAGTGCGGTCAGGGTCTTGGTTCCGGACGCGATTCCGAAGCGCGTGTCGACGGTGTTCGGGAGGCCGCGAGCACGATCGGCCTCGCCGTAGGCGGCTTCGAACTCGACGCGGTCGTCGACCCGCACCCGGAGCACGCCCGAGAACCCGGTGGCGGCGGCCGCCGAACGGGTGGCGGCGAACCGGTCGGTCATGGACGCAGCGTACGGCCGACCGGGCATGATGGGACGATGTTGATTCGTCCGGTCGATCGTGGATCCGACGCGGAGTGGCGCCCGTTCGTCGCAGCGCAGGGATTCGGCCATCTGGTTGCCGGAGGGCGCGGCCGCGAGCTGCCGGTCGTGGTCCCTACCCAGTTCGTCCTCCACGGTGACGAGATCGTGCTGCACCTGGCCCGACCGAACCCGATCTGGTCGGCGATCGACGAGAACGCGCAGGTCCTGCTCAGCGTGGCCGGGGACTGGGCGTACATCCCGTCGGACTGGAAGGTCATCGGTGACGAGGACCCGCGCGCCGGAATCCCGACGACGTACTACGCGGCCGTGCAGCTCGTCGGTACCGCGCGCATCGTCGACGAACCCGCCGAGGTCGCGGTGGTGTTGCGTGAGCAGCTGCGCGACCTGCAACCGGACGTCGACGTCGTGGATCCGCTCGAGCACGGCGCCAAGCTCGGCGCCATTCGCGGGCTGCGTATCGCGATCACCGAGGTGCGATCGAAGTTCAAGTACGGCGGCAACGTCGACGCGGATCACCGGCGTGCCGTGGCCGAACGGCTGGCCGATCGGGACGCCCCGGGGGACACGGCGGCTCGTCGCCATCTCGTCGCCCGGCTGGACCAGGCGGCGCCATGAACCCGATCGAGGTGTTCGCCGACGTGAGTTGTCCGTTCACCTATGTCGGGCTGCGGTCGCTGGTGGACCGGCGTGCGGCGGCCCGGAGCTCGGTCCGGATCGTCGCGCACGCATGGCCGCTCGAATGGGTCAACGGCTACCCGGTGTCGGCCGTGGCGGTCGCCCCCGAGATCGCGGCACTGCGCCGGTCGGTGGCCCCCGAGCTGTTCGCGGGCTTCGATGCCGCAACGTTCCCGACGACGACACTTCCGGCCCTGGCCCTGTGTGCGCGGGCCTATCGGGCGGGCGTTGACACCGGAGAAGCCGTGGCCCTCGCGGTGCGGGTCGCGTTGTTCGAACACGGTCTCGACGTCGGTGACGCATCGGTGCTGCGGGATCTCGCCGTCGATCACGGCCTGGACCCCACCGAGACCGAGTTGGATCGCGCCGCCGTGGCCGCGGACTACGAAGCCGGCCGGCAACGAGGAGTCGTGGGCTCGCCGTACTTCATCGTCGGCGGCGACGGCTTCTTCTGCCCGGCGCTCGAGATCACGAAGCACGGTGACGAGTTCTCGGTGGCGTTCGACGCTCCTGCGTTCGAGGACTTCGTCGCACGCGCGTTGTCGGGGGACTCGTGAACGATCTGCTCGCCGCCCTCGCCGAACAGCATGCCGAGCTGGATGCGCTGATCGAGACGCTCGATGCAACGCAGTGGAGGCAGCCGACGCGGTGTGAGGGCTGGGACGTCGCCGACGTCGTCCTCCACCTGCACCAGACCGACCTGCTCGGCCTGGCCAGTCTGCGGGGCGAGGTGACGGCGGACCTTGCGACCTGGATGCGCGCCGGCGGGGAGACCGCGGTGGACGACGCGGCCGCGCGGAGCGTCGCGGATCAGCGCGGCGCCGCGGGGCCCGAGACGGCCGCGCACTGGCGAGCATCGGCCGCGGAGTTGCGCGAAGAGTTCGGACGCGTCGACCCGAGTGCACGGTTGCAATGGGTGGTCGGCCGGTTGAGCGCGCGCACGCTCGCCGCGACGCGCCTCGCCGAATGTTGGATCCACACCGGCGACGTCGCCGACGCGATCGGCGCGCGCCTCGTGCCGACCGACCGGCTGCGACACGTGGCGCGGCTCGCGTGGCGGACGCTGCCGTACGCGTTCGAGCGGGAAGGCGAGCAGCTCCATGGGGCCGTCGCCTTCGATCTGGTCGGGCCCACGGGCGCGCCGTGGCAGTTCGGGACCGACCTCGATGCACCGACCGTCGTGCGGGGGCCCGGCGTCGATCTGTGCGACGTGGCCGGTCGCCGGCGGATCGCCGCGGAGACCGGGCTGGTGGCCACCGGGCGCGATGCGGAGGCGGTGCTGCGGCTCGTCCGCACCTACGCGTAGTAGTTCATCGGTAATCCGGAGGTTTTCACGGTAGAATCCTCGGAATGAGCCAGTTTCGTACGAGTAAGGCGGCCGAGCTACTCGGCGTCAGCGTCGACACCGTGCGGCGCTGGGCCGACGACGGGACGCTGGCGACGACCCGGAGTCCGGGCGGCCATCGCACGATCGAGGGCGCGGAGTTGGCCCGCGTCCTCGCCGACCAACCGGCGGCGCTGACCGACGGCATCGTCCGCTCGGCGCGGAACCGGTTCACGGGCCTGGTCACCCGCATCGAACGGGATGGCTTGTCGGCCATCGTGGAGATCCAGGTCGGCGCGCATCGCATCGTCTCGCTCATGACGCGTGAGGGTGCGGACGAACTCGACGTCGAGGTCGGTGATCTGGCAACCGCCATGGTCAAGGCGACCAGCGTCATCGTCGAGATCCCGACGGACTCGTGAGCCGCATGCGCCGGCGGCTCGCCATCGGGCCGCTCATCGTGCTCGTGGTTGCCGGGTGTGCGTCGGCTTCGAGGTCCGAGGCGCAACGGGGATCCGATACCCGGGGGCTCGACGGTTCGATCACGGTGTCCACCGCGTCGTCCTTGGGACCGGCGTTCCAGGAACTCCTGGTCCGGTTCGACGCGGCGAATCCCCGTGCGCAGGTGCAGCTCAACCTCGCCTCGTCCACTGCGCTCGCCCTCCAGATCGAAGAGGGTGCCCCCGCCGACGTCTTCGCGTCGGCGGATACCGCGAGCGCGGACCGCCTGGCCACCGCCGGTCTCCTCCGGGGTCGACCGCAGCCGTTCGCCCGCAATCGGATGGCGATCGTCACCAAGCCCGGGAACCCGCAGCGGATCCGAACGGTCGCCGACCTCCGGGACCTCGACGTCGTCGCCCTCTGTGTCGCAACCGCGCCGTGTGGGTCCTACGCCGCCGAGGTACTGGCGCGATCCAGCGTCACACTGGCGGAATCCTCGGTGACGCGAGAGCCGGACGCGGCGGCGACCGTCGGTGCGGTCGCCCACGGTGACGCCGACGCGGCCGTCGTGTACGAATCGGACGCGGTGAGTGCGAAATCGCAGGTGGCGAAGATCCCCATTCCGGCCGCCGACAACATTGTCGCGACCTACCCCATCGCCGTGGTGTCGAGCACGACGCACGGGCGCCTGGCGCGTGCCTTCATCGGCCTGGTGCAGTCCGACGTCGGGCAGGCGACGCTGCGCCGGTACGGATTCCTGCCGGCGCGATGAGCCGCCCCGTTCGACGTCGACCTCGCGGTGCCATGTTCGTGGCCGCGCTCGCGTTCGCCTTCATCGTGCTCCCCTTGTTGGGGCTCGTGAGCGAGGTCTCGTGGTCGCGGCTCTGGCACGACCTCACGACGACCGAAGCCGCCGCGGCGTTGCGCCTCTCGCTCGTGTGTTCGATGGCTGCGGCCACGTTGGCGTTCGTCCTGGGGGTTCCCCTCGCGTGGGTGCTGGCCCGGGTCGAGTTCCCGGGTCGATCCGTCGTGCGCGCGCTGACGCTGCTGCCCATGGTGTTGCCGCCGGTGGTCGGTGGGGTCGGCCTGCTCTACGCGTTCGGCCGGAACGGGTTCGTCGGAGCCCGGCTCGACGATTGGTTCGGGATCCACCTCACGTTCTCGACCGCAGGTGTGATCCTGGCTGAGACGTTCGTGGCGCTGCCGTTCCTCGTGATCACCGTCGAAGCCGCGTTCCGGGGACTCGACCGCGATCTGGAGGACGCCGCCGCGACCTTGGGGGCGTCGCGGCGCACCGTGCTCCGGCGGGTGACATTGCCGGTCGCCGGTCCCGCCATCGCCGCGGGTGTCGCGCTGGCCTGGGCGCGGGCGTTGGGCGAGTTCGGGGCGACGATCACTTTCGCCGGCAACATCCAGGGGCGCACCCGAACGGTTCCCCTCGCCGTCTACCTCTTCCTCCAGTCCGATCCCGAGGTTGCGATCGCCCTCAGCCTCGTGCTCGTGGCCGTCTCCGTCGCAGTGCTCACGGCCCTGCGGGGGCGGTGGCTGGTCAGATGAGTCTGCTGGCCGACGTCCGGGTGCAGCACGGCGAGTTCACGCTCGCGGTCGAGTTGCGGGTGGCGCCGGGCGAGACCGTCGTCGTGGTCGGGGCGAACGGCGCGGGGAAGACCACCCTGCTGCGGACGATCGCGGGACTGTCGCCGATCGACGCGGGTCGGATCGTCATCGACGACGTGGTCGTCGACGACGGCGACCGGGTCATCGTCGTGCCCGAAGCCCGATCGGTCGGCTTCGTGTTCCAGGACCAGCGGCTCTTTCCGCACCTGTCCGCGTTGGAGAACGTGGCGTTCGGACTCGAGACGCGCGGGATCGGTGTCGGAGAGGCCCGTTCCCGCGCCCGGGCCGAGCTCGACGCCTTCGGAGTCGGTGATTGTGCCGACCAACGCCCCGGCGACCTGTCGGGGGGTCAGGCCCAGCGGGTCGCCCTGGCCCGCACGTTCGTGACCGCGCCGCGCGTGCTCGTCCTCGACGAACCGTTCACCGCCATCGATGCCGCGGCGCGACCTGCCGTCCGGGACACCGCGTTCGCACGGGCCCGAGCCATCGGCGGTGTGACCGTGCTCGTGACCCACGACGGCGCCGACGCGCCGTCGCCCGAGACACCGGCGATCGAACTCGTCGGCGGTCGAGTGGCCCGCCGGGCCTCGATCGCCGCGATCAGTTCGCGCTGACGAGTCCCGGGGCGGAAGAACGGTCCCGCATCGCGGAGATCGTGACGACGAGCAGCCAGGAGACTCCGAGGACGGCCCAGCCGGCGACGGCGTCGAGGATCCAGTGGTTCGCGGTCACGACGATGACGAACACGGTCAGCACCGGGTCGACGAGGACGAGCACTTTCGTCCAGCGACGGCGGAGCACCGGGAGCATCGCGAGCGCACTCCACGTCGACCAGCCGACGTGGAGGGACGGCATCGCGGCGAACAGGTTGCCGAACGCGGCACGCGACGCGGCGGTCGGGATGCCGCGGACGACGACGATCCGTTGCTGGGGGCCGAAGTTGAAGTACTCGGCCGCAGTGTCGACGAAACCGAACCGGGCCGGCATCAGGCGAGGTGGGTTCAACGGGTACAGCCAGAACATCACGAGCGCGATGGCCAACATCACGAGCAGGGTGGTGCGCCACCGCACGTACCGCTCGGGCGCGCGGCGCCAGAGCAGTACCAGGGCGATCATCGGGACGACGAAGTGCACCGTGCCGTAATAGATGTTGGCGAGCGAGAGGACGACGTGGTGGTGCAGGAACGCCTGTTGGATCCGGTACTCCTGGTAGATGCCGAGGGCGCGCTCCCACCGGACGACGTCGAGGCCGTTGCGCAACGCGACGGTGGCCGACCCGGCGGCCGCAGATCGCAGTTCGTCGTAGAGCAGGTAGAGACCGACGCCGATCGCGACTTCGAGGATCCAGCCGTACCGCCACCGGCTGAGCGCGGGTCGCCGGGTCGGGGCGGGGAACCGCACCCGTCAGCTCGACGCGGTCCGCGGTGCGCCGTCGGGGTCACGCCGGCGCAGGATGAACGTGCCCGACGCGGTGGAGACCTTCTCCCCGTCGGCATTGGTGATCGTGGTTTCCAGGTAGGCGATCTGGCGCGCCAGTCGCACGACCTCGCCGCGGACCGTCAGCGCGTCGCCGGCCTTGGCGCCGCGCATCGTGGAGTACGTGATCGAGATGGTGGCGCCGCTCTCGCCGCGCTCGAGTGCACTGTTGGTCGCGAAGTTCATCGCCGCGTCGTGCACCACCGCGTACACCCCACCGTGAACTCCGCCGACCGGGTTGCACGCGGCCTCCGTCGGCGTCCACGCGGCCTCGACCCAACCCTCGCCGTAGCGTTGGAAGTCGACGCCGAGTTGTCCGAGGAGCGGCATCCCGCCGTCGCCGAGGGCCTTGTCCATGTTGCGCACGGGCGTGGACAGTACTCAGAAGCCGCTGCGTACACTGGAAACCCCTCGCCTCACCGCCCCGGGAGCCCCCGATGCCCAGCGCCGTCATCGTCGACGCCGTTCGCACGCCGCTCGGTCGGCGCAACGGATCGCTCGCCGGCATCCACCCGGTGGACCTGGCGGCGCACACCCTGCGGGCACTGGTCGAGCGGACCGGCATCGATCCGGGTGCGGTGAACGACGTGATCATGGGCTGTGTATCCCAGGTCGGCGACCAGGCCGTCAACGTCGGTCGGAGTGCCGCGCTGGCGGCCGGGTTTCCCGAGACCGTGCCGGGGACGACGATCGACCGGCAGTGCGGCTCGTCCCAGCAGGCTGCGCACTTCGCGGCCCAGGGAGTGATGGCGGGCGCGTACGACGTCGTGATCGCGGCAGGGGTCGAGAGCATGAGCCGCGTGCCGATGGGCTCGTCGTTCATCCAGGGCAGTGTCCCGTTCGGGCCGCGGATGCTGGCCCGGTATCCGAATCTCGTTCCGCAGGGCCTGTCGGCGGAGTTGATCGCCGAACGGTGGGGGATCACCCGAGAGGACAACGACCGCTTCTCGGTGGAGTCCCACCACCGCGCCGCCCGCGCCCGGGCCGAGGGTCGCTTCGACCGCGAGATCGTGCCGGTCGAAGTTGGCACCGACACCGCGCCGTCGACGATGCGCGACGACGAAGGGATCCGGCCCGATTCGTCGATGGAGTCGCTGGCCAAACTGAAGCCCGCGTTCGCCGAGTCCGGAGTGGTCACCGCGGCCAACTCGAGCCAGATCACCGACGGCGCCGCCGCGATGTTGATCATGAGCGAGGGAAGAGCGAACGCACTCGGACTCACGCCACGGGCCCGCTTCCACACGTTCGCGTTGGCCGGCGTCGATCCGGTGATGATGCTCACCGGGCCGATCCCGGCCACCCATACCGTGCTCGAACGCGCGGGGCTGACCCTCGACG
>CAZJBJ010000124.1:0-11451 GCA_964544295.1 uncultured Bifidobacteriaceae bacterium
CGGGTACACGGGCGGGCTCACCGGTGCGCCCGGCGCGGGAAAGTCCAGCCTGACCGACGCGTTGGTCGGCTGCATGCGGGCCGACGGCCTGGAGGTCGGGGTGCTCGCGATCGACCCGACGAGTCCGTTCAGCGGCGGCGCCATCCTCGGTGATCGCGTTCGGATGCAGGACCATGCCACCGACCCCGGGGTGTACATCCGCTCGATGGCGACCCGGGGTCATCTCGGCGGCCTGGCGTTGGCCACCCCGCGCGCGGTGCGCGTGCTCGACGCCGCGGGCAAGCCGTGGATCGTCATCGAGACCGTCGGCGTCGGCCAGGTCGAGGTCGAGATCGCCGGGGCCGCGGACACGACGGTCGTGGTGGTGAACCCGGGTTGGGGCGACGGCGTGCAGGCCAACAAGGCGGGCCTGATGGAGATCGCGGATCTGTTCGTGGTCAACAAGGCGGACCGCGACGGCGTGGCCGAGACCGTGCGGGACCTGGAGATGATGTTGGACCTCTCCGCCCATTCCGACTGGCGGCCGCGCATCATCCAGACGGTGGCGACGACCGGACAGGGCGTCGCCGAGTTGTGGGACGCGATCCGTGAGCACCGAAGCTTCCAGGAGCGGGACGGCCGGCTCGAGCGGCGTCGGGAGGCGCGCCTGCGGGACGAACTGCGGTCGATCGTCACCACCCGGCTCGAAGCCGAAGCGGCTGCGGCCTGTTCGGGTGATCGATTCGAGTCGTTGCTCGACGACGTGGCGGCCCGCCGCCTCGACCCCCACACCGCGGCCGCGGCGCTCCTCGCGGATCGGTGACCGCAACCGCGGACCTCGGTAGTGTCCGGCGATGACCGACGACCTCGTCCTCCGGGAACACCACGACCACGGTGTGGTGGCGCTGCGGCTCAACCGCCCGCCGATGAACCCGCTCTCCCAGGCGCTGCTGACCGCGATCGGCGACGCCGCCGAAGGGCTCGTCAGTGATCCGGGCGTGAAGGCCGTCGTCGTGTTCGGCAGCGAGAAGGCGCTCGCCGCGGGCGCCGACATCAAGGAGTTCGGTGATCAGGACGCGGCTCGCGCCATCGGCGCGACGTTCCGGCGCGCGTTCGACGGGCTCGCCGCGATCCCGCGCCCGGTGATCGCCGGGATCCGCGGCTTCGCGCTCGGCGGGGGCATGGAGTTGGCACTGGCGTGCGATCTGCGCATCGCCGCCGACACCGCCCGGCTGGGCCAGCCGGAGATCCTGCTCGGCATCATCCCGGGCGCCGGGGGCACGCAGCGGCTCCCGCGTCTCGTCGGCCCGGCCCGGGCGAAGGAACTGATCTGGAGTGGCCGGCAGGTCAAGGCCGAGGAGGCACTCGCCATCGGGCTGGTCGACCGTGTGGTGCCGGCCGCCGAGTTGGAGGACGCCGCGTTGGCGTGGGCCTGCGAACTCGCGCAGGGCGCGGTCGCGGCGATGGGTCTGGCCAAGCGCGCCGTCGACGACGGTCTCGACGGATCGTTGGCCGCCGGACTCGACGTCGAAGCCGCCGCGTTCGTCGAGGTGTTCGGCACGGAGGACGCGCAGACCGGGGTCGCGAGCTTCCTCGAACACGGCCCCGGGAAGGCGACCTTCTCGGGTCGCTAGACCGAGAACCCCGCAGCCTGCTCCGCGAGGTCTCGCAGTCGGGTGAGGTTGGCGCGCCAGATCCGCATCAGCACCGGTTTCCCCACCCGTTCGCCCAGGCGACCGCCCATCCATTTGGGGAAGTGCAACTCCTCGTCCCAGCAGAACGTGGTGAGGCCGAACCCGGAGGGCTGGAGCGTGAACCGACCCGCGCCGGTGACCATGCCCCGGTGTTCGATGCCCATCACCGCGTTGGGCTCCCATGCGGTGACGCGCATGCGGTCGACGGTCGAGAGCGGACCGACCCGGGTGAGGCAGTCGAACTCGGTGCCCACGCCGCGTCGTTGTTCGGTCGTGAACGTGATCGACTCGGCGTCGGCCATCCACGCGGTGTGGTCCTCGATCGGTTCCACCGTGCGCCAGACGGTTTCCACCGGCGCACCGATCGTGATGCAGAGATGAATGTGCATCAGCTGACCCCCCGGAGGAGCGCCGCGGCCTGCTCGGGTGCGACCGAGTTGGCGTAGATCCCACTGCCGAGTTCGAACCCGGCGACGACCGCGGTGCGCGGGATGAGTTCGACGTGCCAGTGCATCTCGGCGGCGCGTATCGCGGGCGGGGCGGAGTGGACCACTGCGTTGTACGGCACCGCGCCGAGCAACGACTGGAGTCGACCGAGCGCTTCGTGCATCCCGACGGCGACGACCCGGATCTCGGCGTCGGTCGCCTCGTCGAAGCGGGCGCGGGTCGACCGGTGGGCGACGCGCATCAGGTAGGGACACCAGGACGCGGGTGGACACCAGGCGGGCGCAGGCCCGTCGACCACGAGGAGATCGCGGCGCCGGGCATCCGCGATCTCCCGGGCGATCAGGTCGGTCTCGAACCGCTCGGTCATGGCGGTGACGGCGTCCGACGGTGCGTCCGGCGCCACGACCTGGGCGTGCGGGTGGGCGATCGACGCGCCCGCCCCACGACCGTGGTTGATGAACGAGGCGGCGTACGCCCGACCGACATCGAGATGGACACGCGCCCGGTCGCGCATCGCCTGGAGGATCGCGACGGCCTGGTCGACGTCGAGGTCGGCGAAGGCGCGGTCGTGGTCGGGGGAGAGGATGATGACCTCGTGGGCGCCGCTGGCGTCGCCCTGGTCGGGTGCGCCGACGATCGGATAGAGGTTCGGCACGACGCGGATGTCCCAGCCCGGTGTCTCGGGCGCGCCCGCCCCGACCCGGTATGTCTCCGGCGGGGTGTCGGCTTCGTGACCGGGACAGAACGGACACGTCTCGGGTCCGTTGCGCACCTCCGGGGCGAGGGTGGTGGTGTGCGGTCGGGTGGCGCGTTCGGCGGCGACGATCACCCGTCGGTCGAGGATCGCATCGTGGCGGTACTCCGGCATCGGGTCGAGGCTATGTCAGGCCCTATTAGGTTCTTCGCATGGCTCGACGATTGCTGATCATCGGTGGCGGACCGGCCGGGAACACGGCGGCGACGGTGGCGGCGACCCTCGGGGCCGAGGTGACGATGGTCGAGCGCGACCTCATCGGCGGTGCTGCGCATCTGCTCGACTGCGTGCCGTCGAAGGCGATGATCGCGACCGGCGGCGAACTCGCGAACCTGCGCCGCGCCCACACGATGGGTCTGCGCGCCGACGGTCAGCTCGACGTGGCGGCGGTGCGCACCCGGGTGGCCGGGATCGAGGCGCAGTTGCACGCGTCGGTCGAGAACCTGTTGAGGTCCCAGGGCGTGCGGCTGCTCGCGGGGACGGCGAGCTTCGTGGACCCGCACTCGGTGCGGGTGGTGGGCCCCGAGCTCGACGAGGTCGTCGAGGCTGACGTGATTCTGGTCGCGACCGGATCGCGGCCGCGCATTCCCGAGTGGGCGCCGCTCGACGGCGAGCGCGTGCTGACGACCCGCGAGGCGTACCCGCCGCCCGAGATCCCGACGCATCTCTGCGTGATCGGTTCCGGCGTGACCGGGGTCGAGTTCACCCACATGTTCAGTGCGCTGGGGAGCGAGGTCTCGCTGGTGGTCTCGCGCCAGCAGGTGCTGCCGCTGAAGGACCCGGAGGTGGCGGCGGTGCTCGAGGACGAGTTCCTCGCCCGCGGCGTGCACCTGCTCAAAGGGGCGCGGGCCATGAACATCGAGCGCGCCGGCGAGACCGTGCGCGTCGAGTGCAACGACGGCCGCCACGTCGAGGCCTCCCACGTCATCCTCGCAATCGGCTCGATCCCCAACACCGACGAGCTCGCGCTCGACGCCGCGGGCTTGACCGTCGACGACGGCGGCTACATCCCGGTCAACCACAACTGCCTCACCGAGGTGCCCCACATCTACGCGGCCGGCGACGTGTCGGGGAAACTGCCGCTCTCGTCGGTGGCCGCGATGCAGGGGCGCAAGATCGCCGAACACCTGATGGGACTGCATGCCCGCGCCCATCGGCATCTCGACTACGAGAAGGCGGCCTCCGCGATCTTCACCGAACCCGAAGTGGCCGACGTGGGTCTGGCCGAGGCGGACGCGTTCGCGTCGGGTCGCAAGATCCGGGTGACCAAGGTGCCGTTCGCGACGAACGCGCAGGCGCTGATCAAGGGCGATCCGCGCGGGTTCGTGAAGGTGATCTCCGACCCGGCGACCGGTGAGGTATTGGGCGGATCGATCGTCGGGCGGGGTGCGGCCGAGCTGATCTCGGTGATCGCGGTCGCGGTGACGAACAACCTCAAGGTCGTCGACATCGCCGACTCGCTCCTCGTGCACCCGGCCATGGCCGAATCCCTCGCCGAAGCCGCGTCCTAAGCGCTTCCGGGTCGTCCGTCTCCTGGGGCGTCACCCCGTTGGCGTGCACTCCGCGGAACGCTGCTCGCCTGTCGTTGCTTCCTCGCGGAGTCGGGGCGTCGGCGGGTGCGCGCCGAAGATGGCGGTCATGGTCCAGTCGAGATCGAGGCGTTCGCCGGCCCAGAGTGAGGCGATGGAGTCGGGAGCGATGGCGATGCCGGCTCGCTGATTGCCGGTGATGGCCGCGTCGGCGGTCACCGGGCTGGGCGGGTCGATGGTCGGCACGATCCGGCCGTTGGGGTTGATGAACGTGAAGCCACCGGCGGTGTCGGGTTCGACCTGCCACCCGCCTTCGTGGACCGATCGGTGGTGGGTGGGGCAGAGCATGACGAGGTTGTCGCGGTCGGTCGGGCCGCCGTGGGCCCAGTTGCGGACGTGGTGGGCGCGCAGCCGGGTGCGTTGGGTGCAACCGGGGAAGCGGCAGGTGTGGTCGTCGCGGTGTTCGATGGCGCGGCGCAGCGCGGGGTTCGGGTACCGGTGGCGACGGCCGAGGTCGAGGGTGGTGTCGTCGCGGTCGAGGCTGAGGCGGATGCCGGCGTCGCAGGCGAGGCGGCGGACGGTCTCGGTGGCGACGGGGTGCCCCTCGATGGTGGCCTGGCCGGGGTGTCCTCGGTGAGCGTGTCGACGTCGACGTGGACGACGACTTCGACCGCGGCGCGGCTGGGGTCGGGCTCGAGGTAGGTGTCGACGACGGCCGCGAGACCGTGCACGCGTTTCGTGTTCGGTTCGGCGCCCGGGTCGGGCGGTAGTTCACGGGCGGCGTGGTCGACGGCGTGGAGGAAGCGGCGGGCGAGGTCGGCGGGGAGACGACACGTGACGGTGATCGTGTCGTCGGCGTTGGTGTGCATCGAGACGTGCGACGCGTCCATGGCGGCGCGGGTGCGATCGGGATCCGCGGCGCGGCACGCGGCGACGTGCGCCTGGGCGATGCGTTCGAGGTGGCTGGCGGTTGTGTGGTGGGCGAGCTCGACGGTGTCGGTCTCGCGACCGGGGGTGATGAAGCGGGTGAGGGCCCGGACCTTGGAGTAGGAGAGGGTGCCGTTCGCGAACGCGGCGCGGGTCTCGGGAAGGTCGGTGAGGGCGACGGCGACGCGGACGTGTTCCTGCGCGGCGCGGATGCCGATGCCGCACTTCCAGGACACCCAGTGGGCCATGCTGCGGGTTTCCCAGGCTTCCCAGGCGCGACGGTGGGTGAGTTCGGCGACGACGTCGAGGAAGCGGCACATGGCCGCGGCGAGGTGCCCGGCGAGCGTGGTCGCCTCGGCTTCGAGCCGTTCGGTGGGGGTGGTCCCGAGGTCCGATCGGGGGATCAGCGTGGTGGGCATCAGGGCTCCAAACGTCAACGATGACAGGCCGGATTGGATGTCGATCGTACGACGAGGGTGAGACCATGATTCTTGGTTCCGGCGTGGTTGTGCGTTCCGCGGAACGTCCCAGAAACTGGAAGATCCTCGGTGATCGTGAGCGCCGTGAGGCGATGGGTGGTCGTCCCATGCGTTCCGCGGAACGCATCAGAGCGAGCGGCGTGCCACCTGGGTGATCGAGGACCGCGCCCGCGGTACCGTTGCTCGGCATGCAACGAGGGCACCACACGGGCTCCGCGGTCCTCACCGGCCTCGGCGTGTCGGCGGTCGCGTGCCTGACGTTCTGGCGATTCCGGTTATCGATCCCGTTCGATGACCGCGACGGGCTCGAAGGTGTGGTGTTCTTTCCCGTTCTGTTCTGCGCGAGCGTCCTCGCGACTGTTGTTGCCGGATGGCGAAGGACGAGTGTGTCGTGGCCCATTGTCTGTGCGACGGTCGCGTGTTCGGCCAGCGGTGCGGCACTGATCGCGTGGCGGACGACGACGGGTGGGCCGCCGGTTCATGAGATCGCGTTGGGGGTCGTGCTTCTCCTATTTCCAGTCGGTGCTTCTGGTGCGCTCATCGGGTTCGGACTCGGCGAAGGCGTCCGACACCTGACCCGAACGAGTCGCAATGCCGTTCCGGCCGCGCCGAAATAGTCAGCAGTCGCGTCCACACAAGGGGAATGGGAACACCTGACGATCAGCCGCGTGAGCGCCGGCGACGCGGACAGGTTCCTGCGCGGCGCGGATGCCGATGATTCTTGATGCCGGCGCGGCGGAGCGTTCCGCGGAACGTCCCAGAATCTGGAAGATCCTCGGTGATCGTGAGCGCCGTGATGTTCCTTTTCCGTTTTCGGGTTAGCTCTACAGCCATATAGCTATCCCGAATTCGGAAAGGCGATGCGTCGTGGTCCGATGCGTTCCGCGGAACGCACCGACGCGGGTGACGTGTCGCCTGGGTGGGCGTGGGGATGTGCGGGCGGTGCAGTATTGGAACGTGGCTTTCGAAGACCGGGTCAATGAGGCGATCAAGACTGTGCGTCGAGACCTCGCGACGCATTCGAGCCCGCCGTCGGGCTTCACGGTGACCCGTATCGGAGGGAGTCTTCACATAGAGCTCGATGGATTCGTCTACGGCGGTGATCCACTCTCCGACGACGGTGTCGGTTCGGCAGAGCTGCTCGTTGCGGTCGCTGATTCGTTGCAGACACTTGTCTCGTACAACGTCGGAGACGAGGTGTGGCCCGTCTGCCCGGTGCACGGGTTCGGTCTGCATCCCGAATTGGTCCGCTTGGAGCCGGCATGGGTGTGCCGACCGCATGATCATGTCGTTGCCGCGGTCGGCGAGCTCTCTGCCTAAGAGTCCAGGTGTCATTCCGGCGCGCCTGGGTGTCGGGGGCCGCTCATGCCGGTGGCTGGGTGCGGCTCCTGACAGTGCCGAGCATTGCATCAAGCTGCGACCGCGTCGCAGCCTGTGGGTCGCGCATACAGGCGAAGAAGATGTACCGCCGCGCTGGGTGACCGAGACTGCGCCCGATCCAGAAGGCACCCGAGTCCGCCTGTTTGAAGCCGTGGCGGCTGCACGCGGCAGGGCCGTACCGCTCGACGACTCGACGATCTCCCGGCTTGAGAACCTGCCATACATGGCTGTCGCAAGGGAGGAGGTCTCCGCACCACGCGAGAATGCCTGCGAACCCGCCGGTTCTCAGTTTCGTTTCGATCACGACGCAGGCAACGAGGGATTCCCCGCGCCCGGAACACGTGCCGCGACGGTGGTGATTGCCGATCAGCAGGCGAGCGGCAGTCGTGCCGGGCGCGTCATCTGGCGATCTTGTAGCCCACCCAGACGGGACACGAAGGTTCAGATCCTTCGAGCGATACGACCGCGTCGACGTCGCCTCGGAGCATTGCGCCAGGGAAAGAAGCAACACGAGAGCGATGAGTGGCGCCAACGGTTTGTCCCACCACCTGCCGGTCACCGACCGGATGGTAAAGCTCGTCGGGCCGCGGCGATGACATGGGCGCACTCTGGGATAGGGAATTCGCTATCCCTGATGGATGTCTCAGGCGAGAATGCCGCGCGCATGGACTGTGGCCGAGCGTCACGCTCGCCCCGCGCCTTCACCTGGGAGACTGGAGCGGATGAGCGCCGGCAAGTTCGTCTTCTTCTTCGCCTTGCTCACTGCCACTGTCGTGTCGATGGTCTTGGTCTGGCGTGATCCGGATGGCGGTGTGACCGCTTGGATGTTTCCATGGTGGTGGCGCAAGCGTCCGCTCCGGCGACACCAGGTTGTGGAGTTCCGCGCCTTCGCCGCCGTCTACGGAGGGCTTGCTCCACTGATGTTGATTGTTCTCATCGCCGATGCAGCGACCTAGTTTCCGACGCTCTCGACGGTCCCTGTCAGGGAACGTCGTGTTGCGCCGTCGACTGCAGACGATGTGCGCGGCGCCATTGGAGGCGAACGATGACGGCCGCGGTCAGCAGGCCAGCTGATCGGCAGATGATCGGGCTCGCGTCGGAGATGCGAGATGATACGGCGCAATAGGGGACGGTGAGGACCGCACCCAACGCGACGGTGTAGATCGCGACGAGCATGACTCGGCTGAGGCGAGTCGCCATCCAGAAGTCGACCTGCCATCGAAGCCACATCTCGAGAGTTTCGCACGCCCCGCGTCAGCGTCGGCGAGTGATCCGGCAATGCGGTCCTCGTCGAAAGCGACGCTCTCGGTCGCGGCGATCCGCGCGGTCAGCGGAGCTGGCAACCCGTGATGGCGAGCTTGCGGCGATCGGCACGGCTCATGTCGCGGGTTGCCTCGTTGAGTCGCCGACAGAACGGTCGCGCCGCCGGCGGCATCATGACGGCGTCGACGCCTTGAAGCTTCTTCAGCCGCGCGGCCAACTGCCGGGTGTCCCCGGAGACCGAGAACTTGAACGACTCGGGAAGCTGTTCGGGCGTGGTGTTGGCGAGGAGTTCCGGTTGTTTCGCGAACCACTTGGAGAACCTGCGGTAGGCGTCCTCGCGCGAGACGAATCGGATGCTGGTGACGTCGTCGCTCCGCCGCAGTTGTTTTCGGACCGCCTCGACGTCGTCCGCCGTGGCCGTCGTCTCCATGAACACCTCGACATTCGGACCGGACCGTGGCTTGGGTGCGGCATCGGAGCCTCCGGATTCGCAGGCGGCCAGGGCGATGACGACCAGCATCAGTGCGATCGCGAGGGCGGTGTTCTCTCGCATGCGCATGGTCTCGATCATCCCACCTCGGGGATCTCGCCGCGCAGCACGGTGACGGCGGGGCCGGCGAGGAAGACGCGGTCGCCGGCCAACCGACAGTGCAGCGTGCCGCCGCGGGCGGACGCCTGGTAGGCGACGATCTCGGTCATGCCGAGCTTGCCGGCCCAGTAGGGGACGAGCGCGCAGTGCACCGAACCGGTCACCGCGTCCTCGTCCACGCCGACGCCGGGGCCGAACACCCGCGACACGATGTCGACGCCGGGCCGGTCCGAGTGCGCGGTGACGGATGCGCCGGGGACGATCCGCTCCAGCGCCCGCAGGTCGGGCGTGAGCTGTTCCACCTCTGCCGCCGTGCGGCACTCGACGATGAACCACTGCTTGTTGTCGAGCACGGCGACCGGGTCGGTCACGCCCAGCGCGTCCAGCAACCCAGGTGCGGGGTCGACGGGGGTCGGCGGCACCGCGGGGAAGTCCATCTCGATCAGACCGTCGCGCCGGGTGCAGACGAGCTCACCGGAGAGGGTGTGGAACGCGATCGGCCCGGTCGTCCGCTCCGACTCGTACAACGCGTGGGCCGCGGCGAGCGTGGCGTGGCCGCACAACGGGATCTCGACGGTCGGCGTGAACCAGCGCAGGTCGAACCCGTCGTCGGCCCGCGGCACGACGTACGCGGTCTCGGCCAGGCCGAGCTCGAACGCGAGCGTCTGCATCCAGGTCTCGTCGGCGGGCGCGTCGAGCAGCACGATGGCGGCCGGGTTGCCCCGGAACGGGGTGTCGGTGAACGCGTCGACCCAGATCAGTGGATGGCTCATGCGTCGACGCTAGATCGCGCCCGCGCCCGGCAGCCGAGCAATAGGACGAGCTATTCGATGGTGAGCAACACGTCGCCGGCCCCCACGGTGTCGCCGGCGTTCACGCGGATCTCCTTGACCGTCCCGGCCGATTCCGCGTTGATGTGGTTCTCCATCTTCATCGCCTCGAGGACGAGGACCGACTGGCCGACCTCGACCGTGTCGCCCACCGCCACCGTGACCTTGACGATGGTGCCCTGCATCGGCGCGGTGACCGTGCCGTCGCCACCCCCGCCGGCCGACGCGGCCGCCTTGGGCTTCGGCGCCTTGCGCGCCGCGCCACCGCCACCGGCGGGTGCGCCGACGAAACCGTCGGGCAGGATCGCCGTCACCTCGAACTTGCGCCCGTTGACCTCGACGCTCAACGTCTGCTTCGTGGGTTCCTCGGGCGCGTCGCCCTTCGCACCCGCGTCCGAGACGAGACCGGAGAGGTCGACGTCTTCCTCCAACCAGCGGGTGGAGTGGGTGCCGGCGGCGAAGTCGGGGTGGGCGAGGACCAGTTCGGCGGCGGGCACGGTGGTGTGGATGCCCTCGATGTGGAGTTCCTGCATCGCCCGCAGCATGCGGTGCCGGGCGCGGTCGCGGTCGGGCGCCCACACGATGAGCTTGCCGACGAGGTTGTCGTAGTACTGCGAGATCGTGTCGCCGGCCTCGTAGCCGCCGTCCCAGCGCACGCCGGGTCCGGACGGGAGGTGGAGGGCGGTCAGGGTGCCGGGCGAGGGGAGGAACCCCTTGGCCGAGTTCTCCGCGTTGATGCGGACCTCGATGGCGTGGCCGCGGCGCTCGATGTCGTCCTGGGTGAACGAGAGCGGCTCGCCCGACGCGATCCGGATCTGCTCGGCGACGAGGTCGAGCGAGGTGACCATCTCGGTCACGCAGTGCTCCACCTGGAGCCGGGTGTTCATCTCCAGGAAGTAGAACTCGCCGTCCTGGTAGAGCATCTCGACGGTGCCGGCGTTCACGTAGCCGGTGGACTTCGCGACCTGCACCGCCGATTCGCCCATGGCGCGGCGGATGTCCTCGGTGAGGTGCGGCGCGGGGGACTCCTCGACCAGCTTCTGGTGCCGACGTTGCACCGAGCAGTCGCGCTCGCCGAGCCACACCGCGTTGCCGTGGGTGTCGGCGAAGATCTGGACCTCGATGTGGCGCGGGTGCGTGAGGTACTTCTCGAGGTAGGCCTCGTCACGGCCGAAGAACGCCAGCGCCTCGCGTTGGGCGGAGTCGAGCGCGGACTGCGCTTCGTCGGCGCTGTGCACGACCTTCATGCCCTTGCCGCCGCCGCCGTACGCGGCCTTGATCGCGACCGGCCAGCCCACCTTCTCGCCGAACGCGATCACGTCGTCGGCGCCGGTGATCTCCTCGAGCGTGCCCGGCACGCTCGCCACGCCGCCCCGGTCGGCGGCCTTGCGGGCGGAGATCTTGTCGCCCATCACGTCGATGGCGTCGGGCGGCGGACCGATCCAGGCCACGCCCCGGGCCGTGATCTCCCGGGCGAAGTCGGCGTTCTCGGCGTAGAAGCCGTAGCCGGGGTGGACGCCGTCGGCGCCGGAGCGAGCGATGACGTCGAGGATGGCCTCGGTGTTGAGGTAGCTCTCGGC
>CAZJBJ010000125.1:0-11422 GCA_964544295.1 uncultured Bifidobacteriaceae bacterium
GGCCCGCAGATCACCGAGCTCATGCGTCGGCTCGGCAAGGAAGCCGAGTTCGTCGACGGTCAGCGCGTGACCGATGCCGAGACCGTCGACATCGCCCGCATGGCGCTCGTCGGCCAGGTGAACCGCAACGTCGTCGTCTCCCTCAACCAGCACGGTTCGTACGCGGTGGGGCTGTCCGGCGAGGACGCGGGCCTCATCGCGGTCACCCCGCGGGATGCCCGCCTCGGGTTCGTCGGCGACGTCGCCGCGATCGATCCGTCGATCCTGCACCGCCTGCTGCGGGAGGAACTCATCCCGGTCATCGCCACCATCGGGATGGACGAGACCGGGCAGGCCTACAACGTGAACGCCGACGCGGTCGCCGGTGCGATCGCCGAGGCGCTCGGCGCCGAGAAGCTCGTGTACCTGACCGATGTCGCCGGCGTCTACGCGAACTTCCCCGACGAGGATTCGCTCATCGCCCAGATCGACGCCGACGGGCTCGAAGCGCTGATCGCCGACGGCAAGGCCAGCGCGGGGATGATCCCCAAGCTCGCCTCGTGCGTGCAGGCCCTGCGCAACGGAGTGGCTCGGGCGCACATCCTCGACGGTCGCATTCCCCATGCGTTGCTGTTGGAGTTCTTCACCCGCGAGGGCATCGGCACGATGGTGAGCGGCGAGGGGGAGACGCCGTGAACTACGACGATCTCTGGAAGCTCGACCACGAACACGTCATGCAGACCTACGGCCGCCAGCCGGTGGCGTTCGTCCGCGGTGACGGTGCCCGCCTCTGGGACTCCGAGGGCGGCGAGTATCTCGACTTCCTGTCCGGCCTCGCGACGGTGTCGCTCGGTCACGCCCACCCGGAGGTCGCCGCCGCCATTGCCGACCAGGCCGCCACCTTGCTCCACGTGTCCAACCTCTACCTCAACGACCAGCAGCCGCGGCTCGCCGAACGGCTCGATCTGCTGCTCACGTCGGCGACCGGGACTCCGGGGCAGGTCTTCTTCGCGAACTCCGGCGCCGAATCCAACGAGTGCGCGATCAAGTTGGCCCGCCGGTACGGCCAGGCCCACGGGGGCCCGGGCCGGTTCCATGTGCTGTCGGCCTACAACTCGTTCCACGGGCGCACGCTGACGACGTTGGCCGCGACCGGTCAGCCCCAGAAGCAGGAGACGTTCCAGCCGCTGCCCGTCGGGTTCCGACAGGTCGCGTTCGCCGACGTGGACGCGTTGGCCGCGGCGATGGACGAGCGCGTGTGCGCGGTGCTCCTCGAACCCGTCCAGGGTGAGGGCGGGGTGCAGGCCGCGCCGCCCGGATACCTCGAAGCGGTCCGCGAACTCTGCGACGAGCGCGAGGCGCTGCTGATCATGGACGAGGTCCAGACGGGGCTCGGGCGGACCGGGAAATGGTTCGGCTTCGAACACGGCGGCGACGTCCGCCCGGACATCGTCACGCTCGCCAAGGCGTTGGGGAACGGCATGCCCATCGGGGCGTGCTGGGCCCGGCGGGACGTGGCCGCGGCGTTCAAACCCGGCGATCACGCGACGACCTTCGGCGGCCAGCCGCTGGCCGCGCGTGCCGCGCTCAGCGTGCTCGACGTGATGGAGCGCGAAGGCGTCCCGCAGCGGGCGACCGAGCGGGGCAAGCAGCTGATGCAGGGATTGGCCGGCATCCCCGAGGTCGCCGACGTGCGCGGGCTGGGGTTACTCGTCGCGGCGGAGTTAGCACCGGGGCTCGAGGCGGGTCCGATCGCGAGTGCGTGTCTCACGGCCGGCCTCATCGTCAACGCGGTCACGCCGACGTCGCTGCGGTTCGCGCCGCCCCTGCTCGTGACCGAAGCCGAGATCGATCGCGGTGTCGCGATCCTGCGAGAGGTGGTGCGCGATGGCGCGTGATTTCCTGGAGGTCGACGGCCTCTCCCATGCCGAGCTGGCCGGCCTGATCGACACGATGATCGCCTGGAAGGCGGACCCCGCGTCCGTTCCGGCCGTCCTGACCGGGCGCGGCGTCGCGCTCGTGTTCGAGAAGCCCTCGGCCCGCACCCGCAACAGCGGGGAGATGGCCGTCGTCGGCCTCGGCGGACACCCGGTGACGATCCGGCCCGACGAGATCAGCATCGACACGCGCGAATCGGCCGAGGACGTGGCGCGCACCCTCGCGTCGTTCCACGCGATCATCGCGGCCCGGGTGTTCGACCACACCGTGCTCGAACGGATGGCGGCCGCGGTGGACGTCCCGATCGTGAACCTGCTGTCCGACCGGGCGCATCCGTGTCAGGCGCTCGCCGACCTCGTCACCATCCACGAACTCTTCGGCGGCCTCGAAGGTCGGCGCGTCGCCTACGTCGGCGACGGGAACAACGTCGCGGCGTCGTTGGCCTTCGGCGCAGCACTCACCGGTCTGGAACTGGTCGTGAGTTCGCCGCCCGGGTACGAGCTCGACGATCTCGTGGTCGATCGGGCGCGCAACCTCGGCGGTGTGATCGACCTCGTGACCGACCCGTTCGAGGCGGTGAAGGGCGTCGACGCGATCTACACCGACACCTGGGTCTCGATGGGGGAGGAGGCCGAGGCCGAGGTCCGACTCGAAGCGTTCCAGGGGTGGTGCGTCGACGACGGGCTGATGGCGAACGCCGGCCCCGACGCCAAGTTCCTGCACTGCCTTCCCGCCCATCGAGGAGACGAGGTCACCGCGTCGGTGATCGACGGGCCGAACAGTGCCGTCTGGCACCAGGCCGCCAACCGCATGCACGCCAAGCGAGCGCTGTTCGCGTTCCTGTTGGAGGGATGATGGCCACGCTGGGGAAACCGCAACGACAACACCGGATCGCGCGGCTGCTCGAAGAGCAGGCGATCTCGAGCCAGGGCCAGATCGTCGAGATGCTCGCCGCCGAGGGCGTGGTGGCCACCCAGGCCACCGTGAGCCGCGACCTCGAAGAACTCGGCGCGGTGAAGGTCCGCATCCCCGGCGGGGCGATGGCCTACGCGGTCCCCGAACACTTCAAGGACGCGGCCAGTCCGGACGACTTCCTGCGCCGGGTGATGGGGGAGTTCGTCGTCGACGTCGCCCACTCGGGCAACCTCGTGGTGTTGCGCACGCCCCCCGGTTCGGCGCACGTGATCGGCTCCGCGCTGGACCGGGCCGGCTATCCCGACGTGCTCGGCACGGTGGCCGGTGACGACACCCTGATCCTGGTCTGTGCCGAGCAGGTCGGTGGCGCCGACGTCGCCGCCCGCCTCGCCGGCCTTGCGGGCCTCTGACCAAAGTAGGGAACCATGGCTGTACAACGAGTGGTGCTGGCGTATTCGGGGGGACTCGACACGTCGGTCGCGGTGAAGTGGATCCAGGAGCAGTGGGGCGCGGAGGTGGTCGCGCTCGCGGTCGACGTGGGCCAGGAACCGAACGCCGACGGTGCCTATTGGGACGCGATCACCGATCGCGCCCGCGTCGCCGGTGCGATCGAGGCACGCGTCGTCGACGCGCGTGAGGAGTACGCGTCGCGCTTCGTGGCCAACGCCATCAAGGCCAACGCCCGGTACGAGGGCAAGTACCCGCTGGTGTCGTCGTTGTCGCGCCCGGTGATCACCCGGCATCTCGTCGCCGCGGCCCGCGAGTTCGGGGCCGACGCGGTCGCACACGGCTGCACCGGCAAGGGGAACGACCAGGTGCGGTTCGAGGTGAGCCTGCGCACGCTCGCGCCGGATCTGGAGATCCTCGCGCCCGTCCGCGTCTGGGGCTTCACGCGCGCCGACTCGATCGCGTACGCCGCGCAGCACGGCATCCCGATCACGGCGTCGCTCGACAAGCCGTACTCCGTCGACGAGAACATCGTGGGCCGCGCGGTCGAGTGCGGGGCGATCGAGGACCCGTGGAACGCACCGCCGGACGACATCTACGAACGGACCGCGGCGGTCGCCGACGCGCCGAGCACCCCGCACGAGTTCGTGATCGAGTTCGATCGGGGAGTGCCGGTCGCGCTCGACGGGGTCCCGACCCCACTGCATCTGATGTTGCCCGAACTCGACGCGATGGTCGGCGCCTACGGGTTCGGCCGGATCGACATGGTCGAGAACCGCCGTGTCGGCATCAAGAGCCGCGAGGTGTACGAGTGTCCCGGGATGCTCGCCCTGATCACGGCGCACGCCGACCTCGAGTCCATCACGCTCGAACGTGACGTGATGCGGGAGAAGTCCCGGGTCGAGACCCGCTGGGCCGAGAACGTGTACGACGGGCTCTGGTACTCGCCGCTGCGCGACGCGTTCGACGCGTTCATCGACTCGACCCAGAAACACGTCACCGGTGAGGTGCGGATGCGACTCCAACCCGGCCAGTGCACCGCGGTGGGGCGCCGGGCCGAACGTGGTCTGTACGACTTCACGCTGGCCACCTACGAGGCCGACGATGCGTTCCGGCATGAGGACGCCGCCGGGTTCGTCCGGCTGTGGGGGCTCTCGGTCGAGACCTGGGCCAAGCGTCAACGCATCGAGGAGCCGGCCGTGCGACCGCCGGGGCAGTCGTGAGCGACCAGACCCTCTGGCACGGTCGCTTCGCCGAGGGTCCGGACGACGCGCTGATGGCGTTGTCGGTCAGCCTGGACTTCGACCGTCGGCTCGCGACGGAGGACATCGAGGGCTCACGCGCGCACGTCACGATGCTGGCCGAGGTGGGTCTCCTCACCGTGGAGGAACGCGACGAGGTGCTCGGTGCGCTCGATGTCGTCGCGGCAGAGCTCGCGGCAGGCACGTTCGCGTTCGCGCCGTCCGACGAGGACATCCACACCGCGGTCGAACGGCGCGTCACCGAGATCGCCGGCGCCGCCGGCGCCAAGATCCACACCGGTCGCAGCCGCAACGACCAGATCGCGACGGATCTCCGGCTCTGGACCAAGCGCGCCGCCCGTCGCGTGGTCGGTGCGATCCACGAGTTCCAGTCGGTGCTGGTGGCCCGGGCCGCCGAGGCGGGCGCCGACGTCGCGGTGCCCGGCTACACCCATCTCCAACACGCGCAGCCGGTGCTGCTCGCCCATCATCTGCTGGCGCACGCGTGGGCGCTGAGCCGTGACGTTCGTCGCTGGGTGGCCGTCGTCGAGGCGGCCGACGTGTCGCCGCTCGGTGCCGGGGCGCTGGCCGGATCGAGCCTGCCGCTCGATCCCGATCGCACCGCCGAGCTCCTCGGGTTCTCGGCTCGTTTCGACAACTCGCTCGACGCGGTCTCGGATCGCGACTTCGTGGCCGAGGCCTGTTTCGCGGCGGCGCTCACCCAGGTGCACCTCTCGCGGATCGGTGAAGAGATCGTGCTGTGGTCGAGTGCCGAGTTCGGCTTCGTGCGGCTCCCGGACGCGTTTGCCACCGGTTCGTCGATGATGCCGCAGAAGAAGAACCCCGACGTCGCCGAGCTGGTGCGCGGCAAGGCCGGCAGGGTGATCGGCGATCTCACGGGTCTGCTGGCGACGCTCAAGTCGCTGCCGCTCGCGTACAACCGTGACCTGCAGGAGGACAAGGAGCCGGTGTTCGACGCGGTCGACACCGTCGTGGCGTCACTGCTGGCGCTCACCGGCCTCTTCGGCGGACTGACCTTCGACGCCGACGCGATGCGCGCCGGGGCCGACAGCCCGTACCTCGGGGCCACCGACCTCGCCGAGTTCCTGGTCCGCGCCGGAACGCCGTTCCGGGATGCCCACGCGATCGTCGGCGATCTGGTGCGCCGCGCTCTCGACGGCGAAGGTTCGTTGGCTGACCTCGTCGCTACCGATACTCGCCTCGGGCCCGAGGCGGCCGCACTGTTGGCGCCCGGCGCGGCGGTCACGAACCGGGTCACCCCGGGCGGGGGCGGACCCGCACCGCTCGCCGCCCAGATGACCGCCATGCGCGAGAGCTTGGCGAGACAAGCGCAGTGGCTCGACGCCTGACGCGGGGATTCTTCGACCGTGACCCGGTCGCGCTCGCGCCCGACCTGCTCAACAAGCTGATCGTCTCGACGCGCGACGAGTCCCGGCTCGTCGCCCGCATCGTCGAGGTCGAGGCCTACTGCGGAGCACGGGATCCGGCGAGCCACGCCTACCGGGGCCGGACCGCTCGCAACGCCACGATGTTCGGTCTGCCCGGACACCTGTACGTGTACTTCACCTACGGGATGCACTACTGCGCCAACGTCGTGGCCGGCGCGCCCGCGGGTGATGCGGGCGCGGTTCTGTTGCGGGCGGCCGCGCCGGTCGCCGGGATGGAGTTGATGCGCACCCGCCGACCCGCGGCGCGGACTGATCGGCTGCTGCTCGCAGGTCCGGCCCGGCTCGCGGCGGCGTTCGGTCTGGACCGCGACGACGACGGCATCGACATCACGCGCGGGGCGATCACCCTCGTCGACGACGACGTCGCGCCCCCTCGCCGGCCCGGGCGCTCCGCCCGCATCGGCCTGGCTCCGGGGAAGGGTGACCACACGCGGTGGCGGTGGTTCGTGCCGGGTGATCCGCACGTCAGTGGATCGCGCGCCCAGCGCGGTGTGACGACCGCCACGACGACGCGGCGAGGTCCGGCCGCTTAGCCTCACGGTCGGACCTGGGACCAGGAGGATCGAATGGCCAAGATCGACGACATCGCCGCGCACCTGTCGGCCGTCCCGCTGTTCTCGCAACTGTCGGCGAAGGAGCGCAAGACCGTCGCCAAGGCCCTCGGGGTCCACGACGTCGCCGACGGAGTGATGCTGGTACGTCAGGGCGAGGCCGGTGACACGTTCTACGTGCTCATCGAGGGCACCGCGAAAGTCGTGCGCAACGGTCGGAAGATCGCCGGTCTCGAAGCGGGCCAGTGGTTCGGCGAGCTGGCGCTGCTCGATCCCGGACCCCGCAACGCCGACGTCGTGACGACGTCCGGCGCGTCGGTCGGCGTGCTCGACGCCGCGTCGTTCAAGAAGCTGGTGGCCGAACTCCCGGCGATGACCGCGAAGCTGCTCGCGGGTCTCGCCCGCCGCGTCCGCGACGGCGACCGCCACACCGTCGAGTAGACGGAAGAATTACGGGTTGACCCAGACGGTGACGGACGTGCCTTCGTCGACGGTCTGACCGGAGAAGGGGCTCTGCTTCCAGGCCTTGCCGGCGCTCTCGAACGACACCGGAGGGGGTTGGGTCTCGACGACGATCCGGGCGTCGAGACCGGCCTGGCGCAGGACGAAGGCGGCCTGGTCGGCGAGCAGTCCGAGCACGTTCGGGACCGCGACCACGTTCGGTCGCCCACTCGCGACGGTCAGCGTGATGGTGGCCCCGGGCCGGACCGGGGTGCCCTCGACGGGGCTCTGCGCGGTCACGTAGTTCGGCGAGAACCGCCGGCTCGGGGCGCGCACGATGGTGACCTTGTACCCGTCGTCGGTGAGCGCCTTGGTGGCTGTGATCGCGTCGAGACCGACGACCGAGTAGATGCCGGGCCCGACCGGCGTGCCGCCGCGGGTGGTGGTCGTGGTGGAGCTCGGCGGCGGTGCGGCCTCGGGGACTTTGAACAGCGACGCGGGGACGTTCTCGAGCGCCGAGCTGGCGAAGATCTGCCAGATGCGGGCGGGCCAGTCGCCGCCTTGCGCGCGCACCCGGGTCCTGGGTGGGAGCATCGGCGAGCCGTCGGGGAATCCGACCCAGACGGCGGCGACGAGTTCGGGGGTGTAGCCGACGAACCAGGCGTTCTTGCGCTCGTCCGACGTTCCGGTCTTGCCGGCGACCGGCCGACCGATGCGGGCATTCACGCCGGTGCCGCGCTGGACGACCTGCTGGAGCACGCCCGTGACGGTGCGGGCGGTGCCCGAGGACAGCACGATCTTGGGGACCGGGCGGGCTTCGAACAGCACCCGACCCGACGGGTCGGTGACCCGCGTGACGAACACCGGCGGGTGGCGAACGCCGTCGGCCGGGAAGACGCTGTACGCCGCCGCCATGTCCTCGACGGTGACCTCCTCGTCGCCGATCGCGATGTTCGGAACTCCTTTGAGCGGAGACGTGATGCCCTGTTTGATGGCCTGGAGGGCGATGTCGCCGGGGCCGGCGTCGATGCCGAGCTGGGCGTAGATGGTGTTCACCGAGTTGACGGTCGCGTCGACCAGGTTCATGCGTCCGTAACCGCTGCCCTCGAAGTTCTCCAGCGTGAACGGCGCCTGCCCGGGCGGGCGCAGTGTCATCGGTGACGCGCCGCTGTAGGTCTTGGTGAGGGGGATGCCCTTCTCCAGGGCGGTGGCCAGCACGAACGGCTTGAAGCTGCTCCCGGGCTGGCGGGTCGGGTTGCCCTGCTCGTCCCGGGCGTTGGCGAGGTCGACCTTTGCGTACCCGAAGTCGGGCGCGGCCGGGTCGGTCTCGAAGAAGTTCTGACTGCTCGCGTACGCCTTGATCGCCCCGGTCGCCGGGTCGACGGCCACCAGCGCGCCCGGGGGGTCCGTCGGATCGGTGAGGATCCCGTGGAGGGCGACGTCCGCTTCGATCTGCCACTTCGGGTCCAGGGTGGTCTCGATCTTGAGCCCGCCCTGGAACAGCAGACGCTCGCGGGCGGCGACGGTCGGGCCGAAGTGCGAGTCGGTGAAGATGAAGTGCTTGACCTTCTCGACGAAGAACGGAGCGGGGTACTGCGTCTGGTCGATACGGGGTGCCAGGGTCAGCGGGGCGGCGCGCACGAGGCCGGCCTCCGCGTCGGTGATCTTGTGCAACACCCGCATCCGCTCGACGACCTCGTTCCGGCGGGCGACGGCCGCTTCCGGTTTGGCGAACGGGTCGTAGTCGTTCGGGGCCCGGATGAGCCCGGCCAGCAACGCGGCCTGGGCGAGGTCGACCTTCGACGCGTCGATCTGGAAGTACGTCCGGGCGGCGGCCTGGACGCCGTACGCCCCGTTGCCGAAATAGACGGTGTTCAGGTACCGCTCGAGGATCGTCTTCTTCGAGTAGCGGTCCTCGATCTGCATGGCGAGGACCGCCTCCCGCAGCTTGCGCTTGAGCGTCTTGGTGTTGGTGAGCAACACGGCCCGCACGTACTGCTGGGTGATCGTGGATCCACCTTCCGCGACCCGACCCTTGTCGATGTTGTCCCGCAGGGCCCGGGCGATGCCGCGCACGTCGAAGCCGCCGTGCTCGTAGAAGCGGGAGTCCTCGATCGCGATGACCGCGCGCGGCAGGACCTTGGCCATCTCGGCCAGCTTCACCGGGTCGCGGTCCTCGACCCCGTGGACCCGGGTGAGGAGCGTGCCGTCCGACCAGAGGATGCGCGACGACACGGCCTGCTCGTCGGGCAGCCGGACGTGGGTGGTGTAGCTGCAACTGGCGGCGACGAGCGCGACGAACACGAGCGCGATGAGCAAGCGGGTTCGTCGAGTCATTCCCCTCCATTGTTCCAGTCGGGCACCAATCATTCGGGGCGCGCTGGTACCGTGCCGCCCGTGAGTTCAGCTGCCGCCCGATCGGTCGACGACGCCCTTCGCATCCTGACCGCCGGCACGGTGCATTGCATCGACCCCGACGAGCTCCGGGCCAAGCTGGATCTCGGCCGGCCGCTGCGGGTGAAGCTCGGGATCGATCCGACCGCGTCCGACATCCACCTCGGTCACACCGTGGTGCTGCACAAACTGCGCCAATTCCAAGATCTTGGACACATCGCCGTCCTGATCATCGGCGACTTCACCGCCCGCGTGGGTGATCCCACGGGGCGCTCGGCCACCCGACCACCGTTGAGTCCGGAAGAGGTCGCCACCCACGCCCAGACCTACGTGGACCAGGTCCGTTCGGTACTGGACTTCTCGACCGACAAGCTCGAGCTGGTGCACAACGCCGACTGGCTGGCCTCGATGGACATGGCCGACGTGCTGCGCCTCACCGGGCGCACCACGGTCGCCCGGATCATGGAGCGGGACGACTTCGCCACCCGGTTCCGGGACGGGGTGGCGATCGCGCTGTCCGAACTGCTGTACCCGCTGCTCCAGGGCACCGATTCCGTCGAGGTCCGGTCCGACGTCGAACTCGGTGGCACCGACCAGCTCTTCAACAACCTCATGGGCCGCCAACTGCAGTCGGCGGCGGGGCAGGCGCCCCAGGTGGTCATCACGACGCCGCTCCTCGAAGGGCTCGACGGCCACAAGAAGATGTCGAAGTCGCTCGGCAACTACATCGGCATCGCCGAGCCGCCGGCCGAGCAGTTCGGCAAGCTCATGAGCATCCCCGACGAGCTGATGCCCCGCTACTTCGCGCTCGCGACCGGCTGGCTCCCGGACCAGGTCGACGAGACGGTCGCCGCCCTCGAATCAGGTGCGCTGGCCCCGGTCGCGGCGAAACGCCTGCTCGGGAGGGTTGTCGCGGACCTCTATCACGGGCCCGGCGCCGGCGAAGCGGCCGAAGCCGAGTTCGATCGGGTCTTCAAATCTCACGCGGTACCGAGCGACGTCCCGGTCCGCTCGGTCCCGGCCACCGAGTTCCCGATGCGCCTGGCCCGGCTCCTCGCGATCGCCGAACTGGTGCCCTCGAACAAAGAGGGGCGGCGCAAGATCGAACAGGGTGGTGTGCGGATCGCGGGGGAGCGGGTCGCCGATCCCGACCTCGAGGTCGATGCGGCCGCCGTCGACGGTCAGACCCTGCAGGTGGGAAAGCGGGCCTGGGCGACGATCTCGGTCGAGGCCTGACAGAACTCGGATCGGTCGGATCGGTCGGATCGGTCGGATCAGCCGAAGGCCGTCCAGATGACGAGCGCCAGGATTGCGAGCACCATCAGGATCACGCCGCCCGTGAAGATCACCGACTTGGCGCCGGAACTCAGGTTGCCGAGGCCCATCACGTCGAGGATGGCGCTGCGATCGCGCTGACCGTCGTGGGCGAGCTCGGGCTTCGATCCCACCTTGGGCAGGTGTTGGTGGCTACCCTTGCGTGGCTTCTGGTTCGCTCGTCCCATGGCGGGGGAGCGTACAAGAAACCTCGCGTAGAACTTGACCGGGACCCTCGGATCTCCTAGAGTCCCGTCTCCCCCGCACAGAGTGCAGCGAGTTTCGTCTGCGCATCTGCGGTGGATTGACACGGACGCCCCGAAGGCTCCAACCAGAGCGATCCGCTGAGCGATCAGCGGTTTCGGGGACGAGTGTCGGCTCGGTCTGCCCCTGAGTCACGGCTTCGGCTGTGGTCTGGGTGCGGCAGTGCCGAGCAGCGGCTCCTTGAAAACGGAACAGTGATGCACAAAAGTCAGTGAGGTTACCCTCACCGGCTGGCGACAGCATTTTGCGGTCACCTGCTGGTGAGTCATGTAACCACGTCAATACGAAATGCTCAACAGGACTCTTCGGAGACCTGTCGAGCCAGTTGCCGACCGGGTTTCAGTACCTGGAAGGCGGCTCTCAACCCTGATCTTCGGCCGATCTGCCTTCGGGCCGGTCGGTACAGATCTCGATGGAGAGTTTGATCCTGGCTCAGGACGAACGCTGGCGGCGCGCTTAACACATGCAA
>CAZJBJ010000126.1:0-11380 GCA_964544295.1 uncultured Bifidobacteriaceae bacterium
CCGACCGCGGCCGGAGCTGGTGGCAGATCGCGAACCCGTCCATGTCCGGCATGCCGAGGTCGAGCAGCACGAGGCCGTCACCCGACGCCCCGAGGGCGGCCTCGCCGGTCTCGACCCGCGCCACCGTGAATCCCTCACGTTCCAGGCCCCTCGCCATCGGGAGCGCGATCGCGTCGTCGTCTTCGATCATGAGGAGGTGCACGCCACCACCCTCGCGCACCTTGGCGATCTCCGACGGCACGCTTTGCCCATTCCTTACGTTTCGCCAAGCGGCTCCTGGCCTGGACCTCCGTACGGTGGCATCACCCCACCAAGGAGCGAACCATGAACCGACGTACCGCACTCGCCGGCGCCGCGGCGATCAGCTTGAGTCTCACCGGCATCGCCGTCGCCGCCGGCGCCACCATGCACGTGTTCCAGGCCGCCGACGCCAGCCCCAACATCGGCAAGGTCAGCCCGGTGAGCACCACCACCCAACCGGCGGAGATCGAGCATCACGTCCTCGACGTGGACGACCTTCCCTCGCCACCTGTCGCGGACCCGGCTTCGACCCCGGTGCCATCGTCGGGCGAGGACCACGACGAATCCGGTGAAGTGCAGGAGACGTCGGCCCCGGCACCCGCGCCGACCTCCGTCACCGCGGACCATCACGCCGAACCGGAGCACGAGCACGAGGCCGCCGACACGGACGACGACTGACATGGCCCGCACCCGTCGCCGCCACCCGGCGACCGCCACCCGCATCCTCGCGGCGGGCGTGGCCGTCGGCACCGCCGGTGGCGGTGTCGCGTTCATGGCCGTGAACGACCCCCAGGTCGTCGTCCGGACCGTCAGCGCACCGCCGACTCCCCCACCCCGCGCGAAGGTCATCGTGCTCGAGGTCAACCATCACCCCGCGCCGGTCGCGGCCGGGAGCTCCCCGGCCGCGAACTCGGCGCCCCGACCGACCACTCGCGCCGGCACCTCTGCAGCACCGTCGACCGCGGCCGCGGCCGCGCCGGCGCCTCCTCCCGCGCCGTCCGCGCCGGCGGCGGCACCCAAGGCCGTGACGACGACCGGACCGTCCTGATGCACAGCTGCGGATTCCGGGCGATGGGCACCACTGCGCACGTGGTGGTCCTCGGCGGCGAGGAGCCGTTGCTCGACCGGGCGCGCGCCCGCATCGACGAGCTGGAACGGCGCTGGAGTCGCTTCCGGCCCGACTCGGAACTGTGCCGGCTCAACGCGGCACGCGGTCGGCCGGTGCGGGTCAGCGCCGACACGCTCTTCGCCGTTCGCACTGCCGTCGCCGCGTGGCAGCTGCTGAACGGCGCGTTCGACCCGACCGTGCTCGATGCGCTCGAGGTCGCCGGCTACGACCGCACCTTCGCCGACCTTGCCGCGGGCGCCGACGACCCACGCACCGGCGCGTCCGCCGAGCGAGCGATTCCGATCGTTCCCGGCTGCGCGGGCATCGAGATCGATCCACTCGTCCGTGCCGTCACGCTCCCCGCCCACGTCCGACTCGACCTCGGCGGGATCGGCAAGGGCCTGGCGGCCGATCTGGTCGCGGAGTCGCTCGTGGCCGCCGGTGCCGCCGGTGCGCTGGTCAACCTCGGTGGTGACCTCCGGGTCGCCGGTGCGTCGCCGCACCCGTTCGGCTGGACGGTCGACCTCGAACACGCACCCGGCGGGCGCGTCGCCCTCACCCAAGGCGGCCTCGCGACGAGCGCCACGACCAGACGGCGCTGGCGGGTCGGGTTGGAGGAACGCCACCACGTGATCGATCCGAGCACCGGACGCCCGGCCCGCACCGGCGTCGCCACCGCGACCGTCATCGCACCCCGAGCGGTCG
Source organism: uncultured Bifidobacteriaceae bacterium (assembly GCA_964544295.1). Classification (GTDB taxonomy): domain Bacteria; phylum Actinomycetota; class Acidimicrobiia; order IMCC26256; family JAENVU01; genus JAENVU01. Next base: position 1,835 of record CAZJBJ010000126.1, read on the forward strand.
ATGCCGAGACCCTGGCGACCGCGGCCCTGCTCGCGGGCGGGAACGACGGCATCGACCTCCTCGCCAGGCACGACGCGTCCGGACTGATCGTCGACGACGACGGCAACCGCCACGCCACGGCCGACCTGCACGATCTCGTCGGGACTCGACGGTGAACCCGAAGATCTGGTGGTACCTGGCCCGTTCCACCGGCGTCGTCGCGTGGGTCGTCGCGGGGTTCAGCATCGTGATCGGTCTGCTGTTGTCCGGCCGTCTCGCGCGGCGGCCGCGGCCCGCCTGGCAGCTCGACCTCCACCGGTTCCTCGGTGGTCTCGGCGTGGCGTTCCTCGCGATCCATCTCGTCGCGCTCGGCCTCGACCCGACGGTCGCGTTCGGACCGGCCGCCCTCGCGATCCCGATGGCGTCGTCGTGGCGGCCCGGCGCCGTCGCCTGGGGCATCGTCGCCGCCTATGCGCTGCTCGCGGTCGAACTGTCGTCCCTCGTGACCGGCCGGCTCTCGCCGCGCGTCTGGCGAACCATCCACTTCGCCAGCTACGGGGTCTGGACCGCCGGAACCGTGCACGCGCTCCGGGCGGGCACCGACGCGACCATCGTGCGCGCGATCGCCGTCGTCGGGTCGTTCGTGATCGTCAACCTGACGGTGGTGCGGATCGTGGGGCGCCGAGTCCCGCGAGCACGGCCGCGAGTTCCGGCGGCAGCGGCGACGAGAACTCCAGCGCCGCACCCGTGACCGGGTGGGTGAACGCCAGATTCGCGGCGTGCAGGAACGGACGCGCGAGGCGGACGTCGGTCGAGCCGTAGACCGAGTCGCCGAGCACCGGGTGCTCGATCGCCGCGAGATGCACCCGGATCTGGTGGGTGCGCCCGGTCTCGAGGTCCACTGCGAGGCGGGCCACGTCGTCGAAGACCTCCACGACCTCGTAGTGCGTCCGGGCCTCCCGACCACCGGCCCGGACCGCCATGCGGGTCGGCCAGCGCGGCGATCGTCCGATCGGGGCGTCGATGGTGCCGCGCGCCGACGACGGGATCCCGTGCACGACCGCGGTGTACCGCCGACGGACGTCGTGAGCCGCCAGGTCCCGCACCAGCGCGCGGTAGGCCACCGCGGTGCGGGCGACGACGAGCAGGCCGCTGGTATCACGGTCGAGTCGGTGCACGATCCCGGGGCGGGCGGGATCACCGACCCCGTCGAGGTCGAACCGGGCGAGCAGTCCGCCCACGAGGGTGCCGGTCGGATGGCCGGCGCCGGGATGCACCACCAGACCCGCGGGCTTGTCGACGACGATGACGTCGTCGTCTTCGTGGACGACCGAGACCTCGACGTCGGGCTCGGGACCCGGCAGGGGCGGCGCGGCCGGCTCGCCCCGCCATTCGAGCCGCGCCCCGGCCTCGAGCCGGGCACTGCGGGCGACGGGGGCACCGTCGATGAGCACGTCGCCGCGCGTGACCATCTCCGCCACGGCACTCCGGGACCAACCGGTGAGCAGCGCGACGGCCCGATCGACCCGCTCGCCGGCCAGCGACTCCGGCACGATCATCGGACTCTGATCGTCCGCCGCGCTCATTCCGGGGTGTCCGGGGTCGCGGGGGCGCTCGCGGGCGAGCGGAAGCTGAGCAGGATCAGCAGGATCGCCCCACAGGTGATCGCGGAGTCCGCGACGTTGAACGACGGGAACGAGCCGACCCGCACGAAGTCCACGACGTGGCCGCGGAGCACGCCGGGCGAGCGGAAGAACCGGTCGATCAGATTGCCGATCGCACCCCCCAGCACCATCGACAGCGCAACGACCGTGGCGCGGTCGGTGGACGAACGGATCGTGCGGGCGAGCCAGATGCTCAGGCCGATCGCGAGGACGGCGAGGACGACGGTCGCGTTGGTGAACGAACTGAACGCGCCACCCGGGTTGCGCGCCAGCCGGAACTCGATCGTGTCACCGACGATCGACAGCGGCGTCTCCGCATGGTTCGCGACCATCCAGGACTTGGTCAGCTGATCGAGGAGCACCACGCCGCCGACGATGATCGGCGGCACCCACCGCGGGATCGAATTAACGGCGGCGCTCGACACGCTGTTTGCAGTCGACACAGGTGTCGGCCCACGGGATGGCTTCGAGGCGCGCCACCGGGATCCGCCGCCCCGCCGGGGTGCACAGACCGTAGGTGCCGTCCTTCATCCGTTCGAGCGCCCGGTCGATGTCGTCCACCGCGAGCCGGGCCGTCGCCGAGAGCATCAGATCGCGTTCGCGCTCGACGCTGATCGTGTCGCCCTCGCCGGACTCCTCGTCGAACTGGGTGTCGCCCTGTTCCCGTTCGTTGACCAGCGCTTCGGCGTCGGCCTGGAGCTCTTCGGCTTGGCGAACGTGTCGTTCACGCTCTTCGATCAGCATCTCGTGCAGCTTCTCGATGGTCTTCGGCGTGATGTTCGGGCTCTGCTTCGGCACGAAGATGCCCGACAACGGGCAGGTCGCCCCCGCCGGCGCCTTCTTGACCGGCGGTGCCTTCTTCGCGGCGGGCTTCTTCGCCGGCGCCGGCTTCTTCGCCGTCTGCTTGACGGCCGCCTTCTTCGCGGCCGGTTTCTTGACCGCAGCCTTCTTCGCGGCCGGCTTCTTCGCCGGCGACTTCTTGGCGGCGGGCTTCTTCGCCGTTGCCTTCTTCGCGGCTGATTTCTTCGCCGTCTGCTTGACCGCCGCCTTCTTCGCGGCCGGTTTCTTGGCGGCTGGTTTCTTGACCGCGGGCTTCTTGGCGGCGGTCTTCTTCGCGGTGGTCGTGGCCGTCTTCGACGACTTCGACGCGGTGGGGGCCTTCCGGCGAGTGGCCTGCGCCATCGGAAAATCCTCTGGAGGGGAACGGGAAGCGGCGGATGATAGTGCAGGTCGCATTGACACCAGGGGTGGTGGGGGTCGCCGAATAGGCTCCGGGCCGTGCCGTTCGACCCTGTCGACCCCCGTTTGGACCTCGTCGCGCTCGAAGATCGCATCCTTGCCGGCTGGCGGGACGGCGACGTCTTCGCCGAATCGCTGCGCCAGCGCATCGGCGCACCCGAGTGGGTGTTCTACGAAGGCCCGCCCACGGCCAACGGCCGCCCGGGTATCCACCACGTCTGGGCCCGCCTGTTCAAGGACATCTACCCCCGGTTCCACACGATGCGGGGCAAGTACGTCGCCCGCAAGGCGGGCTGGGACTGTCACGGCCTCCCGGTCGAGGTCGAAGTCGAGAAGGAACTCGGCTTCTCCGGCAAGCCCCAGATCGAGGACTACGGGATCGAGGCGTTCAACCAACGCTGCCGGGAATCCGTCCAGCGCTACGTCGAGGACTGGTCGGCGATGACGAGCCGCATCGGCATGTGGCTGGACCTCTCCGACGCCTACCAGACGATGAGCAACCCGTTCATCGAGAGTGTCTGGTGGCTGTTCCACGAGATGTGGACCAAGGGGCAGATCTACGAGGGCGCCAAGGTCGTGCCCTACTGCGGCCGGTGCGGGACCGCCCTCTCGAGCCACGAACTCGGCCAACCCGGCGCCTACCGCGACATCACCGAGGACTCGGTGTACGTCCGGTTCCCCGTCGTCGACGCCGACTTCGATCTGCTGGTCTGGACGACGACCCCGTGGACACTCGTCAGCAACGTCGGCGCCGCGGTGGGACCCGACGTCACCTACGCCCGGGTCGCGTCGGCCGACGGACGGGACCTGGTCCTCGCCGCCGACCGGGTCGAGGCCGTCCTCGGACCGGATGCGCAGGTCGTCGCCACGATGGCGGCGTCGGAGCTCGTCGGACTGCGATACGAACGACCCTTCGACTGGCTGCCGGCCACCGGCGACGGCTGGCGGGTCGTGGCCGCCGATTTCGTGACCGTCGACGACGGATCCGGCATCGTGCACCTCGCGCCGGCCTTCGGGGAGATCGACCGTGAGGTCGGCGTCGCCGAGGGCCTGCCCATGCTGAACCCGGTCGATGCCCAGGCCCGGTTCGACGACACCGTCCCCTCGCTGGTCGGCCAGTTCGTCAAAGACGCCGACCCGGCCCTCATCGAGGAACTCCGGGCCCGCGATCGCCTCGTCCTCGCGGTGCCCTACGAGCACTCGTACCCGCACTGCTGGCGCTGCAGCACACCGTTGATCTACTGGGCGAAGCCCACCTGGTTCGCGCGCACCTCCGAGCACAAAGACGCGCTCCTCGCCGAGAACGAACGGATCGGCTGGCACCCCGAACACATCCGGCACGGACGCTTCGGTGACTGGCTCGCCAACAACGTCGACTGGGCGCTCTCGCGCGATCGGTTCTGGGGTACCCCGATCCCGGTCTGGCGGTGCGAGGAGTGCGGGGTCGACACCTGCGTCGGCTCCGTGGCCGAGCTCTCCGAACGCGCGGAACGGGACCTGACCGATCTGGACCTGCACCGGCCGTTCGTCGACGACGTGACGATCCGCTGCGCCGAGTGCAACGGGCGGGCACATCGGGTGGAACCGGTGCTCGACGCCTGGTTCGACTCGGGTTCGATGCCCGCGGCGCAATGGCACTACCCATTCGAGAACGCCGACGTGTTCGAGCGGCGCTTCCCCGCCGACTTCATCTGCGAGGCGATCGACCAGACCCGCGGCTGGTTCTACTCGCTGCTCGCCGTCAACACCCTCGTGTTCGGGCAGGCGCCGTACCGCGACGTCGTGTGCCTGGCGCTGCTGCTCGACCAGGATGGCCAGAAGATGTCGAAGAGCCGCGGGAACGTGGTCGATCCGTGGTCGGTCCTCACCACCCGCGGCGCCGACGCGCTCCGATGGAACTTCGCGTTCGCGAGTTCACCGTGGACGCCGAAGCGGGTCTACCTGGAGAACATCGACGAGACGACGAATCGCTTCCTGGTGACGCTGTGGAACACCTACGTCTTCCTCGTCACCTACGCGAACCTCGACGGCTGGGAGCCGGCGTCCGCCGTCGACCCGGCGGCGTCGGACCACGTGATGGACCGCTGGATCCGCTCGCGGACGCACAGCACCGTCCAGCGCGTGACCGAACGCCTCGAAGCCTTCGATGCGCTGGGCGCCACCCAGGCCCTCGACGCCCTCGTCGACGATCTGTCCAACTGGTACGTGCGACGCAGCCGGCCTCGCTTCTGGAAGGCCTCCGACGGCGCGGCCCACGCGGTGCTCCACGAATGTCTGACCCTCGTCGCGACGATGCTCGCGCCGATCTGTCCGTTCACGGCCGACGCGATGTACATGAACCTGGCCGGGACCGACCGCTCGGTCCACCTCGCCGATTGGCCGACCGCGGACGCCGGCGCGATCGATGCCGACCTCGAAGCGGCGATGGCGCTCGCCCGCGAGCTCGTCTCGCTCGGGCTCGCGGCACGCGCCGAGTCGAAGTTGCGGGTGCGCCAGCCGCTGCCGCGTGCGATCGCGCTCGTCGCCGAAGCGACCGAACTCGACGCCGCCGTCGCGGCCGAGATCGCCGACGCGCTGAACGTGAAGTCGCTCGAGACGGTCACGACCCTCGACGGCCTCCTCGACTACACGGTGGTCCCCAACTTCCGGGCGCTGGGACCGAAGGTGGGCAAGCTGCTGCCGCAGGTGAAGGAGTTCCTGGCCGCGGCCGACGGTGCCGCGGTACGCGCCGAGTTCGCCGCGCACGACGTGTGGCAGGTCACCGTCGCCGACACCATGATCACCCTGACTCCGGACGACGTGCAGATCCGCGCCGCGTCCCACGAACAGTTCGCGTTGGCTCAGGACGGTGCGCTGGCGGTGGCACTCGACACCCACCTCACCGACACGCTCCGCGAAGAGGGACTCGCCCGTGAAGTGGTGCGGGCACTCAACGACCTCCGCAAGACCGCCGGGTTCGAGATCGCGGACCGCGTACTCGTGACCGTCACGGCGGATGCCGCGATCACGTCAGCTGTGACGGCCCATCACGACTGGATCGCGACGGAAGTGCTGGCCACCGAACTCACCGTGGGGCCGGTCACCGGCGATGTCCACGAACTTCAGATCGGCGGGGCCGATCTCCGGGTGGCGATCACCCGAGCCTGACCGCTCGGGTCAGCGCCCCCGCCGTCGGAACAATCCGCCCCGTTGGTCGTCGGGGTCGTAGCCCGCATCACCGACGCCGTCACGCGGCCCCAGGGGCGTCTCGTCGGTCACGGCTTCCCGCAGACTCGCGAAGAACGCGTCGTCGTCGAGGTGTTCGGGATCGGGTTCCTTGTCGAACAGCGGCGGCCGGCTGACCGGCGGGGTGGACGACTCTTCCCACGGGGTCGCGCTCGACTCCGTCTCCGCCGGTGCCTGCGCCGGTGCCGGTGCCGGTGCCGGCGCGGGCGTCGACGACGCCGCGACCCCGAAGGCCGGCGGTGGGACCGCGGGTGGCGCCGCCGCCGGCGGCGGGCTCGTGACCGCGGACGGAGGGGTGCTGCTCGGGGTCGACGCCGCGGGCGTCGGCGGCGTGACCGGTGCCGGGGGCGTGACCGGGAGCGCGGGTGCTGCCGGTTCGCTGCCGGTGCGCGCGGGCATCACGACGTCGTGGGTCGTCGGGCGCGGCGACGGCGCGACCGATCCCTTGCTGGAGAGCATCTCGAGGTCGGCCTCGACAGCGCGGCGGAGTCGCACGCGGTAGTCGGCCTCGAAGCGTTCCAGTGCGTCGATGTCGGCGACGAGCGCATCGCGCTTGGCGCCGAGTTCGAGGACTTCGCCCTCCAACCGTCGCCGCTCGGTCTCGGCCTGGCGGCGGGCGTTGGTCTCCGCCTCGCTGACCATCGCGTGCGACTTCGTCTCGGCATCGTCGAGAATCTGCCGGGCCTTGCTCTGCGCCTCGGCGACCGCCTCGTCGGCGGCCCGCTGGGCGAGCAGCAGGGTGCGGTGCAGCATGTCCTCGGTCTCGCGCGTCTTGGTCGCGTCGGCGGCGCCGGAATCGACCTGTGCCTGCACGGCCCGCAGCTGCCCTTCGAGGGCTTCGATCCGGCTGGCGGCCCGTTCGAGCAGATCATCGACATCGTCACGGTTGTACAAACCGAACCGTTCCCGAATATCGATGTCGCGGAGTTCCCGAGGCGTTACATCCATGTCGGGCATCGTAGCGACGCGCGCGCCTCGGAATCGAGACTGGTCCGCGAACCGGACATCACCGACTGTTTCCCGTGCGTCACGCGCACACGGCGTTGCGCAACAGTCCGAGCACGATCACGATCACGAGGAACGACAGATCGAAGGGCCCGGCAGGCGGAATCAGGCGACGCGCGGGAGCCGCGACCGGCTCGGTGAGATCGGCGAGCACCCGGTTGACCGAAGCCATCGCTCCACCCGAGGGCGGCAGCCACGACAGGATCGCCCGGGCGAAGAAGACCAGGAGATAGGCGGTGAGCAGTGCGCAGAGCAGCTGTTGCACAGGCGGACGGTCAGGCGCCGTACAGGCCGCGGGCCTGCAGACGATCCTTCTCCTCCTGGGAGACCTCGACGTTGGACGGAGTCAGGAGAAACACCTGGTCCGAGACCCGCGCCATCGAGCCGCCGATCGCGTAGGTCAGGCCACTCGAGAAGTCGATGAGCCGCCGCTGCAGGTCGCGCCCGAGGCCCTGGAGGTTGATGATCACGGGCTGATCGCTCTTGAGTCGGTCGCCCACCTCCTGCGCGTCGTTGAACCCCTGCGGCTCGACCACGTGGACCCGGGCGGCCGCCGACGAGGACAGCGGCCGGATCATCGGGGTCACCGTCGGTTCGGAATCCTCGACCGGGACCGCGCGCACCCGCGGTGTCACCCGAGGTGCGGGGGGCGGGGTCGACACTTCCCGCCGGGCCGCCGGCTCGCGGCGCGCCTTGACCGGACGTTCGATCGTGGCCGGGGTGGCCTCGATGAACTCCTCTTCGGCGAGGTCCAGTTCGTCGTAGTCGTACTCGTAACCCTCGTCGTCATCCTTGAGACCGAGGTACACCATCGTTTTCTGCCACATGCCCGGCATGTCCTCTCCCTCCGGAAGGTCGTCAGGTTACCGCCCCGAGCCCGGAATTTGGGGGAATGTCGGGACGCGGGCCGAAGAGTCCGGTTCCGACCCGCACCATCGTTGCCCCTTCGTCGATCGCGGCCTCCAAATCGCCGCTCATCCCCATCGACAGCTCAGCGAGATCCAGCCGTTCGGCCAGCGCCCGCAGGGTGGCGAAAACGGGGCGCGGATCCCCCACCGCCGGGGCCACGGTCATCAGCCCGGCCACCTCGGCTCCCCGGGCGCGCAACCGGTCGACGAGCGGGCCGGCCGCGGACGGTTCACACCCGCCCTTCTGCGCCTCCCCGGCCACGTTGACCTCGACGAGCACCCGGGGGCGTCCGACGCGGTCCAGGAGCGCATCGGCGAGCGCGGGGCCGTCGACGGTCTGCCACCACGCGACCCAGGGCCGGAGCTGGTTGATCTTGTTGCGCTGCAGCCCACCGATGAAGTGCCACACCGGGTCCCGGTCGGCCAGTGCCGGCGCCTTGGCGACGAGTTCCTGGGCTCGGTTCTCGCCCAGGTCGACCACCCCGGCTCCGATCACCGCTTCGATCTCGGCGATCGACCGGGTCTTGGTCGCCGCGATCAGGCGCACGCATCCGGGCGGGCGCCCCGCCCGGCGCTCGGCGTCGGCGATGCGCTCGCGCACCTGCGCCACCCGGTCCGCGATCGTCGGCTCAGCCATCGTGCTCGTCCCGTTGCACCACCACGACCCCGTGGCGCCCGGTACGACCGTCCCGCCGGTACGAGAAATGATCCGCGGACTCGAAGGTGCACACGTCGATGACCTCGATGGTCTCGACGCCGGCCGCGCGCAACGCGTGGACGAGCGTCGCCCGCAGATCGAACGCCGCGGTCCCCGCGTCGGTGCGACCGACGACGTGGTCACCGACCCGGTCCGCGAGATCCGCCAGTTCCGCCGCACCGAACTCGTAGTGGCGCGCACAGATGCACGGACCGACCACGGCCTGCACCGGACCCGTTCCCCGCTCGGTCAGCGCCGCGACCGCGACCGGCACGATGCCCGCCACCGCGCCACGCCATCCCGCGTGGACCGCGGCCCAGGCGGTGTCGTTCGCCAGCGCGATCGGCGCGCAGTCGGCGCCGATCGCCACGAGCGCGAGACCGAGCTGGTCGGTGACGAGCCCGTCGGCGTCGCTGCCGTCAGGTCCACGATCCTCGGCGTAGCGCACCGTGGTGCCGTGGACGTGATGCGGCATCACCAGGACCGTGGGCTCCACGTGCGCGATCCGCGCGAGCTCGGCATGATTGGCGGCGACGGTCGCGGGGTCGTCACCGACGTGGCGACCGAGGTTGCCCGAGTCGAACGGCGGGGCCGACGACCCGAACCGGCGATCGGTGAACCACGCGTCCGTGAGTCCGAGCCGCCGGTGGAACACCGTGGGCGGTCAGCGCAGGAAGTCGGGAACGTCGAAGTCGTCGTCGCCGAGTTCGAGATCGGCATCGTCGTCGCCACCGAGCGCCCGCTCCTCCTCGCGGAGTCCGAGCGAACTGTCGCGCCGCTCGCCCTCGAAGCGGTCGAAGCCGGCGGCGATGACGGTGATGCGCACTTC
>CAZJBJ010000127.1:0-11301 GCA_964544295.1 uncultured Bifidobacteriaceae bacterium
GATCCGTGGACCAGCCCCGAGCGGACGTCGTAGATGACCTTGAGCTGCTTGAACGTTTCCTCGGGATCGAGCTCCTCCCGAAGAAACACCGAGCCGTACAACCTGAACCGATACGCCAGTTCGTTGGTGTCGTTTCCGAGGAGGGCGGCTTCGAGTGCGATCACGCAATCGAGGAAACCAGCCGCGTCGTTCTCGGCGCCGAGGCCTCGCAGTGCACGGTGAAGCACGATCTCCTGCGTGCTGCCGTCGTTGAACGAGAAATCTGGAATCTTCTCTGCGAGCTCGACGATCGCCACGAACTCGTCTTGAGACACTGGTGCATCCGTGGCGCTCAGCCGCTCAAGGACGGGAACCGGGCTCGACGTGATCCCGAAGGTCGCCCACCGCGGCTCGTCGAACTGCGCGGCGAACCCATTGCTCGCGAGCGTGTGTCCCTTGAGCAGGAACGCGAGAGCGAGCCGCAACATGACGTTGGACTGATCTTGAATGACCGTCCGTTTACGTGTCGTCCGTGCTTCGAGCAGAGTTGACGGCACCAGCGAGCTGAACCGGGTTGAAGGTGCGAACCCGGTCGACACGCGAGGCCGTCGGTAGATGCGTCCGCCTTCGTTGGCCTCGAGGATTGATCCACGCTCCAACTCGGTGAGTGGACGGATGGCAATGCCGTTGTGCTCGATCCGCTCGGTGGCCGTGATCCCCGAGACCGCGAGTTGTCGTACTGAGGTGATGGATGCCGACTCCGCGATGTCGATCATCTGAGCGACGAAGGATCGGGCGAGCTCGTCGTCGGGTGTCGAGAGGTCGGTGAGCGATGTCAGGTAGGCGATGGTCATGGGAAGGACGTATCGAACGAGCACCCCATCAGGACCCGTGACGCCTGGCAGGAAGCTGGCAGGTCGACTACCAAGATCTGTCGCGGCGTCGAGGGCTTCTGCCAACGGCTGAAGCTGCTCGCGCAGACCAACCATTTGATATTCGACCGTCTCGTCTCTGACAGCGGCCATCCCACCGTCGGTCGCGAGGATGCTCATCGTCATGTCGACGACGTCGCTCTGCCAGCCGGAACCTGAGGGTCCGGGCTTCACGACCATGTGCTGAACAGTCACCGAAGTAGGCAGGTCAGCGCTTGTCACGCGACGAAGAGTCTCAACTCTCGCCGACTCCAGGGCACCGAGAGCCGCGGTAACCAGGTCCTCCGTTTTCTCAGTTCCCGGCACGCGCAGCCTCCTCGGCCTTCACTTGATCGATCGCCATTTGCACGAGCACCCGGGCCAGTGCCTCAAGGTCGGGTTCGGGTCGTGCCAGCGCGGCGATGCGGATGCGTCGCTTGCCGTGCTGCTGGGCCTTGGCTCCTGCCGTTTGCTGCCAGAGTGAATCGTAGAAGCGCAGCTGGTCACCCTGGGCGTACTCGTAGGCGGTGCGAAAGGCTCGGTTCATGCGAATGAAGAGTCGGCCGGCGCGGGCCGGGAGCCCCGGCTCCGCGCTGGTGATTTGCTGGCGGTAGTCGAGGAGCTCCTGGTCGCTGAGATCCTTGGTCGGTTGGTAGAAGCGATGGACGGTCCACTGATCCTGTGGGAGCAGGATGGTGTAGAGCCGAGCGAAGTCCTGCCACGCCCTGGCTAGGAAGACGTGTCGCCTGAGATAAAGATCATTGGATAATCGGGGCATCGGTACATTTCACTCCTTACGGTATCTAGTGTGAAACTATGTACCGATGGTGTCAATGAGGCTGTGGGATTCGAACCCTTTTCCAGAGGTCACGATCACCGCGTTGTAGCAGGCACAACGACAAAGGACGTCCCGATAGGACGCCCTTCACCTCTGTTCTTATTGTACTATTTGCGTATATTGGCGGGCCTTGTGCGATCCCTTTCGAACCCCGAGCCTGCGCTCCACGACGGCCTGTGCGAACCCGGCCCTTGGCATTCCGAGGACTTCGCCAGCGACCCGGGCGTGATGCACGGTACCGATCGATTCACCGGGCACGTTGTCGGACCATCTCCGACACGATCCGTTCGACGAGATCGAGGGGAATCGGACGACTAAAGGCGAACTTCACGGTGCCACGGCCAGAGCGGTAGGCGGCGACCTCAGTCTCGAGACTGGCGGACAGGTCGGGCACGGCGTGGAGGCTGATGTGCTTCTTCCACCCGGCGAGGTACACCAGGTAGCGGCCGTCCACACTGAACGTCGGCATGCCGTAGCTGATCGATTCTTCGACGTCGGGGATCACCCGCCGGATCACGGCGCGAACATTGTCGAGCACAGATCGGACCGCGTCGGGGAACGACTCGATGTAGGCGTCGACGGTGCTGAAATTGGTGGCCATGGTTCCTCCTTGCGGTGTGGCCGCAGGTGCGCGCGTCCAATCGTTCGTAGGACTCAACTGGCACGATCGACGGCAGCGAGGTGGTCGAGGATAACCTGAGCCCACGTGCGGCAGGGGTTGCACTGGTGTCGAGGTCAAGCAGGTGGGGGCTGTCGGGTCGGAGCACCTGGTGATGGTCGAGGTGGTTGGCGACCTCCGCGGCAACGGTCCACTTGCCGTGGTGTCGGCGGTCGGCGGCGGGTACGCGTCGCAGCAACTCGTCGCGGTCGCAAGAGACGACCACGGGCACGTAGATGCTGTTCCGGGCCTCGGCGAGTCGCTGGACCCGAGCTACCGCCCTGATCCCGCTGGCATCTCCCGCCATCGGCGAGTTGGTGAAGACGAAGCTGCGCTCGGCCGGAGCCAGCTCGAGGATGGCGTGGTCGACGACATCTCGCACCTGGTCGACAAGGTCCCAGACCTCATCACCCACCGTCCCCGAACCTTGGCTGTCGAGGACGGCGAGGATGGGGTTGCTCGACAGATGGTTGTCGATGAGGACGAACCGATCGCCGGGCGCCGACTCGCTCGCCTTAACCAGCTCCACGGCCACGGTCCGCTTCCCGACGGCCGGGAACCCGACCAGGTGGATGATCCAGGACGTCGCGCTCATCTGCTGCACCCGAGGAGCCGACGATCCGTCACCGGGTCGGCGTCCTGCGATAACTGGGCAGCCGGGGGGAAGTCGTTGTGGTCGCGGACTCCCGGCCTCATGTTTGGATTCTGGCCCAGACCTGTCGCCGACGGTCGCTCCCTTGCGGTTCGACCCGTCACGCGTAAAGGAGCGCCAATGGGCCGCGGGAGCATGGGACCCCGCCGGCCGTTCTCAATGGTCCTCGTCGAGACGAGACGCGCCCGGTGATGACGAGAGCGCTGTGATTACGATCCGGCTGGTGGGCGCCATCGACGAAGCGGGCGACGAGATGGCCCTTCTGCGGAGGCTCGCGGATCTTGCCGACACCACCTCGGCGCATGCGTTCGCCCGCGGCGAATACGCGGTCGCGACGAAAGCAGATGGTTCGCCGGTTACAGACGTTGATCTCGCGATCGAGCGACGACTGCAAGAAGAGCTCCACCAAGCGTTCCCGGCCGATGGCTTCGAGGGCGAAGAAGTCGGGTTCGTTGGCGGGACGTCTGGGCGCACGTGGATCGTCGACGGAATCGACGGGACCGTTGCGTTCGCGAGTGGCCGGCCCGAGTGGTCAACGCTCATTGCCGTTGTCGACCATGGCGTCGGAGTTGGAGGTGTTATCACCGCTCCCGCGCTGGGCCGCCGCTGGTGGGCCCGGGTTGGTGGTGGGGCCGTGATGACGCTCGAGAACGGGGACGAGCAGTCCCTTCGTGTCAGCAACGAAAACCATCTCCAGGGCGATCGCCTTGCATCGTGGCCGCCGGCGTCGACTCTGGTCGGTCTCATGCACGAGCGCGCGATCCGACTGGCGAGAGTGGCGGGCGAGACCTCGAGCCGTCCTTCGTGGGGCCGACAGGTGCCGCACGGTGCCGTGCTCGTGGCGATGGGCGTGCTCGATGGCTTTGCCCTGTTCGGCGGCGGACCATGGGACCACGCGGCAGTTCAGGCACTCGTCGAATCCGCGGGCGGCGCGTACACGGACCTGGCCGGAGGACGAACGGTCTACGGATCCGGTGGCCTGTACACCAACGGCCGGATACACGCGGACCTCGTTCACATCCTGAACACGCCGCCTTGAGCGCGACGTGGCTCGGAAGTGCCGAACAGGGACAGCCGGCTCCGCTGGGTTCGAATGAGATGGGTGCGCTCGCCGACCGACCGGACACGGTTCGCGCATCACGACCAGGGCCGACACTGCCGTTGTGGTGACGACAACGGCCGAGCGGAGGGAGTGGGATTCGAACCCACGGAGCTTGCGCTCAACGGTTTTCAAGACCGTCCCGTTCGTCCACTCCGGCACCCCTCCCGAAGTGGGACCAGGCTACGAGATCAGAGTGTGAGCGGCAGCACTTCGGACGGCGTGAGGATCTCGGCACCGTCGTCGGTGACCACGAGCGTGTGCTCGAACTGCGCGGTGCGCAGACCGTCGCTCGTGACCGCGGTCCAACCGTCGGACCACAGCCGTTCGCGATGCGAGCCCATCGTGATCATCGGTTCGATGGTGAACGTCATCCCCGGCTCGAGCAGCATCGACGCCGAGCGCTCCTCGTAGTGCGGGATCGAGAGTCCACCGTGGAACTCGCGACCGATCGCGTGACCGCAGAAACTCCGCACCACGCCGAAGCCGTGTGCCTCCGCGTGCTGCTGGATCGCACGGCCGATCATGTACACCGGTGCGCCGGGCTTCACCGCGTCGATCCCGCGGTAGAGACACTCCTTGGTGACCCGGATCAGTTGGGTCGAGCGCGGATCGATCTCCCCGACCGCGAAGGTGGCGTTGGAATCGCCATGCACGCCGTCGAGGTAGATCGTGACGTCGACGTTCACGATGTCGCCGTCGCGCAGCGGCCGATCGTCGGGGATGCCGTGGCAGATCACCTCGTTGACCGACGTGCACACCGACTTCTCGTACCCCTTGTACCCGAGGGTGCTCGGGTATCCGCCGCGCTCGATGTAGGCGTTGTGCGCGACCTCGTCGAGGTGGTCGGTGGTCACGCCGGGGGTGACGGCCGCGCCCACGGTGTCGAGGACCTCGCCCGCGGCCAGGCCGGCCTTGCGCATCGCCGCGATGATCTCGGGCGTCTTGACGAGCGGTTCGTCCCGGCCCCGCGGCCACCCGTCGGTCTCCACGTAGGGCGGGCGGACGATCTCGGGAGGAACCTCACGCCACGGGCCCACGGTCCCGGCCCGCACGGGTTCGTCCCGGTTGCGGTGACACTTCTTGTACTTGAGCCCGCTGCCACACCAGCACGGGTCGTTGGTTCCGAGTCCGGCCACGGGTCCAGGCTACCGGGCCGCCCCCGCGTTCTCGCACGAGACCTGCACGCCCTGGCGTGCGGAGCGCGTGTCGGAATCGGGGCGACGGGCTCGGCCGACCATTCCGACCCGCGGAGGGCACGCCCTGGCGTGCACGACGTGTACGAGAACGGGAGGGGTGAGGCGGTGGGCGGAGAGGCCCGGAACGGCGGGCTGGCCTACCGGGCGGGGACGGCCGTGAAGCCGGCGGTGGGGACGAGCACATCAGGGACGGCGAAGGATCCGTCGGCCTGCTGGTAGTGCTCGAACAGGTAGACGAGCGTTCGACTGATCGCGCAGGCGGTGCCGTTCAGCGTGTGGACGAGCTCGGTGCCGCCGTCGGTGCGGACGCGGGTCTTGAGTCGACGGGCGGAGAAGTCGCGATAGTTCGAACAGCTCGTCGCCTCGCGGTATCGACCTTCGGACGGGAGCCACACCTCGATGTCGAACTTCTTCGCGGCCGCGGCGCCGAGATCACCCGCGGCGATGTTGACGACCCGGTAGGGCAAACCGAGGCCGCTGATGATCTGCTCCTCGATCGCGAGGATGCGCTCGTGTTCCGCGTCGGACTCGTCGGGCGGCACGAACGCGAACATCTCGACCTTGTCGAACTGGTGCACGCGGAAGATGCCGCGCGTGTCCTTGCCGTAGGTGCCGGCCTCGCGCCGGAAGTTGGTGGAGAACCCGGCGTAGCGGCGCGGCATCGTCGACCGGTCGAGGAGATCGCCGCGGTGCAGCGCCGAGAGCGGCACCTCGCTGGTGCCGACGAGGAAGAGTTCGTCCTCGGGGAGGTCGTACACCTGGTTGCGGTCGGTCGGGAAGAAGCCGGCTTCCTCCATCACGTGTTCGCGCACGAGCACCGGCGGCGCGACCGGTACGAACCCTTCGCGCACGAGCAGCCCGAACACCCACTGCACCAACGCCAGTTCGAGCAGCACGGCCTCGCGCATCACGTAGGCGAACCGCGACCCACCGACCTCGGCCCCGCGATCTGCGTCGACGAAGCCCATCGCCTCCGCGAACGCGGCATGGTCGAGCGGCGGTGCCGCACCGGCGGTGCCGACGGTGCGGATGACCTCGCCGTCGTCCTCGCCGCCGTCGGGCACGGACGCGTCGGCCGGATTCGGCACACTCAGCGCAAGCGCCCGAACGGCCGCCTCCGCGACCGCGAGCTCCGGCTCGCGGGCCGCGAGATCCTCTTTCAGCTCGCCGGCGGCCGCGATCTTGGCCGGGCGCTCCTCGGGTGATGCCTTGCCGATCTCCTTCGACGCCGCGTTCTGTCGCGCCCGCAGTTCTTCGACCTCGGTGAGCAGCGCGCGGTGGGCGGCGTCGGCGGCGAGGAGCTCGTCGATGAGACCGTCCCGCACGCGCTTGCATTCGATGCCGGCCCGGTAGTCGGGTTCGTCGCGGAGTCGCTTGAGGTCGATCATCGGGGCATCACGCCTCGTCGGTCCGCACTTGGCCGCGCAGGTCGGTGACCCACGCGTCGGCGTCCCGCCACGCCTTGGTGGCCGCGTGCCGTCGCGCCGGACCGTCGACCCCGGCCACGGGATAGGACCCGAGGTACTTCACGTGCGCGACCTTGGCCGCGAGGGTGCGGAGACAGTCGGCGACCAACTCGTCGGTGATGTGACCCTCGATGTCGATGAAGAAGCAGTAGTCGCCGAGGTTCTTCTTGGTCGGACGCGACTCGAGCTTCGTGAGGTTCAGCTGACGGGCGGCGAACTCCTGCAGCATCGCGAGCAGCGAACCGGGGCGGTCGGCGCGCTGGAAACACACGATGCTGGTCTTGTCGTGGCCGGTCGGCGCGGGAATCCCATGACCGACGAGCACGAACCGGGTCTGGTTCTCCGGGTGATCGGCGATCTCGCGGGCGAGCACCTTCAATCCGTAGAGCTTCGCGGCGAGTGGGTTGCCGATCGCGGCCTTGTCCGCCCGCTTGGACCTCGCCACCCTGGCCGACGCGTCGGCCGTCGAGTTGGCGGCGACGAACGCGGCGTCGGGCAGCCTGGCTCGGAGGAAACTCCGACACTGCGCGGCGGCGATGGGAAACGACAACACCTGCTTGACGTCGGCGAGCTTCGTGCCCGGCTTGGCGAAGAGCCCCATCGAGATCGGCAGGTCGATTTCACGTTGGATGAGGAGATCGCTCTCGAAGGCGAGCGTGTCGAGGGTGACCGAGACCGACCCCTCGATCGAGTTCTCGATGGGAACGAACCCGAGGTCGTAGTCACCTGAGCCGACGGCCGCGACGATGTCGGGAATCGACGCGATCGGCGTCCGGTCGGCGGCGGCGAGGTCGGGTTGGGTCAGGAGCGCTTCCTCGGCGAAGGTCCCCGACGGTCCGAAGAACGCGATGGGTGGCACGACCGCGCATGGTACTGGCGGGCTCCCGTCGATCCGGACACGGTTTGGCCGACCTTCCGGCACGCGGAGGGCACGCCCTGGCGTGCACGACGTGTACGAGAATGGGCGCACCCGCGCCGTCGAGACGTTCCGGCCTGCGCATCCGACATTCCGACCCGCGGAGGGCACGCCCTGGCGTGCACGACGTGTACGAGAACGGGGGGTTAGAGGCGGCGGATGTCGCGGAGGGCGCGTTTGGGGGCTCGGCGCGGGGCATGGGAACCCTCCCGTCCGAGCAGTGCGACGACCCGGGCGCGGTGCGGTCGGAAGGGCTCGAGCAGTTCGAGCATCCGGGCGTCGTCCGCGTCGCGCTCGCCGACGAGGTTCCACGCCACGAAGGCCGGCAGGTGGTAGTCGCCGACCACGACGGCGTCCGGGTCGCCGAACGCGACCAGCGCGACCGACGTGGCCGTCCACACGCCGATGCCGGGCAGCGACACGACCCGGGCCTGGAACTCGGCCGACCCCTTCGCCGCGAGCCGGTCGATCGCGTCGGCCCGGCGGCACACCTCGGCGACGGTCTGCGCCCGGCGCCGTTCCACGCCGACCGCGTGCCAGGCGTAGGAGGGCAACGCGGCGAGCTCCGCGCGCGTCGGCGGGAGCAGGAGCTCGACCGGTCCGGGCGCGGGCGTCCCGTGCGCCCGCACCAACCGCGAGTACGACCGGTGCGCCTCGATCGAGGTGACCTTCTGTTCGAGGATCGTCGGCACCATCAGCTCGACCGGGTTACCCGCGGTCGTCAGCCGCAACCCGCCGTGACGGCGGTGCAACTCCGCGATGCTGCGGTCAGCGGGGGTGAACGAGGCACCGGTGTCGTGCGCGCCGACGAGCGCGGGTGCAGTGTCGAGCAGGATCTCGGCACCGGGCCCGAAGGCATCGACCTCCACCCCGCCCGCGACCCGGCGCAGGCGCTGGGTGCCGGGCCCGGCGGCGGTGTGGGTGGCGCGCCAACATTCGGTCGGTCCGATCCGGAGGCACGGGTCGTGGGGACCGCGGCGCAAGGGCGCGAGCGTGGCGCCGAGGTCGATCGGGCCATCGAGGGCGACGAACCGGCTGGTCATCCCGACGCGCTCCCTCGCCCGGCGCGCCCATACGACGCCCGGAACCCGGCGGAGAACGAGTCGCCGGAGGCAACGACAAGATGATCACCGGTGACGAGCGCGTTCGTGGGAGCCGTCATCGGTTCGAGGCAGCAGAACCGGGATCCCGCGGGTGCGTACACCTGGAGGAACGGGTACCCGGCGTCGAGGTCGAGCATCAGCGTGTGGTGCCCGTCGGTCACGCCGACGCGCGCGAGCGAGGCCACGGCGTACAGATCGTCGAACGAACTACCGGCGAGGGGCTCCGCGCCTGCAGCCCGCACCGACCGCGCCCCGGTGGGCAGACCGCGGCCGTCGAGCGACACGTGCTCCGCGTCCGGCAGCGTCACCGACCAGCGGGATCGCGGCGACGGCAGCCGCCAGTAGGGATGCCAGCCGAACGAGACGGGCACCGGACATCCGGCGTCGGCCTGGACCGTGGTGGTGACCCGCAGCGCGCCCGGCGCGACCGCGACGGAGACTTCGAGTGAGTGCGGGAACGGAAAGGCCGCGAGGAGATCGTCGTGCGCGGCGAACTCGAACCGGGCGCGGACCCGGCCGCGTCCGGCGGACGCAATCTCCCACTCCGGTCGCGCGATCAGCGTGCCGTGGATCGGCAACCCGTTCCCGTCGGTGTGCAACGGCAGTCCGCGCAGGCTGACATCCCGACCGGCGGCCCGGTACGACCGTCGTCCGAGGCGATTCGCCCACGGGTACAGCAGCGGAACGGCGCTCGTGTGGCCGCCGCGCACCGCGCCCGGACCACCCGGCCGCGCGATCAGCTCGACGTCGTCGACCGTCCAGGACGCGATCAGCATCCCCAGCTCGGGAATCACCACCGCGCTCGTGGTCCCGGCGCAGAGTTCGACCGCGGCCGTGCCCTGCCACCGGACGACCCGGGTCGTGAGGCTCACCGGATCACGTCACCGAAGACGACCCGCTGGATCGAGTGGTCGGGCGCCTTCACGATCACGACGGACGCGTGCGCCCGAGTGGGTTCGATGTACTCCTCCAGGTTGACGCGGTTGACCGTGTTCCACACGTGCCGCGCGATCTCGCGGCGGCCCACGTCGCCGACCTGCTCGAAGTTCGCGTAGAAGGTGCCGGGCGCGGCGACAGCACACAGACCCAGGAACCGGTCCACGTACCAGGCCTCGATCACCTCCTCCGGCGCATCGACGTAGATCGCCAGGTCGAGCGCGTCGTGGAACTGCAGCGCGTTGACCCCCTCGAGGATCACGATCGCGGCGTCGTCGAGTTCCAGTTCGGTCCCCGGGACGACGTCGTAGAGCTCGTGGCTGTACCGCGGCACCAGCACCCCGTGCGACCCCTGCCGGACTTGTCCGAGAAACGACCGGATCGCCGCCTCGTCGTAGGACTCGGGGAACCCTTTCCGCATCGTCAGCCCGCGGGCGTCCAACTCGGCGCTCGACCAGAGGAACCCGTCGGTCGTCACCACCTCCACCGACATGGGATCGAGCAACGAGCGCAGCTGGTCACTCACCGTCGTCTTGCCCACACAGACCGGGCCGCCGACCCCGACGACGAGGATCCGGCCGTCGGCTGCGCCCACGGCGTCCCGGATGGTGTCGACGACCGGTTCGTAGCCCGCGCTCTGCATCGGGCGGATGGTAGAGCCGAACCGAATGTGGCGGTTGATCACGCTCCGGGGGGTCGCGTGGGGGAGAATGTCCGCAATGCAGACGGCCACCCGCCGGGCTCCGGCGCGCCCCGACACCGACGATCCGGCGGATCTCGGCGCGCCCGAAACCGTCGGGGCGGCACCGTCGCGGCTCCGGTACGTGCCGGGACTCGACGGTCTGCGCGCGTTGAGCGTCACCGCCGTCCTGCTCTTCCACGCCGACGTTTCGTGGATGACGGGCGGATTCCTCGGCGTCGACGTGTTCTTCGTGATCAGCGGGTACCTCATCACGTCGTTGCTGCTGGCCGAGCGCGGCGCCACCGGCCGGGTCGGGCTGGGCCGCTTCTACCTGCGGCGGGCCCGCCGCCTCCTGCCGGCCCTGTTCCTCGTGCTCGCCTCGGTGTCGTTGTTCACCGTGATCTTCCTGCCGGACGAGATCCGCGGGCTGCGGGCCGACGTCGTGGCCGCGCTCGGTTACGCCACCAACTGGTGGCAGATCTCCAACGACCAGTCCTACATCGCGGCGCTCGGCCGACCACCGCTGCTGCGCCACCTGTGGTCGCTGGCGGTCGAGGAGCAGTTCTACCTGGTGTGGCCGCTGCTGCTCGTCGGGATGATGAAGCTCTGGAACGGTCGACGCCGACCGATGCTGATCGCGACCGGAATCGCGATCGCGGCGTCGTTCACCACGATGCTCGTCCTCTCGCTGGGTCACGACTACCGCATCGTCGAGCCGACCCGCGTGTACTACGGCAGCGACACCCGGGTGTTCACAATGTTGCTCGGCGCCGCGCTCGCGATGGTGTGGTCGCCGTGGAAGCTGAATCCCCGGATCCCGAGCCAGGTTCGGAACGGTCTCGACGCGCTCGGCGGCGCGGCG
>CAZJBJ010000128.1:0-11215 GCA_964544295.1 uncultured Bifidobacteriaceae bacterium
TGCCGGTGCACGGCCACGCAGGGGTGACCGCACGGCTCATCGTCGAACGCATCGCCCCGGGCGGCGATCGGGTCGACCAACGGCCCGACGTCGCCGCGCGCTGGGAGATCTGGCGGGCCGAGAAGGCACGCCGGGTCGGCGACGACCGCGGGCTCGGCGTGTCCTCAGCGGCGGTGTTCGACGCGATGAACCGCCATGTTCCGGACGACGCGGTGATCACTGTCGACGTCGGCAACCAGGCGTACTCGTTCGGGCGCTATTTCGAGTGCACGGCACAGTCGATCCTCATGTCCGGATACCTGGGATCGATCGGCTTCGGCTTTCCTGCGGCAATGGGCGCATGGGCGGCGGTGGGTGACACCCGCCCGATCGTCGCCGTCACCGGTGACGGCGGCTACGGCCAGTATCTCGCCGAACTGACGACCGCGGTGAAGTACCGCATGCCGATCACCCACGTCCTGCTGGACAACTCCTCGCTCGGGAAGATCACGAAAGAGCAACGCGCCGCGGAATACGAGGTGTGGCATACCGATCTGCTGAACCCGGACTTCGCCGCCTACGCCGAGCTTTGTGGTGCGTTGGGGATCCGGGTGGACTCGAGCAAGGAGCTCGACGGCGCACTCGCTCGGGCGCTCGACCACGACGGCCCGTCGCTCATCGCCGTAACCGCCGATCCCGAACTGATCTGACGGCCTCTCAGCCGGCGCGCGGTGCGTAGGCGTCGACCTCGATCTCGACCAAGTGGTCGGGGTCGATGAGTCGGGAAACCTCCACCATCGTCGCAGCCGGCCGGATTCCTCCGAACACTTCGCCGTGAGCCCGGCCCACCGCCTCCCAGTCGTCGATCTCCACGACGAACATCCGCGTCCGGACGACGTCGTCGAACGAGGCACCGGCCCGGGCCAGCGCCTCGCCGATGATGCGCAGTGCGACCCGCGTCTGTTCCGCTGCGTCACCGACGCCGACGACCGACCCGTCCACCGTCGCGGTCGTTCCCGCAACGTGGACGTGATCCCCGGCCCGTACGGCGCGGCAGTAGCCCACCGTCGGCTCCCACGGGTTGTCACTGCCGAACCGCTCAATATCCATCACGGAAGTGTGGCCGGCGGCGGCGAGCAGTCCTGGGCACTATTGCAAGCGGTGTTGGCTGACCGGGAGCACGTAGAACCAGAACGGTTGCGGGGCGTCCGCGTCCTTCATCGCTTGCTGGGCCCGGTGCAGCATCTTGCCCGCGGCGGTCTGTTGCGCGAACCAGGTCTCGGCCGAGCGCGCCGCCGGGACATGCTCGGAGAGACCCGCGGCCGCCTGCTCGTAGTAGCCACGGACCGCGAGTCCGGCAGTCACCGGGTTCTCCGGGATCTCCGCCGCATCCCACGCGGTGCCGTCGGCCACCCGATCGAACGCGAAGAGCGCCGCCTCGACCATGTCCGGGTCCACCGCGGCCCGGATCCCTCCGGCGGCCCGGTCGAACGCTCCCCGGAGCCCGCGCATCTCGTCCACCGCGGCCGGGAGCGACGGGTCGAGTCGGGCCGGCATGGGGCACGCGAGCGGCATGTCGACGTCGTCCTCGATGACCTCGCCGTAGGAGGTGAGCGTCGGCTCCGTGGCGTCCAGCAACGCGAACGCCTCGCGCAGGACCGCGTGTTGGAACTCGGCATCCCGCGGCTTGCCGAGTGGTCGACCCAACGGGAACTGGCAGTAGAGACCGCGCGGGATGGGCATCCGCGCCGCCACCTCGTGCATCGAGATCAGCGAGACCGTCGCGATACCGGCGGATTCGAGGGTGTATGCGAGCGCACCGACCGTGCGCGTACAGAGCGGTCAGACCGGAGTGAGCAATACGACGTCGGTCCCCTGCTCTCGCAGCAAGTGGGCGGCCTGGGGTCCGGTGTCGTTGAGGATCGTGGCAAGGTCCGACTGGGCACCCATGAACGACAGGTGATTGGGCGCGACGCCTCCGATCGTCCCCGCTGCGGCGAGTTCGTCCAGCCGGTCCACCGGGAAGACCACGTTGCGATCGAGCATCATCCCGCTGCGGTCGAGGTTCTGGCTGTTGTGGCTGATGGTGACATCGGCCCGGCCGTGCGGGATCACGCGATACCCCGGATCGAAGATGCCGAAGGAGTCCTCCCCCTCCAGATGCAGACCGGCCGTGGTCACGATGGCGACCTGAGCGTCGGCGAGAGTCGGGGCCTTCGCGAACGGTGCGCCCTCGAGATCCGGGACTGGCAACGTCGCCATCACCGCGCGCATGTCGTGGTCAGCACCCATGATTCGTCCTCCGCTCGTCGACCGGGTCGGTGATCGCGGTCAACTTATCTGCTGGTCTTCGCCGAGCACGCCGACGAAGAAGTGCGTGAGCCGCGCCACGTCGGTCGCGGCGAGCTGAAACGTCGACACGCACGCCCCATCCCGCCAATGACTCATCACGACGACGTGGTCGGCGCGGTGCCACGTGGCCCGCAGGCACGTATCACGGGCGTCCGCAAGGATCACGGACGGCGGCGCAACGATCTCGGTCGATATCATGGGCGAAGTATGGGGCGTCGGAGCGCGTCCGACAACCGATGACGCCGAGGTGTCACACGTCGCGCACGATACGAGCTTGCCCTCCACGCGACGTCCAGGCACTGAACAACCCGACCGGCTTGTCATACGACTCACCCGAACCGACGATCGCATCGGCGCTCGACGCTACCGGGAGCCGGCCGCCCCACCGGCCGGGCCGGAACCGAACGGTGCTCGGGTCCGCGTCACGATCGTGCCCGCGGCACGGTCGTGCAGCCCCCGACGGGAAGGAAAGAAGATCGGGAGGTGCACCGTCAGGTACCAGACCCACGCACCGAGCACCGCAGTCAATCCACCTACGGGCACGAGCACGATCGATGCCACCGGGACCGCCCACCGCACCGTCGCCGTCCGCCAACCGGGCACCGAACCGTCGAGGTGTTCCACCCGGGTCCCCACGACGAGGTTGCCGACCGTCCGACCCCACAGTGCGACCGTCACGATGAGGTACGCGGCAATCACCGGGAACGACCACCAACCCTGCCAGTGACCGGCCATGATCCGGTTGACGACGATGCCGATGGACCCGTACACCAGCTCGTCGATCGCGCCTGCGACAATCCGCCGACCCGGACTCGCCAGCACGGCTCGACCACCGCTGGCCCGAGCATCGTCCTCGGCGTCGGTGTCGACGTCGAAACCGCCCTCGATCAGGTCGACGAAGTCGTCCACGTCGACCCGGCGCGCCCGGGGCACGACCAGGATCCCGCCTTCCTCCCATTCCGACGCGATATTGGCTGCCTGCAAGTGCATGTCCAGCCCGGCACGCTGCTCATCGGTCCAGTCGGAGAAGTCGTATTCGAGCATCGCGTGATCCCATGCCGCCGGGCGGAACGGCCCGGTGGGTGCATGATCCGATTGGGTGGGACGCTCGGCCACGAGCTCGACGGCGCAGTCGGCACACATGGTGAACCCGGGCCGGAACTCGTCGCCACACCTCGAACACCACATCGCCCTGCCTCTCGACTGGCCATGGACGTCGAGTGGCACTCCCACCCGACGCGCCGACATTCTCCCACGCAACGCGGGTGGGATTGCGCGACGGTCGCGCCGGGCCCAAGATGGGCGCAGTGAGCGAGCTGGGCCGGTCGGAGGAAGATGACGAGCTCGTCGCGCGTCTGCGCGGAGGCGACGAGGCTGCGTTCCGGGACCTCCTCGATCGATTCGACGCGCCGCTCCGACGCGCTGCCCGCACCTACGTGGCGACGGATGCCGCGGCCGATGAGGTCGTGCAGGACGTGTGGGTCAGCGTGCTCCGCGGGATCGACCGGTTCGAGCAGCGGTCGTCGCTGAAGACCTGGATCTACCGGATCCTCATGAACATCGCTCGCACTCGCGGCACGCGCGACAAACGCAGTATTCCGTTCGCCAGTCTGGGGAGCGACGGCGAGGATGGCGACACCGCGACGTTCTCGCCAGAGCGGTTCCAAGATGCGCACGACGACTACCCCGGCCACTGGGCCGCGTTTCCAAGCCGTTGGCACGACCTCCCCGAGGTCCGCGCGGTTGGACGCGAGACGCTCGACGTCGTACGAGCTGCGTTGGATCGCCTGCCACCGAACCAGCAGGAAGTGGTACGCCTGCGCGACGTGGAGGGCTGGACAAGCGCCGAGGTGTGTAACGCGCTGGACCTCTCCGAGACCAACCAGCGGGTGTTGCTCCATCGTGGCCGCGCCAAACTGCGAGCTGCACTCGAGTCGTACTTCGACGCCGAGGGGGAAACGTGAGCGAGCCGACCGAACGCGTGAACGACGACGCTGACGAGATGGCGTGCCGGGAACTGGTCGAGCGCGTGACCGACTATTTGGAGGCAGCCCTTCCCGACGCCGAACGGCATCGGTTCGAAGCCCACGTCGCAGAATGCCCCGGGTGCGAGGACGTGCTCGGCCAGTTTCGCGCGGTCATCGTCGCGAGCGGCCGCCTCGCGACCACCGATGTCGCTACCGTCGATCCCGCAACCCGAGAGGCCCTCCTCGAACTCTTTCGCGAGTTCGAGGCCGGGAACGGCTGACGGGTTCTAGCGTGGAGGCATGCCACGCTCCACGATGACTCCCACCGACGCGGCTGCGCAGCTCCGCCCACGCGACTCGCTCGGCATCCCCCTCGGCCCCGGACAACCGCCGGCATTCCTCCACGCCCTCGGCGAGCGCGACGACTGGGTCGAACTCACGGTCTTCGGCGCGCTCCTCGTGGACCTCTACGAGGTATTCATGAAACCCGGAGTGCGCTACCTCTCCGGTTTCTTCGGGCCCGCCGAGCGGTTCCTGGTCGACAGTGGTGCGCGCGTCGAGTTCATTCCCGCGGACTTCCGGCGCTTCACCCGCATCGCCGAGCAGTTGGCACCTCGGGTCGTTGCAACCGTTGCGTCGCCACCTGACGCTGACGGGTTCGTGTCCTTGTCGCTGCACGCCGGCGCGACAATCGACGCGATTTGTGCTGCCGGGGCCGACCCGGATCGCATCCTGGTCGTCGAGGTCAACCCGAAGTTTCCCCGCACCCGAGGGCTCCTCCCGGAGTACCCGCACCGGATCCACGTCGACGACATCGACATCCTCGTGGAGTCCGACCGTGATCCGTTCGTCCTGCCCGAGGTCGAGCCGAGCGACGTCGATCGCGCCATCGCCGCGCACGTCGCACCCCTCATCCCGGACGGCACGACGCTGCAGACCGGTATCGGTGGTATCCCTTCGACGATCGTCGGCCTCCTCGCCCAAGGCGACGGCGGCGACTACGGCGTGCACTCGGAGATGTTCACGACTGGGCTCATGCAGCTCCATCGCGCCGGCAAGGTGTCGAACGCCCACAAAGGCCAGTTCGACGGCGTGTCGATCACGACCTTCGCTGCGGGCACCCTCGACCTCTACGACTGGCTACACGACAACGACGACGTCGCGTTCCTTCCCGTCGACGTCGTGAACGCGCCCGAGGTGATCGCCCGCAACCGGACGATGGTCACGATCAACGGCGCGCTCACCGTTGATCTCAACGGTCAGGTCGTCGCCGACACCATCGGCGGTCGTCAGTTCTCCGGCATCGGCGGCCACGAGGATTTCATCGCCCAGTCCGGTCTCTCCCTCGAGGATCGGTCCCTCATCTGCCTCCCGTCGACGTCCGTTGTGGACGGGGTCACCATCTCGCGGATCTCGGCATCGCTGGCCCAGGGGTGGATCGTCACGACCCCCCGCCACCAGCTGGACCTCGTCGTGACCGAGCATGGCGTCGCGCACCTCCGTGGTCGAACGGTGCGTGAACGCGCTCGCGCGCTGGCCGACATCGCCGCGCCCCAGTTCCGGGACGAACTCCGGGCCTGCGCCGAGCAGCTGGCCTGAGCGGACTCCGGCCTGTCGCACCCCGAAGGTACCCTCCGAACCTCGACCAAGAGAGGACCAGGATGACCGAGATCTCCGACCGCTACCGCCGACTCGCCGCGGCCTTCGCGGACACCATCGCCGCGGTCCCGGACGACCGGTGGGCGTCACCGTCGCCGTGTCCCGACTGGACCGCTCGGGATGTCGTCGGACACGTCGTGAGCACCCAGGCGATGTTCCTCGGACTGGTCGGCCGCGAGATGCCCGAGGGACCGACGGTGGAGGACGATCCGGCCGCGGCCTGGGCCCACGCCTCCGCGATCGTGCACGCCGACCTCGAGGTCCCCGACCGCGCCGCCACGACCTTCGAAGGCTTCGGTGGTACGACCACGTTCGAGGCCGCGGTGGACCGATTCCTCAACTTCGATCTCGTCGTCCACCGTTGGGACCTCGCCCGCGCCACCGGCGGTGACGAATCCATCGCAGATGCCGAAGCGGAGCGCGTGATCGCCGGGGTCGCAACGTTCGGCGACGCGATTCGCAACCCGCAGGCGTGCGGGCCCGAGGTTTCCGTCGACCCCGGCGCGAATCTCGCCACCCGGATGCTCGGACTCGTCGGACGCCAGGCGTAACTCCGACCACATTCCCACCCGCGCTCCGCACGCCGGGGCGTGCAGCTCGTGTACGAGAACGGGGGGTCAGGGGATGCGGGTGGCGAACTCGGCGAGGCGGTCGAGCCACTCGGACCTGGTGGTGCAGCCGGCGAAGCCGACGGCGAGCCAGTCGACCCCGAGGTCCGCATACGCCGAATGGTCCTCGACCCCGTCGATGGGCGCGAAGCAGATGGTCAATGGATCGACCCGTCCGATCTCCTCGGCGTAGGCGCGGGCCGCGTCGAGGCGCGTCGCGAACTCGTCGATATTCGTGATGGCCGGGGTCTTCACCGCGCGGGTCGCCGCCGGCGGGTTCGGGAACGGCGACCAACCGTCGCCGATCTCCACCGCCCGGCGCAGCGCGCGGGTGCTGTTGCCGCCGATCCACACGGGGACCGGCTGCGGGTGCGGCAGTTGGGTCACGCCGCGGGCGCGGAACGTCGGCGTCTCGACCGCCACGCCATCCTCACTCCAGACCTTCCGCATCACGTCGATGGTCTCGTCGAGCAGGTCGTTGCGGGCGTCGAAATCCACCCCCAGCGCGGCGAACTCCGGCTTCAGATAGCCCGCGGCCACGCCCAGGATCACCCGACCCCCCGAGAGGTTCTGCAGGGTCGCGACACCCTTCGCCGCGAGGAACGGGTTCCGGTAGGCCGCCACGAAGACGTGGGTGTGCAGCATGATCCGCTTCGTCGCCGCGGCCGCGAAGGCCAATGCGACCAATGGGTCCTGCGCGTGATGACCGCCGCCGGCGAGCCAGCGGTCGTCGGGGGCGGGGTGGTCGGTGACGAACACCGCGTCGAGCCTCGCGGCTTCCACCGCCGCGGCCATCTCGGCGATCGCGTCGCCGGTGACGAACTCGTCGGCGAACGCAACGTGATCGACGGGCAGGGCCACGGAGTAGCGCATCGCTCGGGCACGCTACCGTCGGGACGACCCCGCCGAGGAGAAACCCCGCATGTCGATCATCGAAGACGTCGCCCTGAGTACGCCCGAGTTCTGGGCTGCGCCCGACGCCGAACGCGAGGCCGGTTTCCGGAAACTGCGCGACGAGTCCCCGATCACCTTCTATCCGGAACCCGACTACGGGCCGGATCTGCCGCCCGGTCCGGGCTACTGGTCACTCACCCGCTTCGACGACGTCGTCTACGCGAGTCGGCACCCGGAACTGTTCTGCTCCGGGCGCGGCGGTACGAACATCGGCGACCTCCCGGACGGCATCGCCGAGTTCCTCGGCTCGATCATCAACATGGACGACCCGCGCCACAAGAAGCTGCGCGGTCTCGTGAACCACGGCTTCACCCCCAAGTCGCTGGCCGCGCTTCTCGACAGCGTGCGCGAACGGACCACCGAGGTCATCGACGCGGTTGCCGAACGTGGCGAGTGCGACTTCGTGGCCGACATCGCCGCACCCATGCCCCTCGCGATCGTGTGCGACATGGTCGGTGTCCCCCCGTCGCAACGGCAAACCGTCTTCGAAGCCAGCAACGTGATCCTCGGCGTCGGCGACCCGGAATACGTCCAGACCATGGAAGACCTCATGGCCGCGTTCATGACGCTGCACCAGATGGCGATGGAGCTCGGCGCCGACCGGTTGGCGAACCCGGCGGACGACATCGCGACCACCCTGATGCAGGCGGAGGTCGACGGCGAACGCCTCACGGTGCCGGAGTTCGCATCGTTCTTCATCCTGCTCGTCGTGGCCGGCAACGAGACGACCCGGACCGCGATCAGCCACGGCATGTGGGCGCTGCACCAGCACCCCGATCAACGCGCCCTCTGGGTCGGCGACTTCGACACCCACGCGGTCAACGCGGTCGAGGAGATCGTGCGCTGGGCATCGCCGGTGATCCATTTCCGCCGCACCGCCACTCAGGACACCGAGATCAGCGGACAGCGCATCGCCGAAGGCGAAAAGGTCGTCATGTGGTTCAACTCCGCGAACCGCGACGAGCGCACCTTTACCGACCCATACCAGTTCGACATCACCCGCTCGCCGAATCCGCACCTGGGCTACGGGGGCGGCGGCCCCCACTTCTGCCTCGGTGCCAACCTCGCCCGCCGCGAGATCCGGGTGATGTTCGAGCAGCTCTTCACCCGGCTCCCCGACCTCGAGATCACGGCTGAGCCGGATCTCCTCCAGTCGTCGTTCATCCACGGCATCAAGCGCATGCCGTGTTCGTTCACTCCCGGCGGCTGAACCGGTCCGAGCGCGGCGCCATCGCGGGGGCGTACGGTTCCGTCCGTGGACAGTGTCGAACCGTTCGATCCGGGGTTCGGACGACTCGTCGACACGACCATGCGCGTCGCGGCCTGGAATCTCTGGGCGACCTACGCCGCATGGCAGGTGCGGGGTCCGATCATCGAGGCGCAACTGCGCGCCGCCGCACCCGACGTCGCGCTGCTGGTCGAGGTCTGGGAGCAGCCGGGCGGACGCTCGCAGGCCGAGGAACTCGCGCACGCGCTCGGCGGCTACGAACAGGTGAGCGCGTCGAGCCTGACGTTCCCCGACGGCGTGCACGCCGGGAACGCGATCCTCAGCCGTTGGCCGATCATGCGGTCGGAGGTCCGCACCCTGCCCCGCGAAGCCCCCAACGGTGCGCGTGACGACGAGGGCGAGGAGCGGTTGTGTGTCTTCGCCGAGATCGACGGGCCTCGGGGTCTCATCCAGGTCTTCTGCGCGCACCTGTCGTGGCGCGAAGACCACGGGGCGATCCGTCAGGAACAGGTCCGGGCCATCGCCGAGTTCGCCCGCGAGACCCGACCGCGGGCGTTTCCCGCGATCCTCGGCGGCGACCTCAACGCCGCGCCGGACACCGACGAGATCCGCATGCTCACCGGACACGCCGCGGTTCCGGTGCCGGGCATCTGGTTTCGCGACGTGTGGGTCCACGCGGGCGAAGGACCGGGGTACACGTGGTCGAACACCAACCCGTGGGCGGCGTCGAGCCTCGATGTCGACCGTCGGATCGACTACCTCCTCGTCGGCCACCCCAAGTTGGGCGGAGTCGGCCATCCGGTGCACGCCGAACTGCTCGGCGACATCCCCGTCGACGGGGTCTACGGATCGGATCACTTCGGCCTGGTCGCCGACCTCCGCTATTAGCGCGCGCTCAGGACTCCGATCGGAACCACTCGTGCGCCAGCGTTGCGAACTCGGTGCGGTAGCCGCGATAGGCGGTCCGGAGATCGGACCCCGGCCACGGGTCCGGCAGGAGTGCCGGCGGCAGCCACGGATCGGACCGGATATGGCGCAGCGCGGCCGCACCGGCGAGGAACGCGTCGACGATCGCGTCCTCCCGATGCACCCGCATCCGGCCGGTCGCGATGTGGAGCTGCATCAGGAGTTCGTCGGCGACCGCCCGCCACTCCCGGGGAGCGAACAGCACGTCGGCGAGCACGACGGGATCACCGTCGGGCCGCGCGTCGAGCCACGCACACCGCGGGTCCTCGACCAGATCGGCGACGTTGGCGGGCCGGATCCACACCCCTTCGCGCCACTCTGCGAGCCGTGACCGTTTCAGCGCGAGCCGGACGTCCGCCCGGATGCCGGCCGGCCGCGCGTCGCCGACGGCGATGGCCATCCGCCAGGTGCCGTCCCAACGTGCGGGTCGGGCCGTCAGGCTCGCCTGCTGCTCCCGTTGGCGCTGCGCCAACGAGCCGACGAGGACGTAGTCACCCGCATCGTTGCGCTCGAGTTCACCCGCCGCCGTCATGCGGTGCAACGCAACCCGGGCGGTTCCGGCGGGGATACCGAACAGTGCGCACCAACGCACGAGGTCGCGCCCGGGTGCCCGCGCCGATCGGCGCCCGAGCAGCAGGCTCGCCATGACCGACCGCGCCGAAAGCGGCCGGGCCCGCTGGCCCGCCAATTCGAAGGTGTTACGTGATTGCACCATTTGTTGTAATCATTGTAACGTCGTTGCCGTGACCGCGACCGTGATCCCCGCGCCCACCCTGCTCGTCGATCCCGACCCGGCGGGTCCGATCGCGCCGAGCGGCAAACCGAAGCCGGAACTGCGCGAGGAACTTCGACGTATCCCCACGGTCCGCAACGCGCTCAACGCCGTCGTGCTCTACGCGGTGACCATCGGCATCTTCGTGACCGTCGCCTGGGCGAACAACATCTTCGTGTGGATCGCGGCGTTCCTCGCCATGGGTCCCATCCACGCGCGGTTCGCGATCCTCATGCACGAGGCGGCGCACCGGTTGTTGTTCAAGAGCCGGAAGGCGAACGACTTCTTCGGGAAGTGGTTCATCGCGTTCCCGGCGTTCGTCCCGATCGACCTCTACCGGCGCGGCCACATGGCCCATCACCGTGAGGAGTTCGGTCCGAACGAGCCCGACATCCCGCTCTACCGCGGCTACCCCATCCCGCGCGACTCGATGCTGCGCAAGCTCCGGCGCGACGCCCTCGGCATCACCGGCTGGAAGCTGACCAAGGGGCTGTTCCGCGGCGTGGTCGCCGACGACGCGAAGGTGCGCGGCCAGGCTCGCGGCATCCTGGCCGTCCAGCTCGTCATGATCGGACTCTTCACCGCGTTCGGTCACCCGTGGATGTACTTCATCCTCTGGTTCGCGCCCCACCTGACGGTGTGGCGGGTGATCAACCGGCTGCGGGGCATCGCCGAACACGGCGGCATGAAGCACTCCGCCGATCGACGCGAGACGACCCACTCGGTTCGG
>CAZJBJ010000129.1:0-10523 GCA_964544295.1 uncultured Bifidobacteriaceae bacterium
CGGGGGTGATGACGACCGACAGTTGGTCGGGCCCGGTCGGCGTCGCGCCGAGGAACTCCGGCAGCGGCGGCGGGCTCGCGTGATCGAGCGGATCGAACGTGAGGACCAGTGGTCGCTCGTACACCGGCGGGCCGTCGGCGGGCTCGAGGACGGCCGAGGTGAGGGTGCCGACCGCGACCGTTGCGTCGTCGGCCCCGCGATCGACGATGGTCACGGTGCTCACCGCCGCGTGGCGGCCGGCGCGCACGACAGCGGACTCCACGCCGATCGGGCCGGTGACCGTGCGCCGCACCGATCGCAGCATCAGGTTGGTGCTGACGACCCAGCCCGGCAACACGGCGAGGCCGGCGCCCAACCCGCCCACGCTGTCCGCGAGCGTCAGCAGCGCACCGAAGGCGATCCCGCCGTCGGGTCCGCGCAGGTGCTCGACGACGGGTGCCTCACCGACGATCGCGGTGGAGCCGAGGGGGGCGTCGGCGACCTCGCACATCGAGAGCCCGAGATAGCGCGCCATCGAGCGGCCGGTGTCGGGGTCGTGGAACCCACTCATGACGCCGCCACCCCGCGGGCCGTGATCCGGGTGGTGATGCGACCGTCGGCACCGGCGTCGTGCAGGACGACCTCGACCGTCGCGCGATCGACACCGACCTCGAGCACGGTCGCGGTGCTCGTGGCCGGGCCGACCTTGGCGAGCGCGAGGTAGGTGATCTGCAGGTCGACGACCTCCAGGCGTCGACCCGCGGCCGCGGTCATGGCGCGCTCGGCCGCGGCGACGGCCGTCATCGCCATCATGCCGCCCTGCACCGCGCCCAGACTGTTCCGCACGTAGTCGGTCAACGGCAGTTCGACGACGCCGGCGGCGTCGTTGCGCCCGACGAGTCCGGTCGCCGATTCGAGGGGTGCGGTGAATCCCGAGTCGGGGAGCGCCATCGTGGTGCGGGGACCCGGCGCGCGGTCGGTGCCGCCCGGGTCGAGGACCAGATTCCCGTCGCGGCGTGGGAGGATCGCGAACGTCATGGTCGCGAGGCCGATCGCGGTGTCGGCCGCGTCGGCGATGGACACCTCCATCACGATCGTGGTCCGGCCCTTCCGGAGTACCCGGCCGCGCGCCGCGACCTCGGTGGTGGCACGGACGGGCAGGAGGTGCATGGTCAGATCCGCGGTGGCGATCCAGTCCGGGCGCGCCGCCACCGCGCCGAGCCCACCGCCGACCGCGTCGACCAGGGTGGCGAGCGCACCCGGGTGGACGAGTCCCGTGGGCCCGAGGAGCTGGGGTTGGACCGGGATCCAGCCCGTGGCGACCAGGCCGGGTCCGGTCTGGGACTCCAACCGGAGGTCCCGCAGGATGTGGTGGGCGGGCGGATACGTGCCGGTCACGGGCGTCGCGGGTCCGGTCACGGGCGAGACCGTACCGGACGGCGGTGCACCCACCGGCGGTCGAGCCGCCACCGGCGTGACCCGCAGGAGTGACACGATGGGGCCATGGATGCATCGGTGCGCGGCCGCCTGCTCGTCGCCGCTCCCGACCTGCGCGATCCGAACTTCCGCCGCTCCGTCGTGTTGATGCTGGCGCACGACCACGAGGGCGCGCTCGGTGTCGTCCTCAACCAACCGACTGGGATCTCGGTCGGCGAAGCCCTGCCCGACTGGCACCCCGTGAGTTCGGCGCCGGCGGTGATCTTCGTCGGCGGTCCCGTCGAGCCGGATGCCGTCGTCGCGCTCGGGGTCGCCATCGCGGGTAGTGCGCCGGATGCGATGGTCGGGGGCTTCGAGTCCGTGGATCTGGACGGTCCGCCCGGCGCGTTCCATTCTGTCCGCATGTTCGCCGGCTACTCGGGGTGGGCCGCCGGCCAACTCGACGGCGAGTTGGCCGCGGGCGGGTGGCTGATACTCGACGCGCAGGCCGGCGATCTCACGACCACGTCGCCCGACGAGCTGTGGGCCGCGGTGCTACGGCGTCAGCGAGGGTCGGTGGCGTGGCTGGCCTCGGCGCCCGAGGACCCGTCGCTCAACTGAGCAGGCCCCGGCCGGTCACGAGCGGGAGGTCGAGCGTCGAGAGCACACCCGGCGCGGACGCGCACACCGCGGGGATCGCGTTGACGATCCGCATGCCGGTGCCGATGAGTCCGGCGGTGTTGTGGTCGCCGTCCTCACCCATCATCTCGAAGTCGACCGTGTAGGTGGGCGA
The DNA here is from genome assembly GCA_964544295.1 of uncultured Bifidobacteriaceae bacterium. Taxonomy (GTDB): domain Bacteria; phylum Actinomycetota; class Acidimicrobiia; order IMCC26256; family JAENVU01; genus JAENVU01. The sequence goes on from CAZJBJ010000129.1 coordinate 2,189, forward strand.
ACCGGTCACCGTGATCCGGTAGCCGCCCGTCCCGCTCGGGCTCGGCCACTCCGGTGCGACCGCCGGGTGCATGCGCGTCACGTGTTCCACCACGATCGCCGGCCGACCGCGCACGAACCCTTGGACCTCGAACCGCAGCCCGACCATCGTGCCCTCACGAATCGTGCCGACGGCGGTCTCGTAGTCGCGCTCGGCCGGGCACCGCTCGACGACTTCCTTGATCTCCTCGATGGTCTCGCCCAACCCGGCGGCGATCATGTGCAGCGGCCCGCCCCAGGCGAAGCTCAGCGCCCCGGGCAGGAGCAGGAGCGGAGTGTGGTCGAGCGGCTGGCCGAAGCCCATCGTGTCGAACAGCACCTCGGGTTGCATGTAGGTCGAGTAGTCGAGGTTCTCGACGATGCGGATCTGGTCGATGCGCTCGCTGAACCCGCTGACGACGAGCGGCAGGAGGTCGTTGGCGAAACCGGGATCGATGCCGGAGGTGAAACACGCCGTCCCGCCCGCCTGGCACGCGGCGTCGAGTTGGCGGACCCAGCCGCGCGGGGCGGTCGGTGGGTACAACAGCGAGACCACCGACGTGGCGACGACGTGCTTACCCGCTTCGAGGAACCGGCACATGTCGGCGACGGCCTCGGTGGGCCGCAGGTCGCCGGTCGCGGTGTAACAGACGACGTCGGCGTCGGACGCGAGCAGGGCATCGGCGTCGTTCGTCGCAAGGACGCCCGTCGGCGAGTCGAGTCCGCAGAGCTCCGCGGCGTCCCGCCCGACCTTGTCGGCCGAGTGCACCCAGAGCCCCGCGAGCTCCAGCTCCGGGTGCCGTGCGATGGCACGCAGCGTGTGGGCGCCCACGTTGCCGGTGGACCATTGGATCACCTTGTGCGTCATAGGCGGGCAAGGTACCGGTTCCCTCCGGCGGGCGCGTCAGGCGGGGTGGACAATCGGTTCGAGCGCGGTGATGTAGTCGACGAGGCGGGACGCGATCTCGAACGCGATGCCGGGTTCGCCGAGGTCGGGGTCGAGCCAGGTCTCGGAGACCCGCCGCCAGTTCTCGGCGCGGCCGAGGAACGGTGCGACCTCCGCTTCGCGACCCACCTCGCGACGCCACTGCCGTTCCTGGGCGACGATGCGGGCGACGACCTCGTCGTTCGCGGCGGCCTTGGGGTGTTCGCTGTGGAAGCCCACCTCGAGCGCGAGCGTGCGGGCGGCGGGGACGTCGCGGGCCCCGACGACCTGAGCTTCGTAGTGCTCCTTCGTGGCCTGCTCCGCTCCGAACCACACCTTGATGCCGTACCGATGGGCCCGCATCCGCAGGACTCCCAGCTCGGCGGGGAGGATGCCGCGGAGCGCGTCGCCCACGTCGTCGAACAGCGACGGTTCCATCGGTCCAGCTTGCCCCAGTGCCGGCGTCAGGTCGAGATGAGCACGAGGCTGGCGAGCGCGAGGCCGAGGCCGGCGAGACGCACCCGGCCGATCTCCTCGTGGCCGAACGCCCGGGCGAGGATCACGGTGACGGCCGGAAACAGGTTGGCCACCGGCGCCACCACGCTCAGGAGCCCCTGACGGACGGCGACCAGCAGCAGCGCGTTCGCACCCGCGTCGGTGACGCCCGAGATCGCGACCATCGGATAGGCGGCACGCGGCACCGCCATCGGCCGTCGCAGCACGGACATTCCCACGAGCAGCACGACCACCGGCGCGGCCCGAGCGGCGACGACCGTCCACATGCCGGCCGCGTCCGAGGTCTCGGAGATGAGGATCAGGTAGAAGCCGAATCCCAATGCGGCACCGAGCCCGCACTGGATTTCGGCCATCCGACTCATCCCGCTCGGTTCGGTGGACTCCTCGGCCGAACCGGCGACGACCCCGATCGCGACGAACGCCAACGCGATGCCGATGAGGGCGGTGGTGCCGGGTCGTTCCCCGGACGCGAGGCCCCAGCCGACCTGGAGCACCGCCGCGCCGACCGCGCTCAGCGGGGCGACGACACTCGCCCGACCGCGCGCGAGGCCGCGGTACAAGAGCATCAGCCCGGCGACCCCCACGATCCCGGCCAGCGAACCGAAGCCGAGATCGCGAGCCGTCGGGCTGCCCCCGGCGAACGCGGCGATGACGAGCAACAGCACCAACCCGACCGACTCGGTGCCGAGCACGACCGCGGATTCCGGGGCGCGGCGGGTGGCGAGGCCACCGGCGAAGTCACCGGTCCCCCAGGAGAGCGCGGCGAGGAGTCCGAGCAGGACCGCCATCAGGCGGGGCCGAAGATCATGATGCTGCCGGTGTAGTTCGCCACCCAGACCGCCCCGGTCGTGCGGTCGTAGGTGATGCCGATCGGGTGGAACCCGGTCTGGACGTCCTGCACCTTCTCCATCGTCGCCGCGTTCAGCTTCGACATGGTGCCGGACTCGTAGTTCACGACGTACACGTGCTTGCCGTCGGTCGAGATGGCCATGCTCCGCGGCGCCTGGCCGGTCGCGACCTTGGCCAGCACCGTGCCGGTGGCGGGGTCGATCTTCGCGACCCGGCCTTCGGCGTTGAGCGTCGCGTAGAGCGTGGAGCCGTCGGGGGAGAGCACCAGGTGGCGCGGTCCGGCGCCGATCTCGTACATCCACGACACGTCGAACGAGCCGAGGTCGATGCGCGCGATGTTGTGGGTACCCATCACCGCGACGTACGCGGTCGACGAGTCGGGGCTGATGACGATCCCGCGCGGGTAGCGGCCGAGGGGAATGCGCTTGACCTCGGCGTTCGTTGCGGTGTCGATGATGCTGGCGTCGAACGTGCACCAGTTCGAGACGACGACGTACTTGCCGTCGGGGGTCACCGCGACGTATTTGGGTACGGCGCCGACCTTGATGACCGCGTCGATCGCCAACGTGGCGACGTCGATCCGGTACACGTACGAATCGTCGGTCCCGTCGCTGGGCACGCAGTCGTCGCTGCCCTCGGGCCCGAAGCCGGCGCCGTACATCGAATAGTTCGACACGTAGGCCTTGGTGCCGTCGGGCGAGAACGCCACCTCGACCGGCGCCCCCCGGACGACCCCCGGATGATCCGGGATCCCGTACGACGCGAGGTCGACGGTGTCGGGGATGGTCGTGGTCAGCTCACCGGTTTCGTCGTAGACGGTGACGGTGTGCTTGTACATCATGTTCTGGGCGAAGACCTGGCCCCGGCCCGACGCCACGACACTCTTGGGCGCGATGTCGCCGGTCACCGTGCGGATGAGGGTGAGGGGCGCGTCGGAGTCCGGCGTCGGCAGCGTGGTCGTCGTGGTGGAGCTGGACGTCGACGTCGACGGGTTGCCCCTTGACCGGTCGGGCGGCGCGGCCCGGGATGGTGACGAGTCGTCCCGGGCCGCGATCGCCACCGTGACGACCACTGCGGTCACTGCGACCATGACGGTCAGGATCAGGCGACGCATCTCAGTGCTCGGCGGTGTCCGTGGGGCGACCGAGCACGAGCCGGCCGAACCGTTCCGCCTCGTCGCGGTGCGGATAGCCCGAGAGGATGAACGTGTCGATGCCGAGATCGGCGTACGCCGCGAGTTTGGCCTTCACCTGGTCGGGATCACCGACGATCGCGGCACCGCAGCCGCTGCGGGCCCGACCGATCCCGGTCCAGAGATGGTCCTCGACGTAGCCGTCGTCGGCTTCGGCCTGGGCGCGCAGTTCCGACTGCCGACTCACCCCGGCCGAGGCGGTGTCGAGCGACCGGGCCCGGATCTCGTCGCCGGTGGCCGGGTCGAGTCGGCTGACCAGCCGGGTCGCGGCGGCGCGCGCCTCGGCCTCCGACTCGCGCACGATCACGTGCACGCGGTAGCCGAAGCGCAGCGTGCGCCCGTGGGCCGCGGCGCGCCGGCGGAGGTCGGCGATCGTCGCGGCCACCTCGGCCATGGTGTCGGGCCACATCAGGTACACGTCGGCGGCCTGAGCGGCGACCTCACGCGCCGGTTCGGACAACCCGCCGAAGTAGAACGGCGGACACGCGCCCGAGACGGTGCCGACCCGCGGTGGTTCGACCGTGACGTCGAAGAACTCGCCGTGATGCTCGACGGGCGTGCCGTCGAGCAGGCTGCGCAGGATCTGCATCACCTCGAGCGTCCGCCGGTAGCGCGGTTCGGATGCCAGCGTCTCGCCCGGTCGATCACTCGAGATGATGTTGATCGTCAACCGGCCGCCGGACATCTGGTCGATCGTCGCCAGTTGGCGCGCCAGCTGGGGTGGCCAACTCTCACCACAGCGCACCGCGACCAGCATGCGCATGCGTTCGAGGAGCGGCGCGACGCCCGCGGCGAAGGCGGTCGTGTCGATGCCGAGTGCGTACCCGGAGGGCAGCAGCACGTTGTCGAACCCGAACCGCTCGGCCGTCCGCACGATGTCGAGGCAGTGGGACCAGGACGCGACGAGTTCGGGGTCGGGGTCGCCGAGGTACTCGTAGTCGTCGTCGCACAACGCGCCGAACCACGCGTACTCGACGCCGGTGGGCGTCGGCACCACGCCGGTCACGGGAGGGGTCGACCTTCGGACGCGGCGACGATCCGGTAGCAGTCCGAGCGATCGAGGTGGACGCGGAGCGCCTCGGTGGCCGCCGCGATGCGAGCAGGGTCCTGGGATCCGATGATCGAGACGGGCCGGGTCGGATGCGCCAGGGTGAACGCGATCGCGACCGCGGTGCGCGGCGCGACCTCGCGGGCCGCGAGTTCGTCGAGCACGGCGAGCAGCTCCGTGGGCACGCCATCACCCGTGGCCAGGCGGCCACCGGCGAGCGGGCTCCAGACGATCGGGGTCATCCCGTCCCGGCGGCACCGATCGAACGTGCCGTCGCGCAGCGGCGCCAGGTGCGCGGCGTTGTACTCCGGCTGGGTCGTGGCGAGCGCGTCACCCAGGAAGCTGCGCAGCGTGTCGTGCTGGTCCGGCGTGTAGTTCGAGATTCCGATCGCGCGGATCTTGCCCTCGTCGCGCAGCGCGAGGAGGGTGCTCGCGACGGCCTCGGGGTCCGCGAAGAGGTCGGGCCGGTGCACCTGGTAGAGGTCGATCGTGTCGACCTCCAGCCGGTGGAGTGACGCCTCGCACGCCCGCCGCAGTCCGTCCGGGCTCGAGTCGTACGGGACCGGCGGGTGGATACCGCCCTTGGTGGCGAGCACGATGTGCTCGCGGAGTTCCGGCGCGTCGCTCAGGACCCGGCCGAGCAGCGCCTCGCACGCGCCGAAGCCGGTGCCGCCCCAGTCGAGGCCGTACACGTCGGCGGTGTCGACCAGTCGCAGGCCATGCTCGAGCGCCGCATCGAGGGCGCGGCGGGCCTCGCGCACGTGATCGTGCACGAATCGCCAACAGCCGAAGGCGAGTGGTCCGACGGTCAGCCCGGACCGTCCGAGGGTGCGGGTCCCCGCGTCGACGAGGTTCTCCATGCCCGTACGCTACGGCACCTATGGACGAGATCCGGTACGGAATCATCGGTGCGGGGATGATGGGGCTCGAGCACTTCCGCAACCTCCAGGCCCTCGACGGCGCCGTCGTGACCGCCGTCGCCGACCCCCACGAGGAGTCCCGGGACTGGGCCCGGGCCACCGCCGGTGACGATCCGTTGACGTGTTTCGAGGATCACCAGTCGCTGCTTGCCTCGGGGCTGGTCGACGCGGTCGTGGTGGCGACCCCGAACATGACGCACGCCGACGTGCTCGCCGACGTGCTCGACACGCCGCTGCCGGTCCTGGTGGAGAAGCCGCTCTGCACCACGGTCGCCGACTGCCGGACCGTCGTGGATGCCGCGCGCCAGCGGGAGGCGATCGTGTGGGTCGGCCTCGAGTACCGCTACATGCCGCCCGTCGCGCGGCTGATCGCCGAGGTCGCTGCGGGCGCGGTCGGCACGGTGCGCATGGTCGCCATCCGGGAACACCGGTTCCCGTTCCTGGTGAAGGTCGCCGACTGGAACCGCTTCAACCGCAACACCGGCGGCACGTTGGTCGAGAAGTGCTGTCACTTCTTCGACCTCATGAACCACATCGTGGACGCGGCGCCCGTCCGGGTGTTCGCCTCCGGGGCGGCCGACGTGAACCACCTCGACGAGCGCTACGACGGTGAGGTGCCCGACATCATCGACAACGCCCTCGTGATCGTCGAGTACGACAACGGGGTGCGGGCGTCGCTCGACCTGTGCATGTTCGCCGAGGGCTCGGTGAACTCGGAAGAACTGAGCGTGGTCGGCGACACCGGCAAGGTCGAGGCGTTCCTGCCGAGTTGTGAGGTGCGTATCGGACAGCGCGCGCCGTTCCGCGGCCCGGTGTCGACCGAGATCGTGCACGACGATCGGGTCGCCCACGAGGGCTTCCATCACGGATCGAGCTATCTCGAACACGTCGACTTCCTCGCCGCGATCCGCTCGGGCGGGCAACCCGCCGTCGACGTCGAAGCCGGACTCGCATCGGTGGCCGTCGGCGTCGCGGCCCACGAGTCCATCGCCACCGGTGCGGTGGTGGAGCTCACCGACGTTCTGGCCTGACCCGGCGGGGGTGGGACGGACCGGCGGTCGGCTCGACCCCGACGCCGGCCCGGGAACGGAATTAGAATCTGTTCTCATTCCGCGAGGAGGGCTGTTGTGAGTCGAACGTTCCCGTTTCCGCACCCGTTCGGTTGGTTCATGGTCGCGTACGCCGACGATCTCGGCGTGGGTGAGGTGACCGCGCTCCGGTACTGGAGCACCGACCTGGTCCTGTGGCGGGACGAGAGCGGCGAGTTCCACCTTCAGGACGCCTACTGCCCCCACCTGGGTGCCCACCTGGGCGTCGGCGGGAAGGTGCGGGGCGACACCCTCGAATGTCCGTTCCACGGCTGGACGTTCGACGGTGCCGGCGCCTGCGCGTCGATCCCCTACTCCGAGAAGATCAACCGCAAGGCGCAGCTGCGGAACTATCCGGTGGTGGTCCGCAACGGCATGGTGTTCGCGTGGCAGCACCCGGACGGCATCGACCCGCAGTGGGAGATCCCGGTCATCGACGAGGTGGGCGACCCCGCCTGGAGCGAGTACCACCGGTCCTCGTACGTGATCAACACCATCCCGCAGGAGATGGCCGAGAACGGCGTCGACCCCGCTCATTTCCGCTACGTGCACGGGACCGACGACGTCGCCGAGATGGAGTCCTACGAGATGGACGGACCGTTCTCGACCATGTTGTCGAAGCAGAGCTACGTCACCCCGCGCGGGGTCACCTACGGCCGGATCGACGTGTACAACTACGGCCCGGGCATGTCGAAGGTGTTCTTCTCCGGGATCGTCGACGCGATCAACGTCGCGACCACCACGCCCGTCGACGACGGCTCGACCCAGGTGCGGTTCAGCTTCACGGTGAAGAAGTTCGACGACGAGAAGATGACGTCCACCGTCGCCGACGCGTTCGTCGCCGAGATCAACAAGCAGATCCAGGAGGACACGCCGATCTGGGAGCACAAGGCGTTCCTGCCGGTCCCGGCATTGGCCGACACGGACGGGCCGATCCTGAAGTTCCGAAAGTGGTACGCCCAGTTCTACCCCGAGTCCGTCACCGCGGGGAGCGGCGCGGGGACGGCCTGACATGGGTGCGGGGGAGTGGGCGAGTCATCACGCCATCACCACGCTGATGTACCGCTACGCCGAATGCGTCGACGCCGCGGACTTCGCCGGGATCGGTGACCTCTTCGCCCATGGGGAGATGACCACGCGGGGGATGTCCGGTGCCATCGTCGGCGCCGATGCGGTGGCCGATCTCTACCGGCACTCCAACAAGGTGCATCCCGACGGCACCCTGATGACCCGTCACCTCACGACCAACGTGATCATCGACATCGACGAATCCGAGGATCGCGCGGCAGCCCGTTCGTCGTTCGTCGTGTTCCAGGCGACGCCGACGGTGCCGCTCCAGCCGATCGTCGCCGGCCGCTACCGCGACACCTTCCGCCGGGTCGCCGGCGAGTGGCAGTTCGCACAGCGTGAGATGGGCCTCGAACAGATCGGCGACGTGTCCGATCACCTGCTCATCGACCTCGGCCGGTTCGTGACGCCCACGAACAACGACTGATCCGTCCGCGACCCGTCAGTCCCGCAGGCGCTCGACCGCGCGTTCGATGATTCGTTCGAACGTGTCGGCGTCCTGCGCGCCGGGGATGCCCACCGCCTGATTGAAGAAGAACGTCGGGACGCCGAGCACGTCACGATCCGGCGCCGCGGCGATCTCGGCCAGCACCTCGGCGCGGCCGCCCTCCGAGGCCAGGAACCGCTCGATCTCGATGGGGTCGAGCCCGACCTCCTCGCCGATGTCGATCAAGGTCGCGTGGTCCGCGACGTTGCGGCCTTCGACGAAGTA
>CAZJBJ010000130.1:0-10492 GCA_964544295.1 uncultured Bifidobacteriaceae bacterium
TGTCGAACGCGAGGCTGGACTTGCCGCTGCCGGACAGGCCGGTGATCACGACGAGCCGGTCGCGCGGAATGTCGATGTCGATGTTGCGCAGGTTGTGTTCGCGCGCCCCGCGTACCGAGATCATCGCCGGCTCACCCGCCGGGACCCGCGGCGGCACGGATTTCTTGGTGGTGGATGTCGCCGCCGTGGTCGTGGACCGGGGCGTGGGCTGCTTCGTCGCCCGCTTCGCAGTCGGCGTGGCTGGTTTCGCCGCCTTCGCGACCTTCGCCACCTTGGTTGGTTTCGACGCCTTGGGGCTCCGCTCCGCCATGGCCGCACCTTACCCGCACCGAGGCCCGAAACGAACGGATGTTCGGACCCGGAACGGGCAATCGATCGTGGGTGGTGGCGGACCCGTGCGGACGCGGGCAGAGTGTCGCCGAACACCGGCGTGGCGCCCGTCGACGCCGAGGATTCGAAGGGGCAACCGATGACGAGCCGCGTCTCCCAACCATTCCCGTCCGACACCGTGATGATCACCGACGCCGGGCTCGAGACCTGGCTCGTCTTCGATCACGGGATGGACCTCCCCGCCTTCGCGGCGTATCCGCTCGCAGGCAGCGACGACGGTCGGGCCCGCCTCGCGGAGTACTACCGGTACTACATGGACATCGCGGCGTCGGTCGGCGCCGGGTGTGTGCTCGAGGCGGCAACCTGGCGGGCCAATCCCGACTGGGCCGCGACCCTCGGCCACGACCGGGATGCGCTGGCGGAGCTGATCGCCGCCAACGTCGAGATCGTCGACACCGTCCGACGCGAGTGGAACCGCCCGCAACCCTTTCTCGTCAGCGTGGCGATCGGTCCTCGCGGCGACGGCTACGTCATCGACGAGGTGATGACGGCCGACGCCGCCGCCGAGTACCACGGATTCCAGATCGGTTGTGTCGCCGCGACGTCGGCCGATCTCGTGACTGCGATGACGATCGGGTACGTCGACGAGGCGATCGGCATCGTGCGGGCCGCCCGGGATCGGGACATGCCGGTGGTCATCTCGTTCACCGTGGAGACCGATGGACGGCTGCCGTCCGGTACGCCGTTGGGTGAGGCGATCGAGGCCGTCGACGCCGCCACCGACGGATACGCGTTGCACTTCATGATCAACTGCGCGCATCCGTCGCACTTCGACGGCGTGCTCGATTCCTCCGCCCCGTGGTCACGGCGCGTCCGCGGGATCCGGGCCAACGCGTCGACGCTCAGTCACGCCGAGTTGGACGAGATGGAAGTGCTCGACTCGGGTGATCCCGTGGATCTCGCCGCTCGCTACCTGCGCTTACGAGACTCGCTGCCGGGACTCGTGGTCGTGGGCGGCTGCTGCGGGACGGACCACCGCCACGTCGAACAGATCGCCCGCACGTTCGCCCTCAGCTGACGGCCTTCAGCTCCCGCTTCAACTCGTTGATCTCGTCGCGCAGGCGCGCGGCCTCCTCGAAGCGGAGTTCCTTCGCGGCCTCGTGCATCTCCTCCTGAAGGCTCTGGATGAGCCGACCGAGTTCGTCGGGGGGCACGCCCTGGAGATCGGCGAAGAGCGCGCTGCTCCGCCGGTTCTTCCCTCGGCCCCGACCACTGCCGCCGCCGGCCGCGGCGGTGTCGTCCCCGTCGCGGAGGCGCACCATCTCCAGGATGTCGGTGACCTTCTTGCGAATGGTCTGGGGGTCGATGCCGTGTTCTTCGTTGTATTCGAGTTGGCGCTTGCGGCGGCGGTTGGTCTCGCTGATCGCGAAGCGCATCGAATCGGTCACCTGGTCCGCGTACATCACGACCTGACCGTCGACGTTGCGCGCCGCCCGGCCCATCGTCTGGATGAGTGCGGTCGACGAGCGGAGGAACCCTTCCTTGTCGGCGTCGAGGATCGCCACGAACGACACCTCGGGGAGGTCGAGACCCTCCCGGAGCAGGTTGATCCCGATGAGCACGTCGAACTCGCCGAGCCGCAGCGACCGCAGGATCTCGACCCGCTCCAACGTGTCGACCTCGCTGTGCAGGTAGCGCACTCGGATCCCCAGTTCGAGGAGATAGTCGGTGAGGTCCTCGGACATCTTCTTGGTGAGCGTGGTCACGAGCACCCGTTGGTCCCGCTCGGCCCGGGCGTTGATCTCGGCGACGAGATCGTCGATCTGGCCCTTGGTCGGCCGGATCACGACCTCCGGATCCATCAGGCCCGTCGGCCGCACGACCTGCTCGACGACCTTGGTCGACACTTCCAACTCGTACGCGCTCGGTGTGGCCGACATGAACACGACCTGGTTGATCTTCTCGCCGAACTCCTCGAACCGCAGTGGCCGGTTGTCCATCGCGCTCGGGAGTCGGAAGCCGTGCTCGACGAGGGTCTCCTTCCGGGACCGGTCACCTTCGTACTGGCCGTGCAGCTGCGGCACGGTCACGTGGCTCTCGTCGAGCACCATGAGGAAATCGTCGGGGAAGTAGTCGAGCAATGTGTACGGCGCCTCGCCCGGGGCCCGACCGTCGAGGTGGCGGGAGTAGTTCTCGATCCCGGAACAGAACCCGATCTCGCGCATCATCTCGAGGTCGTACGTGGTGCGCATCCGGAGCCGTTGCGCTTCGAGAAGTTTGCCCCGCGCCTCCAGCCATTCGAGGCGCTCGTACAGCTCGGCCTCGATCCCCTCCATCGACTTCTTGAGCTGCTCCTCCTGCGTCACATAGTGCGACGCCGGGAACAGCACGAGGGTCTCGAGATCCTCGACGAGTTCGCCGGTGACCGGATCCACCGACATGATCCGCTCGATCTCGTCGCCGAAGAGCTGGACCCGGATGCCCCGCTCCTCGTACGCCGGGAAGATCTCGATCGTGTCGCCCCGCACCCGGAACTTGTTGCGGACGAACGACATGTCGTTGCGCTCGTACTGCAGCTCGACGAGACGTTTGAGGATCGCCCGCTGGTCGTGCTCCTCGCCGACGTTGAGGGTCAGGAGTTGCGTGGCGTAGGTCTCCGGGGAACCGAGGCCGTAGATGGCTGAGACACTCGCGATGATGACGACGTCCCGCCTGCTCAGGAGCGCGCTCGTGGCGCTGTGGCGCAAGCGGTCGATCTCGTCGTTGATCGAGGAGTCCTTCTCGATGTACGTGTCGCTCGACGGGAGGTACGCCTCGGGCTGGTAGTAGTCGTAGTACGAGACGAAGTACTCGACGCGGTTGTGCGGGAAGAACTCGCGGAACTCCGCCGCCAACTGCGCGGCCAGGCTCTTGTTGGGGGCGAGGATCAGCGTCGGCCGCTGGACCGCGGCGATGAGGCCGGCGATGGTGAAGGACTTGCCGGACCCGGTGATGCCGAGGAGGGTCTGGTACCGCGCCCCCGCCTCGCCCCCGGCACTCAGCTCGGCGATGGCCGTCGGCTGATCACCGGCGGGTTCGAAATCGGACACCAGCTGGAACTCGGGCACCTCCGCACCCTACCGACCCCGTGCGACCACCCCCCCCCACCCCGTCCCCACCCACCCCGTCCCCACCCACCCCGTCCCCACCCCGCCCGTCCCCACCCCGCCCCGACTTTTGAACGAAGTTGCACACTGGGCGGTACAACTTCGTTCAAAAGTCGGCGGGAACGTCGGGTCGGTGCGGTCCGGACCGACTGGCGCATCATGGCTGTCACACCTCGTCGGTAGGGTCGACGCCGTGACCGCCGAGATCGATCGGCGCGTCGAGGAGCTCGCGTCCAGACAGCTCGGCCACTTCAGTGTCCAGCAAGTGCTCCTCCTCCAAGGAACCCGACGGATGGTGGCGCATCGGCGCGCGACCGGAAGGTGGGAGTCGGCCGGCGACGGCGTCCTCAGACTGCTCGGTAGTCCCTCGACGTTCGAGGCCAGGGTGATGGCGACGTTGCTCGGGACGAGGTGCTCCGGCTGCGCTTCCCACCGATGTGCGGCACGACTGCACGGCGAGCCGGGATTCGGGGAGATCGTCGAGATCTCGACCCGGACCGGGAGTTACGTGCGACGGCCAGGGGTGATCCAACATCGCAGCAACGTGCTCCCCGACCACCACGTGCAGCGGATCCACGGCATTCCGGTCACGACGGTGGCGAGGACGTTCTTCGACCTCAGTGCCGTGCTTCGGCCGGCGCGTCTCGCCCGGGCCGTCGACACGGCATTCGGTCGAGGTTCCCTGACGCTCGTCGACCTCTCCCGCGTCGCCCGGGACCTGGGGGCACGAGGCCGCCGCCGGAGCACGGTGATTCGTTCCATCCTAGAGGCGAGGGGCGACGACTTCGTCGCCCCGGCGTCGGTACTCGAGCACGAGTTCGTCGACCTGATCACGTCCAGCGGTCTCTCGCAACCGGATCGGCAGGTCGATCTCGGAGACGCCGACGGGTGGATCGGTTGTGTCGACTTCGTCTACCGAGAGCACCGGATCGTCATAGAAACCGACGGCAAGGAACACCACAGCGCCTTGCTGGACCGGACCGCAGATGCCGAGCGCGATCGCAGACTCACCGCCGCGGGCTGGCAGGTCGTCCGCCTCACCTGGTTCGACATCGTCCATCGCCCTCGGTGGACTCTCGACCGTCTCCGCGCGCTCATGCAGCCCCAACTGCCGACTTTTGAACGAAGTTGAACACCCCGCTGTACAACTTCGTTCAAAAGTCGAGCGGGCGCGGGTGGTCGAGCGGGCGCGGGTCGAGCGGGCGCGGGTCGAGCGGGCGCGGGTCGAGCGGGCGTGGGAGGGTCAGGACTTGGCGGCGTGGCGGGTCTGGAGGTCGGCCCAGAGGGCGTCGACCTGGGTGGTGAGCGACTCGTGGTCGGCGCCGTTGTCGATCAGGTGGGTGGCGACGGCGCGCCGTTGCTCGTCGGTGGCCTGGGCGCGCATCCGGGCCTGGGCGTCGGTGCGCTCGAGGCCTCGACCTTCGAGCCGGTCGAGTCGGAGATGTTCGGGTGCCTCCACGACGATCACGACCTCGTAACCCCGCTCGGCCGCGGTCCCGGACTCGACGAGGAGCGGAACGTCCATCACCACGATGGCATCGGCGGGCGCTTCGCTCATCCGCTTGCCGAACTCGGCGTGGATCGCCGGGTGGGTGATGGCATCGAGCGCCGCCTTTCCCTCCGGGGTGGCGAACGCTTTCGCGGCGACGGCCGCGCGGTCGAGCCGCCCGTCGGGTCCGACGATCTCGGGCCCGAACTCTTCGACCAGAGCTTGGAAGGCGGGCTGATCAGGTTCGACGACGTCGCGCGCCACCTGATCGGCGTCGAGGATCACCGCGCCGTGGTCCGCAAGCAGGCCGGCGACCGTCGACTTGCCCGCACCGATCCCGCCGGTGAGTCCCACCAAGAGCATCAGCGGATCCTAGGAGGCGAGACGTCCGAGCGGATTGACCGGTCCGCGGCCGCGCGACCGGTCACAATTGCCGGATCGAAGCGACCTCGACCTCCCCACCCGCACCCAGCGCGCCCCGTACCGCGGCGCCGAGCAAGGCTGTGCAACGCCGGGCGGCCCGGGCCAGCCGCCGGGCCAGCCGGGTGAAGTTCCGCTCCACCCGCTGGGGTCGCCGGATCGGACCCCGGCTCAATCCGCGTTCGGTCGAGGAACTGGGGCGGCTCGGTCCGCTGGCTACCTGGCTGCGCTGGGTCTGCCTCGCGGTCGGCGTGGTGTTGTCGGTGACGACGAGTCAACCCGACCCGCACGCGCTGTACATCGCCGGTGGCCTCCTCCTCGCCAACACCGTCTACCGCACGCTCCGCCCGATCAACATCTACCCGGCCACCTGGCGCGCCGAGGCGCTGGTCGTCGTGGACCTGCTGATCGCGGTCGGCTCGATCGCGATCACCGATACCTGGTCCAGCCCGTTCCTGCTCATGCCGATCCCGACGGTGCTGCTGGCCGCGTACGGCTGGGGCTACCGCGAAGGGTTCTTCGGTGCGGTCTTCACCGCCGGCACCATCCTGATGGCCGATGTGATCGGCGGCGCGAGCGAGAACGCGTTGCGCACGGGACTCTTCGCGTCCCTCGTCGTCGCGGCCGCGGCCGTCGTCGGTGGTTACACGCGCCAGTTGTGGCTGGAGGCCGAACAGCGGGAACGGGAGTCGGCCGACGAAGTGTCCCGCATGGCGCTCGCGAACGACCTCTTCCACGCGCTCCACGACGTCGTGCGCACCCTTCCCGATTCGCTCGACCTCGCCGAGGTCGTTGCATCGGCGCGCGACACGCTGCGCGAAGTGTTCGCGCCGGATGTGCTCGTGGTGCTCCTCGCCGACGAGACCAGCGATTCGTGGCGGACGCAGCTGGCCGAGGGCGTCGCGATCGACGAACACCTCGAGACCACCGACCTGCCGACGCGCGTCCGCTCCGCGCTCGACAAGCCCGGCGTCGTGAGAGTGGAGAGCACGACGAGCCAGTCGGAGCTCTGGAACCGGGAGTTCGCGAGCAGCGGCATGGTCGTGGGGTTGCGCACGCCCGAACGGATCGTGGGGGTGCTCTCGGTCGAGCATCGCGCCCCGGAACGGATCAGCGGGGCCGACGCCGAGCTGTTTGCCCGCATCGCGTCGTCCCTCGCCCTCGCGGTCGACAACGCCCGCTGGTTCGGGCGGCTCCGCACGCTCGGCGCCGAGGCCGAACGGGCCCGCATCGCCCGTGACCTGCACGACCGCACCGCGCAGTCCCTCGCCTACATCGGCTTCGAGCTCGACCGACTCTCCAACCGCTACAGCGATCCCGCGCTGCCGGAGTTGCACCGGACGGTGCGCCAGGTCGTGGTCGAACTCCGCGAGACGCTCTACCAACTGCGCACGACCGTCACCGAAGAAGAAGGCCTCGTGCCGTTGGCGGAGCCGTACCTGCGCCGGTGGTCGGACCGCACCGGCGTTGCGGCCACGTTCGAGACGGTTTGTCCGGAACGACGCCTCGCTCGGCAGGTCGAGCAGGAGCTGTGGCGCATCTTTCAGGAAGCACTCACGAACGTCGAACGACATGCCGATGCGACGAGTGTGCACGTCGTATGGGATTGCTCGGACGGTCACGCGCGCCTCAGCGTGCGCGACGACGGCGCGGGGATGGACCCGACCAAGCCGAACCCCGAGCGTTACGGTCTCGTGGGTATCCGCGAGCGCGCCGACGCCATCGGTGCGCGCGTGCGGTTCGAGAGTCGACTGGGAGTCGGTACGGCAGTGATGATCGAGATGGAGGCAAGTTCGTGACCCGAGTGTTGCTCGCAGACGACCACCAGATGTTGCGCCAGGCGGTGCGGCGGGCGTTGGAAGAGTCCGGTCTCACCGTGGTCGGCGAGGCCGGTGACGGCAACGAGGCCGTCGCCCTCACGCAGGCGCTCGTCCCCGACGTCGTCCTGATGGACGTCAGCATGCCGATTCTCGACGGCATCGAGGCGACCCGCCGGATCAGCGCCTCGTCGTCGTCGGCGCGAATCCTCGTTCTCACGATGCACGACGAGGACGCACTGCGGGCGCAGGCGATCCGCGCCGGCGCGGCCGGCTTCCTCACCAAGGACTGCGAGTTGCGTGAGGTCGTGGCCGCGGTGCGCACCGTCGCCGCGGGCGAGATGTTGGTGAGCCCGGACATCGCGCAGGCGATGTTGGCGCAGTTCCCCGAGGAACCCGTCGCCGACGAGGTGCAGGACGACGACAACACCGGTCCCCTGACCCGACGCGAGCGCGAGGTCCTCCAGGCCGTGGCCGACGGTCGGTCGACGACCGAGATCGGTCGCGAACTCTTCATCAGCGTGAAGACCGTCAAGAACCACCTCGCGTCGATCTACGCGAAGTTGGACGCCCGCGACCGCACGCAGGCGGTCATCTCCGGTGTGCGGATGGGGATCGTGCACCTGCGGTGACCCGCAGGTGCACGCGAACTACCCCTCGGTGGTGACGTCGGGCTCGGGTGCCGCGTCGGCGACGATCTCGGCCTCTGCCGATGCGTCGACGACCTCGGCGCCCTCGGCGACCGGCTCCGCACCCTCGGCGGACGCGGTTTCGTCCTCCACCGGGATCTCGGGGCCGATGTAGTTGCCCTCTTCGTCGTAGGCGTGCTCGCCGAACTGGTCCTGGTACTCGGCGGCGACGACGCCACCCTCGGCGGCCTGCTTGATCGACAGCGAGATGCGCCGACGGTCGAGATCGATGTCGATGATCTTGACCCACAGTTCCTCACCGGGCGTGACGACCTGCTCGGGCGCCTCGACGTGGTGCACCGCCATCTCGGAGATGTGCACGAGACCTTCGATGCCGTCGCCGACCTGGACGAACGCACCGAACGGTACGAGCTTGGTGACGCGTCCGTAGACGAGCTCGCCGACCTGGTGACCGGTGGCGAACTCCTGCCACGGGTCCTGTTGGGTCGCCTTCAACGAGAGCGAGATCCGCTCGCGGGAGAGGTCGACGTCGAGCACCTGCACGGTGACCTCGTCGCCGACGGTGACGACCGAACTCGGGTGGTCGACGTGCTTCCACGACAGTTCGGAGACGTGGACGAGTCCGTCCATGCCGCCGAGGTCGACGAACGCACCGAAGTTGACGACGCTCGACACGACACCCGGCCGGATCTCGCCCGGCTTGAGGTTCGTCAGGAACTCGTCCCGCTGTTCACGCTGGGTCTCTTCGAGGTACGCGCGTCGTGAGAGCACCACGTTGTTGCGGTTCTTGTCGAGCTCGATGATCTTGCACTCGAGTTCCTTGCCGACGAACGGCTGCAGATCGCGCACGCGGCGAAGATCGACGAGCGACGCGGGCAGGAAGCCGCGCAGGCCGATGTCGAGGATGAGCCCGCCCTTGACCACTTCGATGACCGGACCGCTGACGATGCCGTCCTCGTCCTTGAGCTTCTCGATGTTGCCCCACGCCCGCTCGTACTGCGCACGCTTCTTGGACAGGATGAGACGACCGTCCTTGTCCTCCTTCTGGAGGACGAGCGCTTCGAGGACCTCGCCGAGGGTGACGATCTCCGACGGGTTGACGTCGTTGCGGATCGACAGTTCCTTCGACGGGATGACGCCCTCGGACTTGAAGCCGATGTCGAGGAGCACTTCGTCGGAGTCGATCTTGACGACGGTGCCGGTGACGAGCCCGCCTTCGTCGAACTCGACGAGCGTGGCGTCGACCGCGTCGGCGAAGGACATGTCACCGAGGTCGTTCAGGACCACCTCGGTGATCTCGGTGAACGCGTCGTCGATGGCGGAGTCGTTCTCGGTGGTCTCGGTCGTCTCGGTGGCGTCGCTCGCCGGTGTCGTCGCGTCGCCCGCCGGGGTGGCGGCGTCGGTCACTGCTTCGGTGGTGGTGTCGGCAGCCTCACTCGTGGGTGCGGCTTGGTCGGTCTCGGTCTCGGACAAGGGAGTCGGTCTCCTACAGATGGGTAACGGTCGGGCGGGATCGGGTTGATCTCGCGGGTGAACAGAGCTCCGGTAAGGGGAACCGGGTCAGGCTAGCGGGCGGGGGGTACGCGTGCGAGAAGCAGGAGTTCCGGCCGGTCGAGCGCCACCGGGCCCGTTCCGTAGTCCCCGGGCGTCACTCCGCTCACCCGGATCTCGGTGAGGCCGGCTGCGCTCGCCAGGAGGCGGAGTTCCCGGGCCGTGAAACAGGTGGTCCAGAGGTCGGCCGTGGTCTCGGCGCCCTCGCCGTTGCGGAGTGTGGCCACCTCGTGGTTGACGCCCGTCGCCGGGTCGAACCGGTCCCCGTCCTCGATCCAATGGAGGGCGAAATAGCTGGAGAATGCGCTGAGCGCGAGGCCCCCGCCGGGCCGGACCGCCCGCACGATCCGGCCGAAGACCGCTTCGTCGTCCTCCCCTCCGAGCAGGCCGAAGCCGCCCTGACAGAGGCAGATGGCGGCGTCGTATTCGGCATCGGTGGCGAGGTCGCGGACGTCGAGGACCTCGAAGGTCGCCGGGAGGTCACCGGTCTCGGCGCAAGCGAGCTCGACAAAATCCGGCGAGAGGTCCACGCCACGGACCGTGATGCCCCGCCGGGCGAGCTCCAGGGCGTGGCGCCCCGGCCCGCACCCGACGTCGAGCACCCGCATCCCGGATCTCAGTCCCAGGGCGTCGACGAGGAAGTCGACCTCCTGCACCGTCCCCTTGGTGAACGCGTTCCGCAGGTACGCAGGCCCGAGGAACGCCGCGATGTCGTTGAACCAGTTCTGCGTCGGTACGGACGGCACATCGGGCACGACAGGACGCTACCGACTTCGGCGACCGGACCCGCGGCCCGGTTCGCGTGGCGGTCGAGACTGCCCGCCCCGCTGCGTCAGATCTCGCGGCCGGCGAAGGTCAGGAGTCGGTCCTCGATCGGGGCCGTGTCGTCGCACGGCTGCTCCGCACCGAAGACACCGGGCACCCGCAGGTCGGGGCCGAGCATCTGTTGACCGATCGCCAGGGCACCCTCGAGCATTTCGGTGTCCGTGACGTGTTGTCCCGTCGCGCGTGCGAGATCGACAGCGTGGGTCGCCACATCGAAGATCGCGATGTTCAACGCGATGCCGGCGGGCATCTCGCCGAAGGGCA
>CAZJBJ010000131.1:0-10286 GCA_964544295.1 uncultured Bifidobacteriaceae bacterium
GATGCCCTTCTCGCGTTCGAGGTCGTTGGAGTCCATGACCCGATCGTTGACGTCCTGGTTGGCGCGGAACGCGCCGGTCTGCCACAACATGGCATCGACGAGCGTGGTCTTGCCGTGGTCGACGTGGGCGATGATGGCGACGTTGCGCAGATCATCGCGACGGGCGCGCGCGGACATACAGAAACTCTCCGGGAAAAGGGGGGAACCCCCAGTGTACTGGGCATTCGGGTCCCCTCGGGACTCGCGCCCGCCGCCCTGACGGGACGCGTAACGTGCGGGGGTCGCCGATTGAGGAGGGCACGATGCGCGCCGATCTCGTGATCCGTGGGGGAACCGTCCTGGACGGGACGGGTGACCCCGGATTCGTCGCCGACGTGGCGGTCACCGACGGCATCATCAGCGAGATCGGCACCGGGCTCTCCGGAGACCGGATCCTCGACGCAGGCGGCCAGGCGGTCACGCCCGGATTCATCGACATCCACTCCCACTACGACGCACAGGTCTTCTGGGATCCCGCCCTCACCCCGTCCAGCTTCCACGGGGTGACGACGGTGATCGCCGGCAATTGCGGCTTCTCGATCGCCCCGTGCCGCCCCGAACACCGGGACCTCCTCGCCCGGACCCTCCAACACGTGGAGGACATGGACCTCGACACGCTCGCCGCCGGGATCCCGTGGGACTTCGAGACGTTCCCCGAGTACCTGGACTCGGTCGCCCGGCACGGCAGCGCCCTCAACTACGGCGTCTACATCGGCCACACCGCGCTGCGGATCTTCGTGATGGGCGAGGACGGCTACGACCGTGACCCGACCGCGGACGAGCTCCGGACCATGCAGGCGGTCGTCCACGAGGCGATGGAAGCCGGCGCCATGGGTTTTGCCACCAGCTCCTCGGGCACACACAACGGCGACCGCGGTCGTCCGGTGCCGAGCCGACGCGCCGACCTCGCCGAAGTCGAAGCCCTCCTCCAGCCACTGCGCGATCTCGGCAAGGGGGTGGCGGCACTCCTGCCCGGCGAGAAGATCCGCCACGCCGACGTGTACGGCCTCCAGGCCCGCATCGGCCGCCCGCTGACCTGGACCGCGCTGCTCACGGTGAAGGGGCACCCGTGGCACGAGCAGATCATCGAGGACAACAACGCCGCCCTCGGCGCGGGCGGCCAGGTGTGGCCGCAGATCTCGGTGCGGGTCCTGGCGTTCCAGATGAACCTGCGCGAACCGTTCACGTTCAACCAGGCGCCTGCCTTCGCCGCGCTGATGAACGCGGGCGACGAGGCGCGCCTGGCCGCGTACCGCGACCCCGACTGGCGCCGCACCGCGCTCGAGGACCTCGACACCAAGACGATGATCCGGCCCAACTGGCCCTCGATCGAGGTCGCCGAGTCCGACGCGCACTCCGATCTCGTCGGCCGTCGCGTCGTCGACCTGGCCAAGGAGCGCGGGTGCACCCCGCTCGACGTCATGCTCGACCTTGCGCTCACCGACCATCTCGACACCCGCTTCCGCAGCGTGCTCGCCAACAACGATCCCGACGCGATCGCGTGGCTGCTCCAACAGGAGGGTTGCCTGCTGGGCCTGGCGGATTCGGGCGCGCACGTCAGCCAGTTGTGCGACGCGTGCCTCCCCACCGACCTGCTCGGCAACTGGGTCCGGGAGAAGGACGTGATCTCCCTGGAGCGAGCCGTCCACAAGCTCACCGCCGAACCGGCCGCGGTGTACGGCTTGGACGCGCCGGCCGGCGGTCGCGGCCGCCTCGCGGTCGGGATGGCCGCCGACATCACGGTGTTCGATCCGGCGACCGTCGCCCCGGGACCACTGCGGCGGATCCGCGACTTCCCGGCCGACGGCGAGCGGCTCACCGCCGACCAACCGACCGGGATGACCCACACGCTCGTCAACGGTGTTCCGATCCGCGTCGACGGTGCGCCCGCCGACGACGGCCTGGCCGCGACTCCCGGCGTGGTGCTGCGTTCCTGATGCATCCCGGCCTCGGACGCACACCCTGCTGCACCGAACGTCGTCGATGACCCCGTCCCCCGGTCGCCGGCCGTTCTTCGTCGCGAGCCTGCTCGGCTCGGTCGTGTCGTTCGCGATCTTCGCCTGGGTCCTCGCCGCCGACCGGTTCGACTTCATGGTCCGCGAACCGTTCGGCAACTTCTACGACGCGCAGGCCCGGGCGCTGCTGCACGGACACTGGAACGTCTCCGCCTCCGAGCTCGCCTTCGAGGGATTCCGCATCGGCGACAAGACCTACACGTACTTCGGCCCGTGGCCGTCGATCCTGCGGATGCCGCTGATCCAGTTCGCCCCGTCGACCTACGGACGGCTCACCCAACTGTCGATGGTGCTGGCGTTCGCCACCATGCTCGTCGGAGTGGCCGCGTTGCACTGGCGAATCCGTGACCTCCTCCGCGGCGACGCGACCGTCGGTCGCCTGGATCTCGTGCTGGCCGCGGCCGCACCCATCGCGCTCGGCGCCGGATCCAGTGCGCTGTTCCTGGCCAGCCGCGCCTGGGTGTACCACGAGGCGATCCTGTGGGGCGTCGCCTGGGCACTCCTCGCGTACGAACGCATCATCGCGTTCTCGCGCGCGCCGTCGGTCGCACGACTCGTCGGCGCGAGCGCCGCCGCGACCCTCGCCTTCTCGTCGCGCGCGTCGGTCGGGCTCGGCCCCGTCGTCGCGCTCGGGTTGGTCCTGGCCGGTCAGGTGGTGGCGTGGATCCGGACCCGCAGACGCCCAGCCGCGGACGGCCGGCCCGCGGCGCCCGGCGAGCGCAACGACCCCCGGTGGATCCCCCGCACGCTCGTCGCCGTCGCTGTGCCGGTGATGGCCTACGTGTACGTCAACTGGGCCCGATTCGACTCGCTGCTGTCGGTGCCGTGGCGCAAGCAGGTCCTCTTCTCGTTCAACGCCGACGCCCGCGGTCCGCTCGACGCCAACCACGGCACCTACTTCGCCCTCAAGTACGTGCCGACGACCGTGCTGCAGTACCTGCGCCCCGACGCGCTCGCCGGCAACGGGCTGTTCCCCTGGCTGACCTTCCCGCGCTTCCGGCCCACGCTGATCGGTCAACCGGTCATGGCCCTCGACGTGTCGAGCAGCGTGACCGCGTCGATGCCGGCGCTCGCCCTGCTCACCATCGTCGGCATCCTCGCCGCCTGCTCGCGCCGGTTCGCGCGCACCGACCGCGCGCGCGTGCTGCGCATCCCCCTCGTCGGCGCCGCGGTCGGCACGGTGCTCGTCCTCACGATCGCCTTCATCGCCCAGCGCTACCTCGGCGACTGGCTCCCCCTGGTCGTGATCGGGAGTCTCGCCGGCCTCCACACGATCGTCGCCCGCCGCGAGGCCGCGCCCGCGCGCCGGCGGCGATGGCACACCGCGCTGCTCGTCGGCCTCGCGACGCTCGCGCTCGTCGGCGTCTGGATCAACCTCTCGCTCGCGCTCTGGTTCCAACGCCTCGACTCCCCCCACCCCGAGTCGCTCCGCGCCGAGTTCATCACCACGCAGTACCGGATCAGCGCGGATCTCGGCACCGGCACGCCGATGACCGCGTTCGTGACGGAACTCCCGTCGACGCCGGCCCGCTCCGGCACCACCGCCGTCGTCGGCGAGTGCGCGGGGATCTACTGGTCCGACGGCGACCACTGGCGGGTCGTCGCGGGCACCCCGGCCGGGGGCGTCTTCACCCTGGTGGCCGACCAACCGCCCGTCGACGCTGCGACGTGGTTGCCGATCGCGGCGTGGTCGACACCGAACGGACCGGACGTACTCGCACTGCGACGCGATCGGGACGGCTTCCACGTGAGTCGCAGCTTCCGCAACCCGGACGGTTCATTGCAGTTCCCCGACCGCGATCCTCCGGCGCAGGTCGACCCCGGCGCACCACTGCGCATCGAGATCGTGCAGTCCGATCCGCTCCGACTGTTCCGGGTTCGCATCAACGGGATCGACGCGTGGCAGCGGAACGCGGTCCGCGACCTGCCCGACGGCGAACCGACGATCGGGACGGCTCCGGCCGACGCGTCGGGAGTGGCGACGACGTTCCCGACGCTGCGGAGCGCCCCTCCCGACCGGCGCGTCTGCCGGGCGATCCGCGACGCGCACGGCAACTGACCCGCGGCGTCACCCTCGTCGCGATCAGGTCGCGGGTGGCATGACCTCGTAGAGGTAGTGGTAGGTGAACAGACCCGGCCGCACGGCCAGGCCCACCACGTCGGCCGCCGCGACCACCCGGGACTGATCGGGTTCCACCGGCAGGCCCACGGTCTCACGGCGGCGCACGTCGAACCCGGCGTCGGCGAACAGTGCGTCGAGGTCGGGGCCGGTGAAGTGCCGGAGCTGCGCCTCGTCCAGCAGACCGCGCGTGTCGTACCCCCAGCGGCCGCTGAAGAGGCGAAGGCGCGGATACCAGTGGGCGAAGTTCGGGACGCTGAGGAGGATGCGCCCACCGGGCGCGAGCACGGACCTGAACTGCGCCAGGAGCGTCTCCGGGTCCCGGACCATGCCGAGCGCGTCGACGCCGACGATCGCCGAATAGCCACCGGGCGCCGCACCGGCGGCCGCGAGCGTCTCGGCGAGGTCGCCCCCGAGGTCGGCCGCCACACATCCGGCCTCGGTGGCTCCCGCGTCCCGATCCGGGCTCACCACCGCGGTCACGTCGTGGCCGGCGCCTCGCAGCACCGGCAGCCAGGTCTCGGCTTCGCGCCCCACGACCAGCACCTGACCACCGGCGGGCATGCTCGAGAGCCACGCCAGCAGCCGACTCGCGGCGGTCGTGCCCTCCTTGGTGGGCGTCGCCAGGCTCGACGCGAATGCGGTGTCGCCCTTGCCGATCCCGATCTTGTGCGCGCGGTAGCGCAGCACGTCCTTGATGATGTCCTTGGCGTAGCGCGGTCCGTTCACGTACGAGATCTCGTCGCCGTAGAAGGTGGGGATCGGGATCTCGATGATGTGCTTCCCGGCCTCGTGGAACTGCAGGATGATCTCGGTGTCGAAGTCGTACTCGTCGGTGTTGGCCATGAACGGCACGTCCCGCAGCGCCGCGACCGAATAGGCGCGATACCCGCTGTGCCACTCGCTGAGGTCGGTGCCGGCCAGCCGGTTCTCGATCGTCGAGAGCACCTTGTTGCCGATGACCTTGTAGATGGGCATCCCGCCCTTGCGCGCCCCGCCGGGGGTCATCATGCGCGAGCCGAACACCGCGTCGGCCTCGCCTCGTTCGAGCGGCGCCACGATGTCGGGGAGTGCCTCGGGCGCGTACTGGCCGTCGGCGTGGAGCAGCACGACGATGTCGAGGTCGTGCTCCACCGCCCACTGGTAGCCGACCTTCTGGTTGCCGCCGTAGCCGACGTTCGTGGGGTTCCGGATCACCTCGATGGGCAACCGGCGGCCGTCGACCTGCTTGTAGCCGAGGCCGACGAGATAGGTCTGGTCCTCGGACGCGTTGTCACAGATCAGGATCTTGGCGATGCGGGGCACGAACTCGCCGGGGATGCGGTCGAGCACCTTGGCCAGCGTGGACGCCGCGTTGTAGGCGACGACGATGATCCCGATCTGTTTGGGTGAATCCACCCCGGCAGGGTAACGCTCGCTCCGGATCCCGGCGGTCATCCGATGCGGGCGAGGCGTTCGACCGAATCGTCGCCCCCCACCGGCAGATGCACGATCATCCGGACCTGCGGCGCCGCCACCGACGCCAACTGTTCGCTGTCGAAGATCAAGCGGCCGGCCTGCGGGTGGTCGAACACCCGGCGGTGGGTCTGGAAGCGGGCGACGTCGTGACGGGGCCACCACTCGCGGAACTCGTCACTGACCGCCAGGAGCCGGTCGACGAGCGTGGAGACGGCGGGGTCCTCGCCGCGCGGCGTGACCTCGGCCCGGAACTGGGACAACGTCTGGCGGGCCTCGGACTCCCACTCCCCGTTCAGCGCCCGGGCGTCGGCGTTCCCGAACATCAGCCACACCAGGTTGCGGTCCTCGGCCGCGAGCGTCTCGATCGGCGGGAACAACCTCGCGAACGCGCGGTTCCACGCGAGCAGGTCCCAGGTCGGACCGAGCGCGTAGGCCGGCGCGGGTTCGACGAGTCGCATGACGGTGACCAACGCCGGTGGACACTCGGCCGGACCGTCGGTCGGCGTCGGCCCTTCGGGATGGCCGGCGAGCTCGCGCAGGTACCGATGCTCGACCGGGTCGAGACGCAACGTCCGGGCCAGCGCATCGAGCACGTCGATCGACACGTTGATCGACCGTCCCTGTTCCAACCACGTGTACCAACTCACCGACACCCCGGCGAGGAGCGCGACCTCCTCGCGCCGTAGCCCCGGCGTGCGGCGCCGGGGGCCGGGTGCGAGACCGACGTCCGCCGGCGTGACCGCGCTGCGACGCGCCCGGAGGAACGCGGCCAGATCGGCCCGGGGACTCATCGCCCCATTGTGCAACGGGAGTCCCCGTCATGGGTGGGAGTGTCGGTCCCCCCTTCGACACGCCCTTCCGCCGGGCACGTCGGCGATCTTCACTGGCCCGATGACCTCCCCCGCACTCACCCCGCCGGCCGTCGTCGCCCCCCGGCTCGCTCGCGGCGCGTCGCGCGCCCGCTCCTCCGAGATCCGGGACCTCCTCGCGGTGATCGACCGACCCGGGGTCCTGTCGCTCGCCGGTGGCCTCCCGGCGGCCGATGCCATCCCCGCCGAGCGCATCGCGGCCGCGACGGATCGGGCCCTCGCCCGCCCCGGGCGCTACGGACCGTTGGCCCTCCAGTACGGGCCCACCGCCGGGATCGACGAGTTGCTCGACCTGCTCGCGACGGGCACCGTGGCGTATCCCGCCGCACCGGACGGCGTCGGCGCCGTCGTCACGACCGGATCACAGCAGGGTCTCGATCTCGTCGCCCGCACCCTGCTTGACCCCGGTGACGTCGTCGCGGTGGAGAACCCGGTGTATCTCGGGGCGCGGCAGGCGTTCACCGCCCACGGGGCGCGCCTCGTCGGGATCAGCACGGATGCCGACGGTCTCGATCCTGCGCACCTCGCCGACCTCCTCGCCGGTGGACTGCGACCGCGCGCGATCTACTGCGTGCCGAACTTCTCGAACCCCTCCGGCGCGTCGCTCCCGGCCGACCGGCGCGCGTCACTGGCGGCACTCGCCCAGCGGTACGGCTTCGTGATCATCGAGGACGACCCGTACCGCCCCCTGCACTTCGGCGCGCCACCGGCGGCTCCGATCGCGCAACTCACACCCGAGCACACGGTCTTCCTCGGATCGACGTCGAAGTTCGTCGCGCCCGGGTTGCGGATCGGGTGGCTCGCCGGACCGCCGTGGTTGCGCGACGCGGTGATCACCGCGAAGCAGAGCATCGACCTCCACACGCCTGCCCTCAACCAACTGATCGTGGCCGACGTGCTCGGCGACGACGTGTTCCTCGGCAACCATCTGGAACGGCTCCGCGCGCGCCTCGCAACACGCGCGGCAACGTTGCACGCGGCGCTGGCCGACGTCGTGCCCGCCGCCCGACCGGCGGGCGGCATGTTCCTGTGGGGCCGGGTCCCGATGCGAGCACGCGATCTGTTGCCCGACGCGGTGGCGGCCGGGGTCGCGTTCGTGCCCGGCCCCGCGTTCGCGGTCGCGGCGGGCGACCATGCCGATGCGGTCCGCCTCAGCTTCGCCACCCTGGACGACGCCGAACTCCGGGTCGCCGCCGATCGGCTCCGCACGGCGGTCTCGGGCGGCAGCTGAGGCCCGGCGTCGCTCGGGACCGGTCACCGACACCCACCAGGCCCGCCACTATCCTGCGGCGAATGGCTCCCAAGGTCGTCATCCTCTGCGGCGGCCTCGGCACCCGGTTGCGCGAGGAGACCGAATACCGACCGAAACCGATGGTCGAGATCGGTGGCCGCCCGGTGCTCTGGCACCTGATGAAGCTCTTCGCCCACCACGGCATGACCGATTTCGTGCTGTGCGCGGGCTACCGGGGTCAGATGATCAAGGACTATTTCCTCAACTACGAGGCCCGGAACAGCGACCTCACCATCACCCTCGGCGATCACTCGTCGGTCCGTTTCCACGGCACCCACCTCGAGACCGGGTGGGAGGTGACCGTCGCCGACACGGGTGAACTGACCCAGACCGGCGGTCGGGTCAAGCGCATCGAGCGCTACCTCGACCATGAACCGTTCGTGGTCACCTACGGCGACGGACTCGCGGACGTCGACCTCACCGCCCTGCTCGCGTTCCACCGCGCCCACGGCAAGCTCGCGACCATCACCACGACCCGACCCCTGTCGCGCTTCGGCATCGTGGACCTCATCGACAACGCCGACGTCGCCCGCTTCCGGGAGAAGCCCCAGGCCGACGACTGGGTGTCCTCCGGCTTCTTCGTGTTCCAACCCGAGGTCCTCGCCGGTCTCGACCCGGACTGCGTCCTGGAGCACGAGCCGCTCCAGAAACTCGCCGCCGACAACCAACTCGTCGCCTATCAACACCACGGGTTCTGGCAGCCGATGGACACCTACCGCGAGTTCCTGATGCTGAACGAGATGTGGGAAGCCGGCGACGCCCCGTGGGCGGTCTGGCCCCGGGACGAGTCCGCATGAGCACCGCGCTCGTCACCGGCGCCACCGGCATGGTCGGCAGCGCGCTCGTGCGCCAACTCCTCGCCGACGGGGTCGACGTGATCGCGCTCGTCCTCGACGTCGACCCGCAGTCCGAGCTCTACCGCAGCGGGCTCGTCGCGGCCACGACCGTCGTCAACGGCGGATTGGAGGATCTCCCGCGGTTGGAGCGCGCCATCGCCCTGCACGAACCCGACACCGTGTACCACCTCGGCGCGCAGACGATCGTCGGCGCCGCCCGCCGGGCACCGGTGCAGACCCTCGAGGCGAACGTGCGCGGCACCTGGAACGTCCTCGAAGCGGTGCGCCGCCACGCGGATGTGGTCTCGGCGGTCGTCATCGCGTCGAGCGACAAGGCCTACGGCACCGCCGACGTCCTGCCCTACACCGAAGCCCATCCGCTCGGCGGCACCGAACCGTACGAGGCGTCGAAGGCGGCGGCCGACCTCATCGCGCAGATGTACGCGCACGCCTACGGCATCCCGCTGGCCATCGCGCGCTGCGGCAACATCTTCGGTCCCGGTGACCTGAACTGGTCCCGCATCGTGCCGGGCACGATCCGGTCGCTGCTGCGCGGCGAGCAACCGATCATCCGCAGCGACGGCACGTTCGTGCGCGACTACCTCCACGTCGACGATGTGGTCACCGCGTACACGTCCTTGGCCGAGGCCCTGCGGGCCCGTTCGATCGCCACCGGCGAGGGCTGGAACTTCTCCGACGAATCGCCCCGCACCGTGATGGAGATGTACGAGGCCACCTGCCGCGCTGTCGGCACGCCCGAGGTCGCCCCGAAGATCCTCGACCGGGCGCCCGGGGAGATCCACGACCAGTGGCTCTCGAGCGCCAAGGCCCGTGACCGTCTCGGTTGGACGCCGGCCACCGGACTCGACGACGGCCTCGCCGCCACCGTCGCCTGGTACCGCAGCTTCCTCGCGTCGTGAACGCCGACGAACTGCGCGCCGAGATCCTGCGCCTGGTCGGCGACTACCACGCCACCGCGTTCGCGCCGCGTCCGTTCGTCCCCGGTGAGACCCCGGTCCCGGTGTCGGGCAAGGTGTTCGACGGCGACGAGATGGGGCGGTTGGTCGACGCGTCGCTCGACTTCTGGCTGACCACCGGGCGCTTCGCCGACGACTTCGAAGCCCGGTTCGCGACGGTGATGGGGGCCGGGGCCGTGCGTCTGTGCAACTCGGGCTCGTCCGCCAACCTGCTCGCGGTGGCCGCGCTCACCTCCGCCAGCCTGGGCGACGAAGCCCTCCGCCCCGGCGACGAGGTCATCACGTGCGCCTCGGGCTTCCCCACCACCGTGACCCCGCTCTACCAACACGGTCTGGTCCCGGTGTACGTGGACGTCGATCCGACGACGCTCAACATCGACCCGACCCAACTCGAGGCCGCGGTCAGCGACCGGACGCGGGCGGTCATGGTCGCCCACACGCTCGGCAACCCGTTCGATCTCGACGCGGTGCGGGCGGTGTGCGACCGCCACGACCTCTGGCTCGTCGAGGACTGCTGCGACGCCGTCGGCTCCACCTATCGGGGCGCGCCCGTGGGTTCCTTCGGTGCGTTGGCCACGACGAGCTTCTACCCCGCGCATCACATCACGATGGGCGAGGGCGGCAGCGTGCTCGTCAACCAACCCCGACTGGAACGCGTCGTCGAATCCTTCCGGGACTGGGG
>CAZJBJ010000132.1:0-9950 GCA_964544295.1 uncultured Bifidobacteriaceae bacterium
GTGAAACTGGCCGAACAGTGCGAAGCTGATGGTGCCGAACAGCGCCGACCACGCGATCAGGGCGCGGGCGATGGTGGAGTCGGGCACACCGACGAAGGTGGTCTGCAGTCGGGCGAAGTCCGGAGCGAGGGCCTTCGGGATCGCGGCGGGCGACGGTGGCGGCGTGGCTGGCGCCGACGGGGGAGCGTCGATGAGCAGCTGGATGAGCGTCGCCGACGCGCGGGTGGCCGGGCCGATCGTGGTCGTCGGGGCGCGGTAGCCCGGGACCGGGCTGCCGTAGATCAACGCGTACTCGTGGGGGTGTGTGACCGCCCACGCGCGGATGGCGCGGCAGATGGCCTGCCACCGTCCCCGCCGGTCGCCGGTCGCCGCGCTCGCCGCGGTCTCGGCCGCTTCGCCGAGATTGTCGTACGCCTCGACGATGAGGGCGGTGAGCAGGTCGTCGCGACTCGGGAAGTAGCGGTACACCGCAGACGACGCCATGCCGACCTCGCGGGCCACCGCTCGCAGCGACAGCGCCGCCGACCCGTGCTGCGCGAGCTGATCGCGGGCCACGGCGAGGATCTCGGCGGTGATTTCGGCCCGGGCCCGGGCGCGGGCGGTGGCGGGAGGCATGGTGCCATCTTCGACCATTTCGAGAGCGATGGCAAGAATCGCGAGCAGCGCTCTTGACATTCCGTCCCAGATGCGCGAACAATGCTCTTGAACGAGAGCACTGCTCTCCCAGAGTGGGAGGGGTGTCGTGGAGGAGGGTTCACATGGGTCGTCATGTCGTCGTAGGAGCCGGTGGGGTCGGGCGCAGCGTCAGTCGCCTCCTGGTCGCCGACGGGCACGAGGTCGTGCTCGGGTCTCGGTCGGGGAGCAGTGCCGGCCTGGAGGGGGTCGAGGCGGTGTCCGTCGATGTTGCGGACAGGCGGGCACTGGCCCGGCTCGCGCAGGGCGCCGCAGCCATCTACAACTGCGTCAACCCGCGCGCCTATCACCGCTGGGCGCAGGAGTGGCCGCCGATGGCGGCGGGGATGCTCGCGGCGGCGGAGCAGACCGGCGCGATGCTCGTCATCACCGGGAATCTCTACGCCTACGGAGCGGTCGACGGGCCGATGACGGCATCGACGCCGCTCGGTGCCACCGGGAAGAAGGGTGGCATCCGCCGCCGGATGTGGCTCGACGCGTTGGCGGCCCACGAGGCCGGCCGGGTGCGGGTGGCCGAGGTCCGGGCGTCCGACTACGTCGGCCCCGAGTCGGGCGCGCAGTCCCACCTGGGCGATCGGGTCATCCCGCGGCTCCTGGCCGGACGCCGCGTGCGGGTGCTGGGTTCGGCCGACGTCGAACACACGTGGACCTACGTCCCCGATGTCGCCCGCACCCTCGTCGCGGTCGGAGCGGAGCCGTCCGCCGGCGGCCGCGCGTGGATGGTGCCGTCGAACCCGCCGATGACCCAGCGACAGGCACTGGCGTCGATCGCCGAGCGCGCCGGCGTGCACGCGCCGAAGGTGTCGACGCTGTCCAAGCGGTTGATCCGCGTGACCGGGACCGTGTCTCCGATGATCCGCGAACTCGGTGAGGTCCTCCCGCAGTTCGAGCGGCCGTTCGTGGTCGACGCGTCCGAAACCGTCGAACGGTTCGGGATCGAGCCGACGCCGTGGGTCGATGTCGTCGACTCCGTCCTGGACGCGTACGGGGTGACGACGGCGCGGGTCTGACCGCGGTCGTCGGTTCCCCTAGCGTCCCGGCGGTGACGTCGCCCGTCTTCCCGAATGCATCGCCGGACGCGGTCGGCTTCTTCGCCGAGCATGGGTGGGTGCTGACACGGACGCTCGACGACGCATCGGTCGCCGACCTGCAGGCGTGGGTCGACGACGTCATGGCGTGGACCGACGACGGGGAGTGGTTGCACTACCGGGAGGCGACCGATGCGGGCCCGCGGTTGTGTCGCACCGAGAACTTCGTGCCGTTCCACGCCGGCCTCCGCGCGCTGCTCACCCGGGGGGCGATGCTCGACACGGCCGGTGCACTCCTCGGCGAACCGGCGGTGCTCTACAAGGAGAAGATCAACTACAAGGCGGCGGGGGGCGCGGGCTACGCCCCGCACCAGGACGCGCCGGCGTACCGCTTCATCGAGACGCACGTGTCGTGCATGGTCGCCATCGACGATGCCGACGTCGAGAACGGCTGTCTCGAAGTCGTGTCGTCGACGTTCGACGCGGTGCTCCCCATGGACGATCAGGGCTGCATCCGCGCCGACGTCGTGGCTGCGCTGGAGTGGGTATCCGTGCCGGTGGCTGCCGGCACGACACTGTGGTTCCACTCCCGCACGCCTCATCGCAGCGGCGCGAACCGATCGGGCCGAGACCGCCGGGCGCTGTACCCGACCTACAACGCGCGGCGTGAAGGCGATCTCCGGGCGGCCTACTACGAGCAGAAGCTGGCCGAGTTCGCCGCGGCCGCGCGCGACGACGGCCGCGTGCAGGTCTCGTTGATCAACGACTTCCAGGGCCGGCCGGTCTGAGACCCGGGTGGGCGGCAGCCAGGAACGTGCCGAACCGCTGCATGGCTGCGTCGACCGGGCTCGCATCCTCGGTCGCGAGGAGGTCCAACAGGAGCCCACGACACACGGCGAGGGCAAGGCGGGCGTCGGTGCGAGCCGTCGCGTCGTCGACGCCGATCTCGACGAGGAGTCCGGCCATGGTGTCGACCCACGCGGCGACGTCGCCGTCGAGCAAGCGGCCAGCCGGCTCGCGACCCTGGAGTGCCTGGCCGTACAGCTCGAAGAACAATCGCTCGTAGGGCCACATCTCCGGATCGCGGAGACGAACCCACAGCTCGTCGAGACGCGGCGCGACCGGTGCGCCGCCGCCGGCGGGCGGCGGCGCGATGAACGCACGTTGTCGTGCTTCGACCGCGCGCACGATCTCGAGCAGGAGCGCGTCCTTGGAGCCGAAGTGGAACACCAACATCCGATGACTCGTACCGAGGTGCTCCGCGAGTTGGCGCAGACTCATCTGCGAGATCCCGTGTTCGGCGGCGACGCTGATCGCCGCGTCGAGAAGACGCTCACGCGTGTCGGTCTTGGGGCGTGCCATCGGTTCAGGCGCCGGTGCCGAGTGCGCCGAGCTTCGCCAGCCCTCGCCGCATGAACGTCGCCAGCGCGAACCGGTAGATCCATCCGGTCCCGGTCCGGGCCCGGAACTCCGAGTGCCAGTGCACCTCGGTGCCGTCGCCGTGAGGCGCGAGATCGAACCCGGCGCGGTAGTCCGTCAAGGGCAGACCGCTCAGCAGGGTGTAGGCCACGCGGTGTTCGGGGGTGAGCTCGACGACGCGCTCGCGCGCCCGGGTCCGCCGACCGCGGTGCATCACCCACACCGCACCGACGCCGTCACCCCCGGAGGTCGCGGGCTCCACCAGCTCGGCCCGGTCGTGGCCGGACCACTCGGGCCACGATGCACGGTCGGCCAGCCGCCGGTAGAGGACACTCGGCGGGACGGGCAGGGTCGTGCTCACGTCGATCTTGGTCGTGCCCATGGGGACACCTCCTCGGGTTCTCGTTCCTGTACCGGATGGTACATGAACGAGCGCAGGCGGGCGGGAGTTCGGGGCGAGCGCGGAGTGCGCCACCCGTGCCACCATGCGGGACCGGGCCGCACGGCCTCGGAGAACAGGGGCATCAATGGCACACGATCTCGTGATCACCGGCGGGACCATCGTGGACGGGACGGGCGGGGCCGCCTTCACCGGCGACATCGGCGTCGACGACGGTCGGATCACGGCCGTCGGTGGCCGACTGGCCGGTGATCGACGGATCGACGCAGATGGCGCCACGGTCACCCCCGGCTGGGTCGACCTGCACACGCATTACGACGGCCAGGCCACCTGGGACGACCAACTCGATCCCTCGTTCGCCAACGGCGTGACCACGCTGGTGATGGGCAACTGCGGCGTGGGGTTCGCGCCGTGCCCGCCCGGGGAGCAGGACACCCTCATCGAACTGATGGAGGGGGTCGAGGACATTCCCGGCAGCGCCCTGCACGAGGGCGTGCCGTGGGGCGCCTGGAGCAGCTTCCCCGAGTATCTCGACTTCCTCGACGGTCGGAAGTACGCACTCGACATTGCTGCCCAACTCGCGCACGGCGCGTTGCGCTTCGGCGTCATGGGTGAGCGGGGAGTGAACAACGAGGACGCCACGGCGGAGGACATCGCCACGATGCGCGCGCTCACCGCCGAAGCGTCCGCGGCCGGGGCCGTCGGCTTTTCGACGTCGCGCACGATCTTCCATCGCGCCATCGGAGGCGCGGCGGTGCCGGGGACCTTCGCGACCGAGATCGAACTCGGCGAACTCATCGCGGGGATGGCCGACGGTGGTGGCGGCGTCTTCGAGGCGATCACGTCGTCGTCGCTCGGACGCATGGAGGGACTCGGGGGTGAGCGGTTCGACCAGGAGCACGAACTCGAGCTCCTCGCCGACATCTCGCGACGCACCGGCCAGAAGGTCACCTTCACGACCGTGCAGCATGTCGACGACCCGGAGGCGTGGCGCGCGGTGCTGGACTTCGCGACGGCGATGAACGCCGACGGTGCCCAGTTGTTCCCGCAGGTCGCGTCCCGCCCGGTCGGCATCCTCGGCGGCCTCGACGGGTACCACCCGTTCATGCGACGTCCGTCGTACCGGGCGCTCGCCGGGCTGCCGGTGGCGGTTCGGGCGCAGCGCATGCGCGACCCGGAGGTGAAGGCCCGGATCCTGCGCGAGTTCGACGTCGACGGAGAGCAGGCCGGATCGATGGAGATGTTCGCCGAGGTCATGCAGAACGTCGCCGACTTCATGTTCGCCCTGGACGACGTCGTCGATTACGAACCCGGTTTCGACCGCACCTTCGGTGCGATCGCCGCGGCGAGTGGCGTGTCGGCCATCGAGGCGATGTACGACTTCCTCGCCGCGGGCGACGGGTCCAACATCGTCAGCCTGGCGGGCGCGGGCTACATGCACGGCGATCTCGAGGCGATCCGCGAGATGATCGTGCACCCGGTCACCGTGGTCGGACTGGCCGACGCCGGCGCCCACGTGAAGCTCATCTGCGACGGGTCGAGTCCGACCACCCAGCTGACGCACTGGACGCGGGACCGCACCCGGGGTGCGTTGATCCCGCTCGAGTTCATGGTCGAGCAGCAGACCCGGAGAACGGCAGAGCTCTACGGCTTCCACGACCGCGGCACGATTGCCCCGGGCCAACGGGCGGACTTCAACGTCATCGAACTCGACGCGCTCACGGTGCGGCGGCCGGTGATGCACGCCGACCTTCCGGCCGGTGGCCAGCGATACCTGCAACCGGTGTCGGGGTACGTGGCGACCGTCGTGCAGGGTGTGCAGACCCGTGCGTACGACGCCGACACCGGCGAGCGGCCGGGCCGTTTGGTGCGGGGTGGCCTGACCAGCTGAGTGGAGTGAGTGGACACGATCGTCCAGCGCTCTGGTAAGGAGCGGGACAGTCCACTGCGGTGGGCGCGAACCTGGACGTGCCGACCTCGGCGCCTCGGTGCAGTGGTGCACTGGCTGACGTCGCCGCCGCCAGGCACTGGTCTGAGCGGCGGTTCCCGCTCAGGTCGAGGTTCGTTTGCTCGGTGACCGATGCGACTCTGTTCCGAGGAACACTGCAGCGGCTGCCGCGGCGAACACGAGCGGTCCGACGAGCAGCAAGAGGAAGATGGTCCACCCGTAGCCGCCGAGTGCAACGTCGGCTGGCAATTGAAAGCGTGGCTGTGGACGGTCGTTCGGCTCGACGGGACAGTCGTAACCTGGAACGAGCCATTCCTTCGCAAAGCAGATCTGCGTCACGTTGTCGAACGACCGGATCTGCTCGTCGAGATCTTCTCGAGCCGCCTTCGACAGGCTCCAGCCAAGGGGTGCTTCGATGCCAGGGCGCGCAACCGGGAACATGTGCAGGTAGGTCGGCCGTGTGACGCCTGCGCAGCGCGGTCGTGCGGCGAGCGCGAGCGCCTGACGCGCCGCGTCAGCACGCGATCCGGTCGTCGCGCCTGTTCCCGCCAGCGGCGCGCTGAGTTCTCGAAGCCGTCCGCGGTCGGCGGCGGCTGTCACATCGGCGTAACCGTTGTCGATCTGGAGTACCACTGGCTGCACGCACGAGTCTGCCTTCTTTGTCGTGAGGCGCTCCTCGGTCTCGCGTATGAGTGCGGGCAGCGTCTCGACAAGTGGCGATGCTGCGGAGCTGTCGA
This sequence comes from uncultured Bifidobacteriaceae bacterium, assembly GCA_964544295.1. Taxonomy (GTDB): domain Bacteria; phylum Actinomycetota; class Acidimicrobiia; order IMCC26256; family JAENVU01; genus JAENVU01. Next base: position 6,226 of record CAZJBJ010000132.1, read on the forward strand.
CGTAGCCGCCGTCGCCGGTGAAGACGTGAGCGTCTCGCGTGTTGTCGGTCGAACAGGCCGAGAGCGCGCCGGTGGGTGAGACGACAGGGAATCGCGCCGAGAGAAGCGCGGCGGTCGAAAACCGAAGGTCCTCCCCGTCGCACACGAAGTCCGCAACATCGCGCGTGGATGCGAGTGGTCGTTCCGGCGAGGTGTCGACGTGGTCGGTGCGCGGCAGATCGCGGCAGCCGTTCAGGGCCTTGCCTGCCGTCTGCGTGTCGTCGGTCGACGCCAAGTCGAGCACCGACACGTTGACGCGGCAACCGTCGGCGAGTGACGCGCTGTTGAGGAGGACCACCGGCGTCAGATCGGACACGGTCCGACTCGCGAAGAGCCCGTGGGCGACGCTCGGAACCCGTGCTTCGAATGACCGCTCCAGTACTGCTGCGCGGTCCTCGAAAAGCGCGCCGTCGGTGCGAAGCACTGTGTTGACTCCGTCGCGGTACAACATTGCCGCGAAGGTTGGATCGAGGAACCCATCCCGAAATGCGTATTCCGGATCGACCGTCGCCGCGTCACGGGTCGCCGCGTCGTACATGGCGAGACCGACGCTTCCTCCCGAGATCCCACTAGCCATCGCGACCCGCTTCCACGAGGCAGGTTGCGCGCACACGCCCAGGGGTTTGGGTGAAGAGGCCGGCCCGCCGAAGAGGCAGTTCTCCGCGAGCAGCGTCCAGTATGCCGCCCGCACCCCGCCACCCGACGAGGCCACGACGAACAGCGGCGTCACCATGTCACCGGGCGCGGAGGCAGCGAGTTGGTCGGCGAGGGTTTCGATCGTGGGTGCGGCCCCGCGTGGATGTTCACCATGCCCGCTCACGCGCGCTGCGTGGTAGCCGACACCGTCGTCGAACACGCCGGGAAGGAACACCAGTACGACCGCGACGGAGACGAGCGGAACCCGACGGAGTCGAAGGGCTCGGAACATGCCACGTGGCCAGCCCCAACTGGCGTGCTCGATCGCAGTCAGAACCACGCACAATCCGACGAGAAACATGCCGAACGCACCGACTGCGCCCACGGCCCAACCCCATGCGAGCGGGTAGATGCCGAGCATGGTGGCGACCCAGAGTGTGACCACACCTATTCCGCCGAGCGCGTAGACATAGGTCTTCAAGCGGTCGAGCTGTGAAGATCCTCCCATTGTCGCGATCGGAATCTCGGCGCGCTCGACGAGAGCTGCGAGCGCGATCGCGACTGACAGGAGAGCGACAGTCGTCGCGATCGAGGTCGGGATCGTCTTCTGGCCGGTCACGATATCGGCAGTCTGGAGGTACGACAGCGCCAAGACGAATGGCGGCGCGGCGGTGAAGACTGCGAGCAGGCGACGTCCGTCGACTAGGTCTTCCGTGGGTTCCATTACGCGTTCGGCGTCCTGCGCGTCGCTTGCGTCGTCGCGAGTGAGCGCGAATCGGAGCAGCGCATTGAACGTTACCGCTATGGAGGCGATCGTGACGGACCATTCCGCGATCTCCAAGTGCCACGCGATCGACACCGCCGCCGCGGCACCAACCACGGCGTACATCGCGATTCGCTTCGAGCGCTCTCGCTCTCGCGACTGCCACTCGATGCCAGTCTCGCTGGCGTCCGGTTGCGGTCGAGGTGCCGGCGGGCGACGGAGGGCCAGCGAGCCTGACAGCCAAATCGTCGCCGACACGAGCAGCATCGACGCGGTTGCCGTGGCGAAGGCCCAGGGGTCGTCGTCGAGCGTCCACGTGCGCATCACGTCGGACAGCTGCGCACGCACGTTGCCCGGAAGGAACAATAGGAATCCCGCGAGCAACACCACGGTCGTCACCACGACGCGGATTCGAAGCAAAGCGGGAGCGAGACGAGGGAATGGACTTCGACCATTTCCCAGGAACGACAGTGCAATCGGTGCCACCGCGAGCCCGAGCAACAGCCATTTCCCTCCTGACGCGACCCGCGTTACGAGGTGAGGCCAGCCGGCGAAGACGTCGAGCGCAGTGAAGAGATTCTCCGCGAGGTCAAATGCTGCGTAGAGCACCACGAAGACTGAACTCCACCGTAGCCACGCGCCCAGCCCTTCGGCGTCATGGCGGAGGCGCCGCCGTGCACATCCGAGAACGAAAACCGTGAACAGCGGCACGAACAGCAGTGAGTCGAAGACCAGCCACCACAGGGCGACGACACGCGGCGACACTGAGACCGGGCCACGATCCGGCTGCACCGCGCCGATCAACTCCGGCGGCGTGACCGTGCCGGTTCTGGGCTCGGGTCGCGGCTCACCGATCGTCGGGTCCCACGACTTCCACGACCCGACGACACGATGAACCGCGCCACTCGAAGCGGTTGGTGACGCGACGCTGCCGAGGTCTCCCGAGTAGCCGCCCGGATCGTGCATCTGTCGCAAGGCGTGGCCGAGGTTCGCCAGCAAGGCAAGCGCGATCAGTATCGCTGCGGCCAGCGCCACGAGCGTGCGGCGGCTCGGAACCCAGCCGCTCGCGAGGTCCAGCTGGGTCCGACCGAGTTCGACGCGTGTTACGAAAGGTTTGGTGCTATCCACTGGCGTTGTCGCACCGACGCCTTCGTCCGTGGCCGTCATCGGCGGCGATCGAGCGAGGTGTTTGGCAGAAGGCGGGCTCCCGGCGGACGGCGAACAGCAACACTGTCTGGCATTGTGCCCTCCCAAGGTGCGCCCTGTGACGCGAACCGTACATGCCACCGGCGCCCGGCGACGGTGTCGATTCAGCGGCCTTGCGCGCGGTGAGTTCCTCGCCCGGCGCTACGACAGGCTGGCCTCGGCGCGGACCGCGGTGTGCGGCTCCGATCGGAACGCACGTTGTCGAACCGACAACGCCAGTGGAGCTGAGGGGACTCGAACCCCTGACCCCTTCCATGCCATGGAAGTGCTCTACCGCCTGAGCTACAGCCCCCGAAGGGAACATTCAAGGTAGCAGCCGACCGATCTCGGACACGACACGGTATGGACGTGCTGAAGTGGGGGCGGTGACGACCGAGGAGACTGCGGCGAAGGTGGCAGCGGCCCATGCTCTCGCGACCGAACGGGGCGAGGCGACCTACCGGGACCCGGTCACGGGTTACGACGTGATGACGGCGGCGACCCTGCGGGCGCGGGGTCAATGTTGTGGGAGCGGGTGCCGCCACTGCCCCTACGCCGAAGCCGACCAGAACCGGTGAACGCCGGACCCGGAGAGTCGTCCCGGTAGCCTCGGCGTCGATGACCGACGACACCCCCCGCTACCGGTACGACGCGCGCCTGGCCAACGAGATCGAGGCTCGCTGGCAGAACCGCTGGGACGCCGAGCACACCTTCTGGGCCCCGAATCCCGAGGGCCTGCTGTCCGAAGGCGCCGATCGGATCGCGGACTGCGATCCGATGTTCGTCCTCGACATGTTCCCGTACCCGAGCGGGGCCGGACTCCACGTCGGCCACCCGCTCGGCTACATCGGCACCGACGTCTTCGCCCGCTACCAGCGCATGAACGGCAAGAACGTGCTGCACGCGATGGGCTACGACGCGTTCGGGCTCCCGGCCGAGCAGTACGCCGTGCAGACGGGCCAGCATCCCCGGGTCACGACCGAGGCGAACATCGCGACGATGCGGCGCCAACTGCGTGCGCTGGGGCTGGGCCACGATTCGCGTCGGGGGCCGGCCACCACCGACGTGAGCTACTACCGCTGGACCCAGTGGATCTTCCTGC
>CAZJBJ010000132.1:9960-10227 GCA_964544295.1 uncultured Bifidobacteriaceae bacterium
TGCAGATCTTCGACAGTTGGTACGACGAGGACGAGGACCGCGCCCGTCCGATCGCGGAGCTCCTCCCGTTGCTCGCAGCCGACCCGGACACGGGTTGGGACGAGTTGACCGAGCGCGAGCGCCGCGAGCTCGTCGACTCGTGTCGGCTGGCCTACCTCACCGAGGCCCCGGTCAACTGGTGCCCGGCGTTGGGGACGGTGTTGGCGAACGAGGAGGTCACCGCCGACGGCCGTAGCGAGCGCGGCAACTTCCCCGTCTATCGGCGCC
>CAZJBJ010000133.1:0-10097 GCA_964544295.1 uncultured Bifidobacteriaceae bacterium
CAGCGGAAACTCCCGCTTCGCAGCTACGTCCTTGGCCATCTTCTCTTCTTCTCTTCCTATTACTTCCCACCGCGAACAAGGCGTTCGTATGGGTCTTCATGCTCTTCGGTCACGACGGACGGCACGCTTGCGTGCCGACGCCGGCGTCCGTCCACCAAGCGAGTTCGCGAGCGCAGCGAGCGCATGTCTGAGCGACTGGACGGATGCCGGCGTCGGCAACAACCCAAGCCCACCCAGTAAGGACCAGGCCCTACCAGCGGTAGTGCGCGAACGCCTTGTTCGACTCCGCCATCTTCTGCAGATCGTCCTTGCGCTTGATCGCCGCGCCCACTCCGTTGCTCGCGTCCATCAGTTCGGCGGCGAGACGACCGGCCATCGTCTTCTCCCGGCGCTGGCGCGAGTAACCCACCAACCAGCGGATGGCGAGGGTGGTCGCGCGGCGGGGACGCACTTCGACGGGGACCTGGTAGGTCGCACCACCGACGCGGCGGGACTTCACTTCCAGGACCGGGCGGACGTTCTCGACCGCACGCTTGAGCGTGGGGATCGGGTCGCCGCCGGTCTTGCGCTCGATCTCTTCGAGCGCGGTGTAGACGATGCGCTCGGCAGTCGAACGCTGGCCGCGCTGGAGGATCTTGTTGACGAGCTGGGTCACGACCACCGAACGGTGGACGGGGTCCGGCATGAGATCACGGCGGGGAGCTGGTCCCTTGCGAGGCACGACTAACCCTTCTTGGCGCCGTAGCGACTACGGGCCTGCTTGCGGTTGGCGACACCCGATGCGTCGAGCGCGCCGCGAATGATCTTGTAGCGGACGCCGGGAAGGTCCTTCACGCGGCCGCCACGCACGAGCACGATCGAGTGCTCCTGGAGGTTGTGGCCGATGCCCGGGATGTACGCGGTGACCTCGACCCCGGTCGTCAGACGCACACGCGCCACCTTGCGCAGCGCCGAGTTCGGCTTCTTCGGCGTGGTGGTGAACACGCGCGTGCAGACCCCACGACGCTGGGGCGAACCCTTCAGCGCGGGCGTCTTCGACTTGTCGGTCTTGGTCTCCCGGCCCTTGCGGACCAACTGGGCGATCGTGGGCACAGCTCTCCTGGCATACTTCGTGAGACCCGCAGGTCCCGGTGATTGTCCCGCCGCGGCGAAACCACGCACGGCCGAGCGACCGCGCAGAACCACGACAGGCTAGGCGCGCGAGCGCCCCGGTTCCAAACCGCGTGGTTCCGTAACCCTCACTCGCGGGCAACCGGCTCCGACTCGCGCCCGGACCGTGCCGCCCGTCGCCGCACGACGATCGATAGTGCCGCGGCCAGGAAACCACAGCCGAGCGCAAGCGCTGCGAAACCCAGACCGGCTGACAGCATCCGGGCCAGCAATGACGCACTACCATCGAAATCAGTCGACCCGACGAGGACCCACAGTTTGAAAATGACCAACCCCGACCCAATACATTGCAGTCCGAGCAGCAATAACCCTAGGACAAGCACAACATCGCGCGTAATCCGCAAGAGCGGATTACGCCGATTGGGGACTGTCAGAGACTTTGTGTAAACGGCGTGATCTGAGGGTCCGCGGCTGGGTGCTGCGGGCTGGGAAGGATCATGCTCATGACGAAGCGAACAACGGCGGGGGACTCGGGCCTGGTGCCGACACGAGGACTTCCGGATCTTGACGGTCCGGAGATGCGGGAGTGGGCGGCCGAGCTGGTCGACCGGGCCCGCGCGGAAGGGGTGGACCTCACGGGTGAGGGCGGCTTGTTGACCGCGATGGTCCGTCAGGTGCTCCAGACCGGGTTGGAGGTCGAACTCGAGGATCATCTCGGTTACGAACCCTACGACCCGGCCGGCCGCAACTCTGGGAACTCGCGGAACGGGTCGACGCCGAAGACGGTGAGCACCGAGGTTGGCGATGTTGAGCTGCGGATGCCACGCGACCGGAACGGGACGTTCGAACCCGTCACGGTCCCGAAGCATCAACGTCGTCTCGATGGTCTCGCGGGGAACGTGATCTCGCTCTACGCGAAAGGCATGACGACCGGCGACATCCAAGCCCACCTCGGCGAGATCTACGGGACCGAAGTTTCGAGAGAAACGATCAGCAAGATCACCGACCGGATCGTTGAGGACATGCTCGCCTGGCAGAACCGGCCACTCGATCGCGTGTACGCGGTGATCTTGATCGATGCGATCGTGATCAAGGTCCGCGACATCCAAGTCGCGAACCGGCCGGTCTATGTGGCGATCGGCGTGAACCTCGACGGTGAACGCGACGTCCTCGGCCTCTGGATCGGACCGTCGGGTGGTGAAGGCGCGAAGCAATGGGCGGCGATGCTCACCGAACTCCGCAACCGTGGCATCGCGGATGCGCTCGTCGTGTGTTGCGACGGCCTCAAAGGACTGCCCGAATCGATCCGAGTGACGTGGCCCGACGCGACGGTCCAGACCTGTGTCGTGCATGTCGTGCGGAACTCGTTGCGGCTCGCGTCGAAGAAACACTGGCAGGCACTCACCCGCGAAATGCGCCAGATCTACACGGCGCCGACCGTCGAAGCTGCCGAGTCGCGCTTCGCCGAGTTCGCCGCCGAGTGGCGGCCCATCTACCCGGCGATGATCCGATCGTGGGAGAACTCCTGGGCCGAGTTCGTGCCGTTCCTCGAGTTCCCCGCCGAGCTCCGCAAGATCGTCTACACGACGGATGAAATCGTCAAGGAGAAGTTTCGGGGCGGCGCGGTTGCCAGTGTGCCACGAGGACTTCATACGCACGTTCTTGCTGCTCGACGAGTTCCTTCTCACGATCGCGTAGCGGCTTGACGTGATAGTCGTGCGTGGCGCCGCGGACGGGACCGCGGTGCGACTCTGCGCCGGCTGCGAGTTCGAGCTTGCGGCGCTTATGCGCGTTCAGACTCGGCCTCGCGAACGCGTAGTCCTGTTCTTTGGTGACGAGGTGCCAGCAGAGCACCACCATCTTGCGCGCCGTCGCGACGGTCGCGACTTGGAACCCGCGACGGTCTTTCACTCGCCGATAGAACGCGCGCAATGGGCCCGGTGCTCGCGCCGCGGAGAACGCCGCTTCGACGAGCATCCCCCGTGCTTGGGCACGGCCAGCTTTGGTGATCCGGCCGTGCACTGCCGGTCCGTTGCCGGATTGACGGACCCGGGGGTTCAACCCGAGATACGAGACGAGCCGATCGGCGCTCTCGAACCGGGAGAAGTCACCGACCGCGGCGACGACCGACATCGCGACGGTCACATCGATGCCGGGCACCGTCATCAGGCGGGCGATCACCTGGTCGTCGATCGCGTCGACGGCCACGTCACGTTCGACATCGGCGAGTTCCTCGCCGTGGAAGTCGAGTTGACGCAGGAGCGCTTCGACGCTGCGCCACTCGTCGGCCGGCAACGCCTGTTCGGCCAGCCACCGGCGACCGACCCGCGAGAACAGATCCGCGTGGGGGCAGGTCGGCACGAGGTTGCGCGACAAGATGGCGTGCACCTGATTCTTCAACCGGGTGCGTTGGCGGACCAGATGTGTGCGGCGAGCAACCAGGCGGCGTCGCGTTCGGGTCTGGTCATCTGCGACCCACGTTTCTGGCAAGAAGTCCGCGGCCAACAACTGGGCGAGGATCCGGGCGTCGACCTTGTCGGTCTTGACCTTCGCTTCCGCGATCGCTCGCGTCTTCCGCGGGTTCGACACCACCACTCGCCCGACGAGTGGACGCAGCATCGTCGCGATCGCGTCGCTGTTCGTCGTTGCCTCGAGCGCGATCTCGTCGTCGGGTTGCAGTGTCGCCGCCCACTCCCGAAGATCTTCGGGTCTCACCCCGATCCGACCCGCGTCGCGCAACACGCCGGCCTCGAGCACGGCGATCTGCGCGAACGACCGGTGCACATCCATGCCGATCGATCTCATCAATGGCTCCTCTTACTCGTTCAGTTGAGGAACCACTGGGCGGACACGACAAAAACGGATTCGCGCTCGCAGCGCAGTCGGGCCAGTCGCAGGGGCGGCCAAGTACTAACACGAGCTCGCAGCTCAAGATGTAGAGCGGCCTGCCCTAGCTGTTCCTCCTCAACACCCCGAACCCGACCACCCGAACCTAGAGGCCCGAGCAGTCCGCAGCACGCGGCGCCAAAGAGTTCATACCCGATACCAACGCAATCGACCAACGCAATCGACCAACGCAATCGACCAACGCAATCGAGAGCCTGAATGCGAAGTTCCGGCGAGCGGTCCGCCACCGCGGTCACTTCCCGAACGAGCAAGCCGCACTCAAGGTGCTCTACCTTGTCGCCATCGAACGGCGGCCGAACCGGCAAGACCTCACCGGTCAGATCCGCGGCTGGAAACAAATCTTGAACACGCTCACCATGCACTACGGCGACCGCATCGCAGCCGCCGGCTACTAATGACCATCACGACCGTTTACACAGAAATTCTGACAGACCCTGGCCTGGCCGCCTGATCGCGGGTGAGTGCGTCATGGGCGGCCTGGGCCGTTCAGGAGGACATGTTGACCGCACTACGACGGCAGTTTCCACCGGGCCGCGATCGGTTACCACCGCTGGGCGCCCAGGCTCATCCGGTTCAGCTGGTCAACCACTGGATAGCGCCACCGACAGTGAAGGCCAGGCCAAGCAAGAGGTACGGATAGATCCATAGCCGGTATCGCCTCCCGTTCTCACGCATGATCGTCTCGCGATACTTGGGATCGAGTACACCGGCGACCTGGTAAGCCGCGGCCGGAAACCGGAGTCCGAGGCCGAAGGCTACGACACCCAGAAGAAAAAGAGCTGGAATCACGAAGGTCTCATCAGCAAAAGACCCGACGAGCTAGCCACACCCGATCCATCCCCCTGTCTGCGGTCCGAATGAACCTCCGGCTCGTCCTCCGACCGAGAACCCAGCTTCGCGGTCCGACATGTCAAGGTCTCCGGACCCTTTCTTGACACCAACACTTGCATATCCGCCACCACCATAACTCGCGCCAATCCCAACTGCACCGTTGTTTCTGTCGCAGGGAGCCTTCGTCGCAACCCCAACGTTCACCGAGCTTCCAATGCTGCAACACCCGAATGAACCACCAAAATGACCGTCTGAATATGCAAAGTTGACTGAAAAGACGGATCCGAAACTAACCGAAATCACTAGGTGATCCCTCTGCACGACCATGGGGTGCTCTTGGGCGTATTTCTTGAGAATCCGTTTGCGGACTTCGGCGATCGTGTAACCGTTGAGGCGTGCACGCTCGTTGGCCTGGACCGCCGCGTTCCACCGAATGATCGCGACCAGCGTTTTAAGGATCGCCTGTATGCCAGCCAAGTTGAATGACCAGTTCCCGTCCAGATCGCGGCCGTTGATGGGGTCGCCACACACGTAGTCATACGCATTACACGACCCGCCGATCACCGGGTCCGCCGCCAAGAACCGGCCGATCTCCGGGTCATACAAACGCACACCCATCCGCACGATCCCCAACGCCGGCGCCGCCGTGAACCGGGCCGCACCACCCAACCACCCCAACCGCGAGCCCGGCGGCGTCCCACCCCGCCCGAACTCGTCGGCCGTCACCACCAAGCTCATCACGCCGGCGGCGTCGACCGTGCCAATCACATCACCATGCACATTCGTCGCATTGAACGTGATCGTCGACCCCACGATCACCGCACCCCCAACGAACGAGGTCACCGTCCCACCAGCCGCCGGCTGCGACCACGCCGGACTATCACCACCACCCGCATACCCGAACACCACATTCTCGGTCACGGTCCCCGAAGACAGCGTTGTGACCTTCCGATGCAACACCCGACCCGACGGCGCCAACCACTCCTCCGTCTTCGTTGTCCCATCATTGATCACCGTCGCATGGTCATACTCGTCGTAGGTGAAACTCACCACCCCGATCCCCGTCCGAGTGAAACTCGTGACATTCCCATGCGCGTCGTACACATACCCCGTACGACCCGGTGAACTCGTCACCCGATCCGCCGCGTCGAACACCGCCAACGGCGTCGCACACCCGTAGCATCGGGATTCCTGGTCAACGACAGGCCCTACCTCGGAACTCCTCTTGGGAAAGGACTACGCCGTCGTTCCAGCTGACTTGGCCAACACGCATTCTGTCTGGAGAGAAGTTTGCGTAATGGGTGAACCCACCCGGGTTGACGACCACTTCGAACTTGGGAGCCAGCGGCGGCCGGACGTTCTTCACCATCACATAGCCTCTTGGAGCAGAGCCAATCATCACACGAGTCAACTCATGTGGCCTTGCGGAAGTAATTCTCCAATAGAACTGCTGCCTTCCCGGTGCTGAAGACTCGACGCGCGCACCGATCCCAGTGACTACATCATCGGTACACATCAGGACAATGAACCGGTTAGTGCTCCGCTTCAGTACTCCGACTCGCAACGCTTGGTTCGCCGGTTCACAACCGCCGATAGCGAAGACTAACAATGTGACTATCGCGGCGCTCGCGAGACTACAGCGACGACTCGATCGGTCATGATAGATACCGATACATAGCCATGTGAATCGATACTTCTTGTCGAATTGTGTCGCATGTAGTTCCCGCATCTGGTTCCTGGTCTTGCGAACACGCACCAGAAGGTCCACGCCACGACGGCTCACGATGCATTCGTCCCCGCTCATTGCTCTTCGGACCGGACAGCTCGGGTCACGGGCGCGCACCAAACCCCCACTCCCGGGCCCGTCTATTGCCTATTGGAGAGCCCGCTAGCATTTAGTATAGCCTCCATCTCTTAGCCCGGCGGCGATCTCATACGGGTGGTAGCACTCCGCCTCCTTGCCAGTAACTTGGCCTATACCCTTTCCGATTAACCACTCCAAGCCATAGGTTGCGGCGTACGCGAACTGACCGCCATGGCCAGCGACACCCGCGATAGCCCATTGATCGGCGTGCTTGGTCTCATGCCTCAAGAGAACGGCACTTACCCTCTTTGTGGACACCTGCAGAAAGACGTTCCCTACGGTGAAGTTACGCATGTTGGGCGTGCGAACTCCTCGACAGACAAACATGCTGCCTGATCGACTTCTGCACGTACCACCAGCGGCACGGGCGTAGTTGAGCGCGATCGTCGTGAGCCAAAGGTTCCGTTGCTGGCGAATCTGCTCCCAGGCTCCCCGAACCAGTTCGTTGATCCGGCACCCGATCGAGTACCAGGAACAGTTGCCGTCGAGGTCGCGGCCGTTGATGGGGTCGCCACACACGTAGTCATACGCATTACACGACCCGCCGATCACCGGGTCCGCCGCCAAGAACCGGCCGATCTCCGGGTCATACAAACGCACACCCATCCGCACGATCCCCAACGCCGGCGCCGCCGTGAACCGGGCCGCACCACCCAACCACCCCAACCGCGAGCCCGGCGGCGTCCCACCCCGCCCGAACTCGTCGGCCGTCACCACCAAGCTCATCACGCCGGCGGCGTCGACCGTGCCAATCACATCACCATGCACATTCGTCGCATTGAACGTGATCGTCGACCCCACGATCACCGCACCCCCAACGAACGAGGTCACCGTCCCACCAGCCGCCGGCTGCGACCACGCCGGACTATCACCACCACCCGCATACCCGAACACCACATTCTCGGTCACGGTCCCCGAAGACAGCGTTGTGACCTTCCGATGCAACACCCGACCCGACGGCGCCAACCACTCCTCCGTCTTCGTTGTCCCATCATTGATCACCGTCGCATGGTCATACTCGTCGTAGGTGAAACTCACCACCCCGATCCCCGTCCGAGTGAAACTCGTGACATTCCCATGCGCGTCGTACACATACCCCGTACGACCCGGTGAACTCGTCACCCGATCCGCCGCGTCGAACACCGCCAACGGCGTCGCACACGCCGAATAGTTCGTCGGAGACACCGTGGCCGACGTACACGTGCGCGTCCGGTTCGTGTTCGCGTCGTAGTCGTACCGCCGACCGACCGTGCCTGCCGAGCCCCACTGTGTGAACTCACGCAACCGGCCCAGGGCGTCATAGGACGCGGCCCGTCCGGTCAACGAGTTGACCGCTCCGCTGATCCCCTCACCGATCGAGACCTGCCGACCAGCGAGGTCATAGCCGGGTGTCTCATCGAAGGTGATGTTGGCCGCGGTCGTCTTCTTGTCGTTGAGCCGGCCGGTGTTCGCGTCGAGGGTCGTCGTGATCGTGAGCTTGACCACTCCACCCACCTGCTCTTCGGTCTTGGACAGCCGGCCGTTGGCGTCGTAGGTGAAGACCGTCGCCCGCCCCGACCCGCTCGACACGAACTCCACACCGGCGAGGAGCCGATTGTCGTAGTCGTACCCGAACGATGCCCAGACCATCGTGTCCGTACCGCCCGGCAACTTGCGCCAGGTCTGCGTCGGACGGCTTGCGAGGTCATAGACGGTTCGGGTCTGGCTTCCCCGCTCGTCCTGGTAGAAGACCTGTCGACCGAGCAGATCGACTCGGGCGATCGTGGTCAGACTCGCGCCGCCCTCCGGGTTGTCGTAGGTCGTCGTGACCTCACCGGGCGAGTATGTGTACTGGATCTGCTTGCCACGCGTGATCGACTTCGTCGGCCGAAGGCGCGCGTCAACGGCGCTGCACGACCATTTGGCGTCACCGGATTCCTTCGTGAACGCCGGACTTCCCTGTTCGTTGTAGATCGTCTCGATCGACACCGGGCCTGATCCGGGATCCGCGTCCAGATGTTTCTTGACGAAACCGGCCTGATTGGGAGCGCTGCCCAGCGTCGGACAGCCCGTGTAGGTCGCGGCACCGGTTGGGTACGGGGCCGTCACGCCCGGTGCGTAGAAGCTCTCGGTGGTCTCCGAGGCCGCCCCCGACGGCAGGTACTTGTGATCCGGTCGGATGAACCCGGTCGTACTCCCCACGTCTTCGAACCTCGATGAGGTCTGGGCGTTCAGACCGCCAGAATCGGCAGTCGTCGCGACCGCGATCCCCAGCACCTTCTCGATGCCGTCACCCGGCTCGTCGTACCGAGTCGTCGTGATCTTACCGTCCGCCCCCATCGCCCGCGTCGGAAGATCGAGGCGCGGACGGAGCTTGCTCATGAGGATCGGAACCCACGGACCCGTCGAACCGATGCGGTAGACGACCCGGAAGGAGGCGTCGAGCAGATTCTCCTGGGTGACGATACGGAGCTTGTGCCAGTCGCTCGACGTGAGGTCACGGCCGATGCTCGCCTCCCCCGGGTTCCCCGCAGAGCCCGAGGTCACGAGCTGGTCATCGATGAACAGCGACGCTTGGTCGTCGGCTTCCACCCGGAACCACCACCGGCCGCCCGGCGTGTTCGTCGTCGCGGCCTGCAGCCAGATGTCACCGGTGATCACACCGGAGAAAGTCTCGGGATTGATCGCCGGCTCGGGTGTTCCGCTGCCCCATGAGGCTCCGAGTTCAGCAGTGCCGTAGGTCGAGTTGAACATCCGCGTCTTCGCCGGCACCGCGCCGGGGACGAAGGTGTCGTACCAGCGGGCCACCAGTCCCTGCCACGGCGTTCCGTCTTCGGCGGTGTCGTAGGCGACAGTGGTGTGCGGTACCTGGCTGACGTACGCCGCGGCCGGTACGAGCCCATTCTGCGCGGTGAACCAGCTGTTGGTCGCCGGCCCCCACGTCTCGACCGGTAACCGGCGGTTCACATCGAAGATCGACGTCGTCGCCATGCCCGAAGGATCGATCGTCTTCTCGACCGCGTTCACCGAGTCGTTCCACACCCGCCACGTCACGTGACCCGTTGCGTCCTGGTCGGTCAGGAGATGGGTCGTCGCGGCGTCGTAGTTGACCGTCCGGATCGTCACGCCGTTGCCGGTCGTCGGCTGCACGCGGCCCTCCACCACCGTCTGCGTTCCCGAACCGGTGTAGGTATAGGTGTGTTGCTGACGAATCGAGTCATCGGCCGCACTCGACATCGTGGGCGCAGGCTCGGGCGTCATCACCGACCGCACCTTGCCGGCGTCGCTCCCGGTCGTGAAGTAGTTGATGATCGTGTTGATGCGTGAATCATTCGGCACTTGCAGCGCCTGCTGCTTCTCGTTGGCCAGCGGATCTCGAACCTGACTGATCAGCCCGTTGTCGTAG
>CAZJBJ010000134.1:0-9977 GCA_964544295.1 uncultured Bifidobacteriaceae bacterium
CTCCTCATCCTCGGCCACCACTACCAACGGGACGAGGTCATGGAGTGGGCCGACATGCGCGGCGACTCGTTCAAACTCGCCCGCTTCGCCGCCGATTCCGAGGCGACCGACATCGTGTTCTGCGGTGTGCACTTCATGGCCGAATCCGCCGACGTCCTCACCGGCGACCACCAGCGGGTGATCCTCCCCGACCTCAACGCCGGGTGCTCGATGGCCGACATGGCCGACATCGACCAGGTCGAAGAGGCGTGGGATGCGATCGGCGCGGTCACCGACATCGACCGTGTCGTCCCGATCACCTACATGAACTCCTCGGCCGCGATCAAGGCGTTCGTCGGCGCCCACGGTGGTGCCGTGTGCACGTCGTCGAACGCGCAGGCCGTGCTGGAGTGGGCGTTCTCCCGGGGTGACAAGGTCCTCTTCTTCCCGGACCAGCACCTCGGTCGCAACACCGGTCTCGCCATGGGATACGACGAGTCCGACATGCGAATCTGGAACCCGCGTCACGAGCTCGGCGGCCTGGCCGAACCCGACGTCAAGGACGCGACGTTCCTGTTGTGGCGCGGCTGGTGTTCGGTGCACCAGCGGTTCACGCCCGACCACGTCGCCGCGTTCCGGGCTGAGCACCCGGACGGCACCGTGATCGTGCACCCCGAGTGCGCCCACGAGGTGGTCGCGGTCGCGGATCAGGTCGGCTCGACCGAACGCATCCTCGAGTGGACGGCCGCGGCGCCGGCCGGGTCGGTGATCGGGGTCGGTACCGAGATCCACATGGTGCAGCGGCTCGCCGCCGACCATCCGGACAAGACCGTGGTGTCGTTGGACCCGCTCGTGTGCCCGTGCTCGACGATGTTCCGGATCGACGCGCCGCACCTGGCCTGGTGCCTGGAACACCTGGTCGCCGGCGAGGTCGTGAATCAGATCACCGTCGACCCCGAGACGAGCGAGAACGCGCGCGTCGCGCTGCAGCGAATGCTGGACATCACCTAGCGGCGCGACCGTCGCGCCGCGGTCAAGGAACCGGCGACGACGCCGGAGAACCAGCCGGACTGGATCGCACCGTGCGCGACGACGCTGCTCACCCGGGTCGCGAGCGTCGGACGCGCCGGTTGGGTGCGCGGCGACAGCTCGTCGGTCGCCACCACGGCGCCGACGATGAGTGCAGCCCCGAACGCGAGGCGACCCGGCCGCCGTAGCCCCGTCGCGAGTCCGACCAGTGCGATGGTCGCACCGGCGAGCGCGAGTCGCTGGCGGCCGGCCGGCGCCTCGCCGGTGTGCTTCCAGTAGTCGACCTTGGCGCGACCGAAGGCGTGGTACTGCTGGAACAGATCCGCGATCCGTTCCCTCGGTTCGTAGGGAACGACGAGGTGGGCCTCGAGCCAGACGGTCGATCCGTCGGCCCGGTAGCGCTGGCAGACGTCGTAGTCCTCGTTCGCGTCGAGCGCCTCGTCGTAGCGCACGCGCACTGCCTCGGCGGTGCGGAACGCACCGAGGTAGACGGTGTCGACCGCCCCCTGCGCGTCGACGTTCCGGTACGCCGCATTCCCGAGGAGCCACCGATTGCCGAGCGCACGGCGGATGCCTCGCGCCTGGAGGGTGCCGCCCGGGTCGGGCACGGGTTGTTGGACGCCGCCGACGACACCGACATGCCGATCGCGTTCGAGTCGCGCGACGCAGCGCCGGACGTAGTCCTCGGGTGGCCGCGACCGGGCGTCCACCCGAACGGCGTAGTGACCGCGCGCATGGTCCAACGCCCGGTTCAGGCCGGGACTGCGGGCACCGCTCGGATTCTCGATCACCCGCACCGATCCGCGTGGCCACGTTCGCGTCGCGGCCTTCACCGCGAGGACGTCGCGTGGTGGCGCCGCGATCACGAGTTCGAGTTCACCGGGGAAATCCTGGCGGGCGAGCGCGGCGACCATCGCCTCGACCCGAGCGCGCGGTTCGTCGCACAACGTCGCGATCAGGCTGACCGTCGGTTCGGGCGCAGGCTCAGGCGACGGCACGGATCGCCTCGTAGAACGCTCGGTTGCCGGCGGCGACGCGATCGCGAGCAGCGGTGCGCGCGTCGGCGCCCAACTCGACCGTCGATTCGATGGCCCGGCGCCACTGGTCGGTCGTCGCCCCGGATGGGACGAGGACACCGTCCACGCCGGAGGTGATCTGTTCGGGAATGCCACCGACCGCCGCTGCGATCGGGAGGGTGCCGTGGGCCTGGGCCAGGACGACGGCCGCACTCTGGCTCGCCATGCGGTAGGGAAGGATCACCGCGTCGCACGCGTCGACGGTCGCCGCGAGATCGGGACCGGGGATGAACCCGTCGATGCCGACCAGTCCGGGCGCATCCGTGGGTGCGCCGACCCCGGCGGCGGCGAGGCGCCAGCCGTCGACACCCTCCGCGGCCAAGGTCCGCACCACGTCGATGCCTTTGTAGCCGCGCTTCACCACCCCGAACAGCAGGGCGGTCGCGTCGGAGGAGGCCGGGAGGACCGAGGTGCCGCGCGCTGCCTGCATGCCGAGGGGCAGTGGGAGTGGGACGGTGGTGATGTCAGGGCGTCCCGAGAACGTGCGGACGGCGTCCGCGACGAACTGGCTGTGGGTCACCACGAGGTCTGCTCGGCGGATCCGACGCCGGAGGCCGGCGCGGGTGCCGGCCACCGGCGAGTGCAACTGGTGATCGTGGATCACGACGATGGTGGGCGTCCGGGTGCGCGCCAGGGCGCGGTCGAGGGCGGTTTCCAGCGGCGGCACCACGTAGTTCTGGATCACGACGAGATCGGGACGCTCCTGCTCGATCGTCGCCGCCGCCAGCGCAGCGAGGCGGCGGTGAGTGACGAGTGGATGCACGGCTTCTGTCGGGGCCGTGACGCAGTCCCCCAGTTCCCGCCCGCGCCGGGTCACCACCGTCGTGCCGTGGCCGGCGTCGCGCAGCGCGTGCATCCAGGCCGTCGTCGTCTGGGCGATCCCGCCCCGTCCGAGCCAGTCGACCACGAGCGCGCTCATCGGAGTTCCTTCCATGCACCGACCGCGGCGAGTACCCCGGCGGTGCGCGCGGGCACGCGCTCGCGGCTCCCGAAGATCGCCCGCACCGCGTCGACCAGGAGGAGCCGCACCTGCCAGGCGATCACGATCGGCCATGCCGCCAACGCCGCGACGCGGCCCTGGGTCCGCCTGACACAGCGGACGGCGTTCCGGGCGAGGAGTCGTTGCTTGTCCGGCCGGACGTCGTCGCGACCACCGGCGTGACGGACGACTGCGCTCGGCACCAGGACCGAGCGGCAGCCCGCGGCGCGGAGCCGCCAGCACCAGTCGATCTCCTCCCAGTACAGGAAGTAGTCCTCGGGCATCGGCACCGCGCGCAGCACGTCCGTGCGCACGGCGACGAGCGCGGCGTCGAACGCGTCGACCGGTTCGGTCACCGTCGGGCGCCGCCACTTCTGCACGTAGCGGGCGCCGGATCGCGGTCGGTCGGTCGTCATCGTCCATTCGAGGAGGAGCCGCCACGGGGTGGCCAACGCGCGCACCGTCGCCTCGTCGCCACCGTCGAGTCCGACGATGCGGGGGGCGGCCACGTCGGCGTCACCGCGCGCAATCGTGTCCGCCAGCCGTCGGAGCGACGCCAGGTCCACCTCGAGGTCGTCGCACGCGAACACTGTGATCGGGTCCGTGACTTCGCGCGCGCCGACGTTGACCGCCGCGGCGTACCCGTGGTCGGCGGCGCTGACGACGTCGGCTCCGAACGAGCGGGCAACGCGGTCGACTTCGGGATCGGCCTCCAGGTTGACCACCACGATCCGAGGTCGTTCCGCGACCGGACCGGCCGCGACGCCACCGAGCAGCCGCCGCAGCGGCTCCGACCGGTGGTAGACGACCACGACGACCGTGAACGGGGTGGGGCGGGCGGTCACGCGCCGACCCCCGCGGGATCACGACGGAGGCTGAGGCGTTCGAGGTCGGTGCGGCGCAGACCGACCAGTTCGCGTGCGGGACGGCCGGTGACCCGCGTCCACACGCCCGCCATGAGGAGCGCGGCCGCGGCGTAGCCGAGCGCGGCCGCCATGCCTGCGCCGGCGACACCGTGGCCCGGGATCAGCACCAGGTCGGCACTGACCATGACCAGGATGCCGGCGGCGGCGGTGGTGAGCCGGGCCCGGGTGCCGTGGTGTCCCATCACTTCGGCGGAGAGGATCTTCCACGCGCCACCGAGGACGGCCGCGACCGCGAGGTACGGAACGGCCTCCGCACCGAGGGCGTAGCCCGGCCCGAACACCACGTCGATGACCGGGTCCGCGAAGATGCTCAGCCCGATCGCGGCCACGATGCCGATGGTGGTCGCGAGCCGGAACACCGCAGTCAGGGGCGTGCTCGCGCCGGAAGACGACCCGTCGGCCGCGGTCGGCAGTGCGATGTGGGCGGAGGCGTCGGCCGCGATCCAGAGCATCTCGGTGAGTGACGTGGCGATGGCGTACGCGCCCACTTCGGCCGCCGGCCGCAGTGCGGCGAGGATGAGCAGGTCGACCCGCAACATCCCGAAGAGCACCAGTTCCCCGATGCCGCCCGGCAGCCCGAATCGCAACCCGCGTCGCCACTCGGAAGACCCGTGCGTTCGTGCGACGGCGGCTTCGACGACGTGGAGGCGATACCACCGCAGGACGACCGCGATGCTGGCGAGATTGCCGACGACCCCGCACCACAGGATGGCGGCGACGTCTCCGGTACCGACCACGAGCAGCGCGCCGACGCCGAGTGCGTACGCGGCGGAACTGGTGGTCATCGCCACCGCGAACACCCCCATCGATCGGGTGCCGTTGGGGAGGGCGAGGGCGGCCAGAGCCATGGCGCCGGTCGCTGCGCTCGCGATCGTCGCGACGTAGGCGCTCGCGGATACGCCGGATCCGACGACCCATGGAGCCGCGGCCAGGCCGAGTGCGCACCACACACCGGCCACGACGAGCGAATGACGGACGGCGACCGCCGCGCCGACTGCGACCGAACCGGTCCGGGCGACCTCGCGGGTGATCCAGAACTGGAGACCGGCAGCACTGAGGATCGATCCGATCGCGCTCACCACCACGAGGACAGCCAGGTCACCGCGGCCGGCGGGGGTCAGGGCATGCGCGGCGAACACGCCGCCGACCGCGCCGATCACGCGCGAGAGTCCCGACGCGATCGTCGACCACGCCAACGCGCGCCCGATCGGCGCCTGCTCGTTCATCGCCCACCTGCCCCGACGACGTCGCGCAGAGTCCGGGCGACGATGCGCACGTCGAGCCCGAGGGTCTGGCGTTGGAGGTAGAAGAAGTCGTACTGCAGTTTCTCGAGCGCGTCGCGCTCGTCGCCGGCATACCCGAACTTGACCTGCGCCCAACCGGTCAGGCCGGGACGCACGAGGTGCCGGAACTCGTAGAACGGGATCTTGTCCGTCAGTTCGTCCACGTAGTGCGGCTGTTCCGGCCGGGGGCCGACGAGGCTCAGATCGCCGCGCAGGATGTTGATCGCCTGCGGCAGTTCGTCGAAGTGCGATGCCCGCATGAGTCGCCCGAACGGGGTGATGCGGGCGTCACCCGACGCGGTCCACGTGGCCGGATCGGTGTCGGCGTGCATCGTGCGGAACTTCCACATGGTGAACGGTCGCCCGTCGCGCCCGATCCGCTCCTGCCGGAAGAACACCGAGCCGCGGTTGGCGAGCAGGTTGCCGAGTGCGACGAACGGGACCGCCACGGCGAGGACCACGCAGCCGATCACGCCGGCGCCGATGTCGAACAGCCGCTTGACCCGGGCGTACCGTCGGCCGTGGATCTCACCGATGTCGAACAACATCGACGCCCGTTCGAGCTCGGTGATGGGCAGCTTCCCCAGCCACTCGACGTAGAACCCGGTGAGCGTGCGCACCCGAACGCCGCGCCGGTGCAGGGCGGCGGCCTGGTCGACCACGTGTTCCTGATCCGATGCCAACCGGCTCAACACGACGACCGAACAGCCACTCGCCTCGGCGGCGCGCACGAGTGGCAGCCCCTCGCCCGTGCCGACCATGTCGGCGGTCGCGAACGCGCCGACCACGACGGCGGGACGCTCCGGCATCGCGGCGAGTTCGGCCTCGAGGAGGTCTCCCTCGTCACCGTCGCCGACGACGATGACCCGGTCCCGCGACTCGGCCCGTGCCCGTCCGCCCTCGGCGATGCGGGCACAGAGCAGGTACCAGGGCACCAGGATGCCCGCGGCACCGAAGATGACGAACCGGGGCAGCAACTGGCCACCGGCCACGAGCGTCACGACGGACATCAGCGTCGCACCGAGTACGCCGCCGCCGGCGGCGACCAGCAGCCGGTTGCGGCCGACCGACAGCGTGGGCAGTCCGACGGCGTAGGCCGCGATCAGGAGGACGCCGCAATAGGCCACCGCCCACCCCATGCGGGCGGACTCGGTGAGGTCGTACTCGTGACCGAGCGCGTGCAGTTTCGACAGGCCGAAGACGGCCCCGACGACGCCGAGGACGATCAGCAGGCGCGCAGAACGACGCATACCCGACTATCGGCAGCCGAGCGCCCCGAATCGAGGCGGAGTTCAGCGACGCTGCGCGTTCAACACCAGGAGCCGCGGGATGGCGGCGGACTCCGAATACTCCGGGGCTCGGGCCAGAAAACCGTTCGGTGGCGCCGGTTCGAGCATGCGTTGGAGGAACAGACCGTGATCCGCCATGGTGTTCACGTAGCGTGACATCGGGCGGTGGACGAACGGCAGGTGCACCCCGGGCGCGATCTGCTCGATCGAGACGTCCTCCACCAGGTACGGCCCGATCCGCCAGTACTGCTCCTCGAGAATGTGGTCGTCGATCCAGCCGCTGCCCGGCACCTGGAGCAGCGGGTGGTTGAGCAGGAACAGGAACGTGCCGCCCGGTGCGAGCACTCGTGCGACCTCGGCGATCGCCGCGTCGACGGCGACGATGTGTTCGAAGACGAGACAGGCCACGACCGCGTCGAAGCTCGCATCGGGAAACGGCAACGCGTCCGCCGCGGCCCGTCCGTAGCTCGGTCCCCCGCCCCGTTCGTGGGCGACGACGGTCTGGGCCTGGGACGGATCGATGCCGACCACGTGGTCGACCCCGTGCGCCATCAGGTGCCGGGCGAGTTGACCCTCCCCGGTGCCGATGTCGAGGACGCGGCGCGCGGTCGCGAGATGCTCGGCGACGATCGGCAGGATCTGCTCGACGTACTCGGGATCAGCCCCGTCCGTGAACTCCTCCTGCCACCAACCCGCTTGCTCGTCCCAGTACGCGCGTTCCTGAGCGGGCGTGAGATCGCTCACCTCAGACACCGAGCATGGGGGCGAGGAACTGGCCGGTGAAACTGCCGGAGGTCTTCGCCACGTGCTCGGGTGGGCCTTCGGCGATGATCTTGCCGCCACCGTCGCCGCCCTCGGGTCCGAGGTCGATCAACCAGTCGGCCGACTTGATCACGTCGAGGTTGTGTTCGATCACCAGGATCGTATTGCCGACGTCCACCAGCCGCTGCAACACGCCGAGCAGGCGGCGCACGTCCTCGAAGTGCAGGCCGGTCGTCGGCTCGTCGAGGATGTAGATCGTCCGGCCGGTGGAACGCTTGCCGAGTTCGGTGGCGAGCTTCACCCGCTGGGCCTCACCCCCCGAGAGTGTGGGTGCCGGCTGACCCAACCGCACGTAGCCGAGGCCGACGTCGACCAGGGTCTGGAGCCAGCGGGCGATCGACGGTTGGTTCGCGAAGAACTCCACCGCCTCGGCACACGACAGGTCGAGCACCTCGGCGATGTTCTTGCCCTTGAACGTGATGTCGAGCGTGTCCCGGTTGTAGCGGGCGCCCTTGCAGACCTCACACGGCACGTACACGTCCGGCAGGAAGTGCATCTCGATCTTGATCGTGCCGTCACCCGCGCACGCCTCGCACCGACCGCCCTTGACGTTGAACGAGAACCGGCCCTGCGCGTAGCCGCGGATCTTCGCCTCGGGCGTGGCCGCGAACAGGGCGCGCACCTTGTCGAACACACCGGTGTAGGTCGCCGGGTTGGACCGCGGCGTGCGGCCGATCGGTGACTGGTCGATGTTGATGACCTTGTCGAGCGCGTCGGCACCGTCGACGCTCTTGTGCTTTCCGGGCACGGTGCGCGACCGGTAGATCTTCTGCATCAACGAGTGGAACAGGATGTCGTTGACGAGTGTGCTCTTGCCGCTCCCGCTCACGCCGGTGACGGCGACGAAGCAACCGAGCGGGAACTTGGCGTCGATGTTGGTCAGGTTGTGCTCGCGGGCACCGCGCACGGTGAGCCAGTTGTCGCCGGGCGCACGCCGACGGTCCGGCACCGCGATCTCACGCTGGCCCGACAGGTACTGGCCGGTCATCGAGCGCGGCTCGGCGAGGATCGCGTCGAGCGACCCCTCGGCCACGACGTCACCGCCGTGCTCCCCCGCTCCGGGTCCGATGTCCACCACGTGGTCGGCCACCCGGATGGTCTCCTCGTCGTGCTCGACCACGAGCACCGTGTTGCCGAGGTCGCGGAGACGGATCATCGTGTCGATCAGGCGCTGATTGTCGCGCTGGTGGAGGCCGATCGACGGCTCGTCGAGCACGTAGAGCACGCCGACGAGCCCACTGCCGATCTGGCTGGCCAGCCGGATCCGCTGCGCTTCACCCCCGGCGAGCGTGCCGGACGAGCGATTGAGGCTGAGGTAGTCGAGGCCGACGTCGAGCAGGAACGTCAGCCGCTCGTTGACCTCCTTCAGCACCCGTTCCGCGATGAGCCGCTCACGCTCGTTGAGTTCGAGCTGCGCGAAGAACGCGGCGGTGTTGCGGATCGACAGGTTCCCGACCTCGGAGATGCTCTTGTCGCCGATCGTGACCGCCAGCGACGCCGGCTTCAACCGGGCGCCGCCGCAGGTGCCACACGGCACCTCCCGCATGTAGCCCTCGATCTGCTCCCGGGTGCGGTCGCTCTCGGCCTCGGTGTGGCGACGCTCCAGCCAGGGGATCACCCCTTCGTACTTGGTCTTGTACTCGCGCTTGCGGCCGTAGCGGTTCTTGTACTTGACCAGCACCTGCACCTTGCCGGTGCCGTAGAGCACCGCCTTCTGCTGCGCCTTCGACAGCTTCTTCCACGGCGTCTCGGTCGTGAAGCCCAGCTCGTCGCCGACCGCTTCGAGGACGCGCCCGAAGTATTCGCCCCGGTACCCGCTCCACGGCGAGATCGCCCCGTCGGCGATCGAGAGGTCGTCGTCGCCGATCACCAACTCGGGGTCGACCTCGAACCGGGTGCCGAGACCGTCGCACCGTTCGCACGCGCCGTAGGGCGAGTTGAACGAGAAGTTGCGTGGTGCCAGTTCGTCGAAGCTCAGCCCGCAGTGCGAACACGCCAGGTGTTCCGAGAACGTGAGCACCTCGGAGTCCTCGGCGTCGGTGGCCTTCGCCTTCCGGGACGTGCCCGGCAGCGTCTCCTGGCCGACGGTCTCGGCTTCCTTGCGGACGATTTCCACTTCGGCGACACCTTCGGCGAGCCGCAGCGCGGTCTCGAGCGAATCGGTGAGCCGCCGCTCGATGCCCGGCCGGCGCACCAGCCGGTCGACCACGACCTCGATGGTGTGGTTCTCGTAGCGCGCCAGCCGGTCGGTCCCGCGGTCGGCCAGCTCGATCGTCTCACCGTCGATCCGGGCGCGGGTGAATCCTTGCTGCGCGAGTTCGTCGAGCAGGCCGTCGTACTCGCCCTTGCGGCCGCGCACGACCGGCGCGAGCACCTGGAAGCGGGTGCCCTCGGGGAGTTCCAACACGCGGTCGACGATCTGCTGGGGCGTCTGCCGGGTGATCACGCGGCCGCAGGTCGGACAGTGCGGGACCCCGATGCGGGCATAGAGCAGGCGGAGGTAGTCGTAGATCTCGGTGATGGTGCCGACCGTCGATCGCGGGTTCCGGCTCGCCGACTTCTGGTCGATGGAGATCGCGGGCGAGAGCCCTTCG
>CAZJBJ010000135.1:0-9966 GCA_964544295.1 uncultured Bifidobacteriaceae bacterium
GTCACAGACGAACCACCGGCTGATCGCGCCGCCGAGCCGCTCGTTCAGTTCGTCGTTGACGGCATCGAGCGTCGCCCGGTCCATCCAGCCGCGACTCACCGCCGACTGGTTGGTGAGCACGACCAGGTCGTAGCCGGCGGCCTGGAGTCGGGCGCATCCTTCGACGGCACCCGCCTCGACTTCGAGCTCTTCGAGTGTTTTGACCGAATCGCTGCGATCGACGTTCAGGACGCCGTCCCTATCGAGCAGGATCAGCCGGTTGCTACCCTCAAGCACTGTCCCTGGCCCGTCGAGAGATTCACGCGTGGACTTCGAAGAGGCTATTCGCGAACACCAGTCGATGATGGCCGGACTTCCGGAGCTCTGGCCGGCGCTGTCCGCGACGGCCGACGCCGCGGTGGCGCGGATTCGGACGGGCGGCACCGTCTTCTGGTTCGGTAACGGTGGGAGTGCCACCCAGGCGCTGCATTTCGCGACGGAACTCGTCGGCCGGTTCGAACGGGATCGTCCGGGTATCGCCTCGGTCGCACTCGTGGCGGACACGTCGCTGATGACCGCGGTCGCCAACGACTACTCCTTCGACATCGTCTTCGCCCGTCAGCTCGAAGCGTTGTGTCGCCCGGGCGACGTGGCGGTCGGATTGTCGACCTCGGGGAACAGTCCCAACGTGTTGCAGGGCATCGAGACGGCACGCGCCATCGGAGCACTCACCGTGGGATTCGCCGGCGCCGACGGCGGGAAGCTCGCGCGCAACGTGGACATGCCGATCGTCGTCGACAGCGAACGCACGTGCCGGATTCAAGAGGCGCACCTGTTTCTGGGGCATACGCTGTGCGAGATGATCGAAGCGGCCGTCTCCGAGCGTGACGATGTTTGACCGTCCCGACATCGTGCATGCCGCGGTGCGTGGTGGTTTCGCCGGCGTCCGGATGCTCGTCGTCGGTGACCTCATGCTCGATCGGTACCTGATCGGCGACGTAGCGCGGATCTCACCGGAGGCACCGGTTCCGGTCGTGCGGTTGAGCCGCGAGGCGGTGTCGGTCGGCGGTGCGGGCAACGTGGCGCTGAACCTGGCCGGGCTCGGCGTACGCGCCGATGTCGCCGGCTGGACCGGCGACGACGATGCCGGCACCCGCCTGCGCGAACTGCTCGGCCTGGCCGGGGTCCGGGTCGTCGGCGTGGAGGTCATCCGCGGTCGGCCGACCACCACCAAGACCCGCGTGCTCTCCGGACAACAGCAGCTCGTCCGGATCGACGACGAAGATCTCTCGCCCCGATTCACCGCGGAACGTCGGGCCTGGGACGACCGGGTCGTCGGGCTCCTCGACGACGGGTACGACGCGCTGGTCATCTCCGATTACGCCAAGGGCGTACTCGCCGACGACCTGTGCCGGCGCCTGATCAAGCAGGCGCGTCACCGGGGCATTCCGGTCCTCGTCGACCCCAAGGGCCTCGACTACGGCAAGTACCGCGGCGCCACCACGGTCACGCCGAACGAGACCGAGTTGGCCGCGACGACCCAGGTGTCGCCGTCGAACCCGTACGAGCTCACCGAGGCCGCCGGGCGGCTGCGGGAACTCCTGGCGCTGGACTTCGTGACACTGACGCGCGGCGAGGCCGGCATCTCGCTGGTCGAATCCGCGGGAACCCGCCACGTGCCGGCGCGGGCGCGAGAGGTGTTCGACGTGTCCGGTGCCGGCGACACCGCGATCGCCACCCTCGCGGCCGGGATCGCGGTCGGACTCGACGCCCACGACGCCGCCGTGCTCGCGAATCTCGCGGCCGGGATCATCGTCGGCAAGACCGGCACGGTGCCGATCCGCCAGGACGAGTTGTTGGCCGCGCTCGGCCCGGCCGAGGACGCGCCGCCGCAACTCGACGAGAAGGTCGTCTCGCTGGAGGCCGCGGTCGGGTTGGTGAGCCGCTGGCGGAACGAGGGCCACGAGGTCGGCTTCACCAACGGCTGCTTCGACCTCGTGCACGCCGGTCACGTCGTCTACCTCGACTGGGCCCGCCGCAACTGCGACCGGCTCATCGTGGCGTTGAACACCGACGATTCGGTCCGGGCGCTCAAGGGCGCGGGTCGACCGGTGAACCACGAGGACGCCCGGGCCCAGGTGCTGGCCGGTCTTGCCGCGGTCGACGCGGTCGTACTCTTCGCCGAGGCGACCCCGCTCGCGGTGATCGACGCGCTCCGACCCGACGTGTTGGTGAAGGGCGAGGACTACGCCGTCGAGGACATCGTCGGTGCGACCGAGGTCCGCTCGTGGGGCGGCCGGGTGTTGCGTGCCCCGCTGAGTGAAGGTCACAGCACCACCGCGATGCTGGACCGGCTGGCCGCCGAAACCCCGTAACTGCGTTCGCCCGACCTGGCCGGTGTCGGTCAGAGTGGTGTGATGTCCGAGCCCGCCCTCTTCGACCTGCCGCGCCTGCTCGCCGAGGACGACGCCGTGCTGGCGGTGGCCTCGGGCCGCGCCGAGGTGGTCGCGGTCGCGGAGGCGGCCCGCCCGATCTTCGCCGCCGCCGTCCAACGCCTCGCGGGCATTCGGCCCGTCCTGGTCGCCGTGCCGACCGCCGCGGAGGCCGAACGGATCGCCGGGGATCTCGTCCCCATGCTCGGCCCCGACGCGGTCGAGTTGTTCCCGGCGTGGGAGACGCTCCCGTTCGAACGCGTGTCGCCGGCATTGGAGACGATGGGGCGGCGACTGCGGGTGATGTGGCGCCTGCGGGAGGGTGGCGACGCCGCGCCCGCCGTGGTGGTCGCGCCGGTCCGGGCGCTGATCCAGCGGCTCGGACCGCACGTCGAGGCCATCGAGCCGATCCGCCTGCGCGCCGGCGACACGATCGAACGCGACGAGCTCGTCGCCCGACTCGTGGGCATGGGGTACCGCCGGGAGTATCAGGTGGAGGGGCGCGGTGAGGTGGCGGTGCGCGGTTCCATCGTCGACGTGTTCCCGGCGACCGCCGACCACCCGATCCGCATCGATCAGTGGGGCGACGAGGTCGAGCGGCTCTCGGAGTTCGCGGTCACCGATCAGCGCAGCACCCACGACGTGGAGTCCGTGGAGATCTTTCCCTGCCGGGAACTGCTGCCCACCGACGAGGTGCGGGACCGCGCCGGCGAGCTGTTGGGCTCCGAGTCCTGGGGCGCCGAACAGTGGGAACGTCTGCGCGAGGGGCAGATCTTCGACGGGATGGAGTCCTGGCTGCCGTGGCTGACCGGCGACGAACATCTGCTGCCGGACCTGTTGCCGGCCGGCGCGCGCGTCCTGCTCGTCGAACCCCGGCGGATGCGCGACCGGGCCCAGGACCTGCTCGACGAGGAAGCGTCGCTGGCCGAGGTGTTGGCGGGGACCTGGGGTGCGGTCGACGACGAGTTCCCGCGCCTGTCGCTGCCGTTCGACCGGCTGCTGGCGCGCACCAAGGTCGCCACCACGTCGGTCCTCGCCGCGCCCGCCGGCCCGGACACGCCGCAACTCGGCGCCTCGGCGTTCGATCCCGTCGTCGGCGACATCGAAGCACTCGCCGCCCGGGTGCGGGCCCTGGTCCGCGCCGGGCACCGGGTGGTCCTCGCCGCGGAAGGCGAGGGTTCGGCTCGGCGGCTCGCCGACGTGCTCGCCGGTGAGGGGATCGATGCGCGCATCGACGCGCCGATCCATCCCGGGGTCGTCTCGGTCATCGTCGCCCCGCTCGAACGCGGGGTCATCGTCGGCGGCGCCCACCTCGCGCTCGTCGCCGAAGCGGACCTCACCGGTCGTCGACGGGTGCATCGGACCTCCCGCGGCGCGCGCAAGGCCGTCGACTACTACGACGACCTCAAGCCGGGTGACTTCGTCGTGCACCAGGTCCACGGCGTCGGTCGGTACGAGGGCATGGCCACCCGGGCGATCGGAGGCGCCGAGCGCGACTACCTGCTGATCGCGTACCGGGGGAGCGACAAGCTCTACGTCCCCACCGATCAGGTCGGCACGGTGCGCCGCTACACCGGCGGCGATTCCCCGTCGCTGTCGCGCATGGGTGGTGCCGAATGGTCCAAGACCCGCGCCAAGGTGCGCTCGGCCGTCCGCGACATCGCGGCCGAACTCGTCATCCTGTACCGCAAGCGGCTGGCGACCCAGGGGTTCGCGTTCAGTCCCGACACCCCGTGGCAGCGCGAACTCGAGGACGCGTTCCCGTACGAGGAGACCCCCGACCAACTCCAGGCCATCGAGGAGGTCAAGGCCGACATGGAGGCGGTCCTGCCGATGGATCGGCTCATCTGCGGCGACGTCGGGTTCGGCAAGACCGAGGTGGCGCTGCGGGCGACGTTCAAGGCGGTGCAGGACGGCAAGCAGGTGGCGATCCTCGGCCCGACCACGCTCCTCGCCAACCAGCACGGTCAGACGTTCCGGGAACGCTTCGCCGGCTATCCGATCCGGGTCGAGGTGTTGTCGAGGTTCCTGACCGCGGCGGAACAGAGCGCGGTGGTGGCCGGGCTCGCCTCCGGGGAGGTCGACGTCGTGGTCGGCACGCATCGCCTGCTCTCGCAGGACATCGCGTTCAAGGACCTCGGGCTCCTCGTCATCGACGAGGAACAGCGCTTCGGCGTCCAGCACAAGGAGAAGATCAAACACCTCCGCGCGCATGTGGACGTGCTGACCCTGACCGCCACGCCGATTCCCCGCACGTTGGAAATGAGCCTCACCGGTATCCGCGACCTGTCGTTGGTGCAGACGCCGCCCGAGGCGCGCCAACCGATCCTCACCTACGTCGGTGAGTACGACGACCGCGCCGTGAGCGAGGCGATCCGCCGGGAGCTCCTGCGTGAGGGCCAGGTGTTCTACGTCCACAACCGGGTCCAGGACATCGAGCACGCGGCCGAACAGGTGCGCCGACTCGTGCCCGAGGCGCGGATCGCGATCGCCCACGGGCAGATGGACGAGAGCCAACTCGAGCGCGTCGTCCTCGACTTCGCCGACCGCGAGTACGACGTGCTCGTGTGCACGACGATCGTCGAGAGCGGGCTCGACATGCCCACGGTCAACACGATGGTCGTGGACCGTGCCGATCTGCTCGGCCTCGCCCAGCTCTATCAACTGCGCGGGCGCGTCGGTCGGCGCGGCTCGCGCGCGTACGCGTATCTCCTGCACCCGCCGGATCGGGCGCTCTCCGAGGAGGCGTACGAGCGACTCAAGGCCATCGGCGAGTTCACCGATCTGGGGTCGGGGTTCAAGCTCGCCATGCGCGACCTCGAGATCCGCGGGGCCGGGAACCTGCTCGGTGGTGCCCAGAGCGGGCACATCGCCGCGGTCGGGTTCGACCTCTACTGCGAGTTGGTCACCGAGGCCGTCAGCGAGCTGAAGGGCGAGACGCCCGAGGAGTCCTTCGACGTGGTGATCGACCTGCCCGTCGACGCCCACCTGCCCCGTGAGTACGTCAGCCGGGACGACGTGCGGATGGAGGCCTACCGGCGGCTGGCCGCGGTCCTGGTACCTGCCGATGTCGAGGACATCCGCACCGAGTGGCTCGACCGGTACGGTCCGATCCCGCCGCCGGCCGAGGCGCTGCTCGGTGTCGCCCGGGTGCGCGCCGAGTGCATCCGGGCGCGGGCGACGAGCGTGTCGGTGCAGAAGGGCATCGCGCGGATCGAGGGCCTCGAGCTGCTCGAGAGTCGCAAGGTCCGCATGCAGCGCCTGTATCCGAAGTCGGTGATCAAGGACGGCGGTGAGTTGGTGATCCCGCTCGGCGCGACGCCCGACGGCGTGGCCGCCGCCGTGGTGGAGCTGTTGGCCGAACTGGTTCCTGAAGCGGCACCGAGCCCCGCCGCCTGACCCGTCGGGATCCCGGGCGGAGGCGCCAGTAGGCTCTCGCACTTCATGAAACGAACCTTTTCCCTCCTCCTGCTCGGCGCGCTCGCGATCCTGCCCGCCTGCTCCTCCAGCCCCGGCGTGGCCGCCACGATCAACGGCCGCGACATCAGTACCCGGGAGCTCGCCGACGACGTCAGCGGGTTCGCGAAGTCCGAGGCGTTCCGCAGCGCCCTCGCCCAACAAGGTGTCACGCTCACCGAGAACGGGTCGGTGCCGAAGAGCTTCTCGGCGCAGTGGCTGGTGTCGTTGATCCAGAACGAAGCGGTCGCGCTCGTCGCGAAGCAACGCGGGATCAGTGCCACGGCCCAGGAAGTCGACGCGGCCCGGGCGCAGTTCAGCCAGAGCCAGCAGAGCGGCGCGGCGTACGCCCAGCTCCCGAAGCGGATGCAGACCCGCCTCGCCGAGGCGGCCGCGTTGCAGAGCGCGTTGCGGGCGTCGATGAAACAGGTCTCGCCGTTCGAGACACTGAAGGCCGATTGCCCGAAGCAGCGCCTGATCGGTCACATCCTCGTCGACACCGAAGCGAAGGCGCAGGCGGCGATCGACCAGGTCAAGAAGGGCACCAGCTTCGCAGAGGTGTCGAACCAGGTGTCGAGCGACACGGGCGCCAAGGCCCAGGGCGGCCTGCTCATGTGCGACGGTTCGGCGCAGTGGACCCAGCTCGACGAGACGTTCCGCACCGCCGCCGAGGCCACGCCGACCGGGGAGCTCTCGAAGCCGGTGAAGACCCAGTTCGGCTACCACGTGATCGAGGCGCTGCCCCTCACCGAGGAGAACGCGACCCCGTTGCTGGCAACCGTGCAGACCCCGGACCCGCTGGCCCCGGTCCTGACGAAGTTCCTGACCAAGGCGAAGATCTACGTCAACCCGCGGTTCGGCAAGCTGCGTCGCCAGGGCGGTCAGTTCACCATCGATCCGCCGACCCCGAAGACGGTCAAGAGCCGTCCCGCGGACACGCCCACGACCCAGCCTGCGGTCACGCCCGGCGCGACGGCACCGGCGTCGGCCGGATCGGGGAGCAGCCCGACCCCGTGAGTCCGTCGCGGATCGTCGTCGTCGGGCTGGGACCGGCGGGCCTCGATCTGCTGCTCCCGGCGGCGCGGGCCGAGATCGAGCGCGTCCCCCATCGGTTCGCGCGCACCGGCCGGCATCCGGCGGTGGTCGAACTGGCGAGCGCGGGGATCGACTTCGCCACGTTCGACGCCACCTACGAGGGCGCCGACGACTTCGCGTCCTTGTACCCGGCGATCGTGGCCGACCTGGTCGGGGCCGCGCGTGAGCACGGTGAGATCGTCTACGCGGTGCCGGGCAATCCGGGCGTGGCCGAAGACTCGGTCTCGCTGCTGCGCGCCGAGGCCGGAGCCGACCTCGACGTCGTGGTCGTCCCCGGGCTCTCGTTCGTCGATCTCGCCTGGGCCCGCCTCGGCCGCGACCCGATGGCGGGGGTCCACGTGGTCGACGCCGCCGAGTTCGTTCCCTCCGCGGCCGGTCGATCCGGGCCGATGCTCGTCGGTCACTGCATCAGTCGGCTGGTGCTGTCGGACCTCAAGCTCGCCCTGCTCGACTCCCTCGCGCCCGAGACGCCGGTCGTGGTGCTGCAACGACTGGGTGCGCCCGACGAACTCGTCACCGAGGTCCCGCTGGCGGACCTCGATCGCGTGGTCACCCCCGATCACCTCACGTCGGTATTCGTGGACGCAGGCCCGGCGTCGGTCGCGGGCGATCTCGCCCGTCTCGTCGAGCTGGCCCGCCGCCTGCGCGGTCCCGGCGGCTGTCCCTGGGACGCCGAGCAGACCCACCACTCCCTGACCCGGTACCTGCTCGAAGAGGCGTACGAGACCGTCGAGGTGCTCGAGCTCCTCCCCGACGACGCCCCGGCCGGCGAGGTGGACCTGGATGCCTACGCCCGGGTCGAGGACGAACTCGGCGACCTGCTGTTCCAGGTCGTGTTCCATGCGATCCTCGCCGCCGAAGCGGGCGCGTTCGATCTCGCCGACGTCGCGCGCGGGATCCACGCCAAGTTGGTGCGCCGGCATCCGCACGTGTTCGGTGAGGTCGAGGCCGCCACTGCCGACGCCGTGCTCGCCAACTGGGAACAGATCAAGAAGCTCGAGCGGTCGAGTTCGTCGCTCGTCGACAACATCAGTCCGGGCCTGCCGTCGTTGCTCTACGCCCACAAGCTCTACCGCAAGGCGGCCAGTGTCGGGCTCGATCCCGATGTCGTCGCCGACGGGTTCGATCGGATGGCTGCCGCCCTCTCGGCCCTGACGACGGCGGCCGGCGCGGGGGAGACCGAACATGCGCTGGGCGATCTGCTCGCGGGTGCCGTCGTGGTCGCGCGGTCTCGCGGGGTCGACGCCGAGAGCGCGCTGCGGGGTTGGACGGTACGGTTCCGGGACCAGTTCGTGCGCATGGAGCAGCGTGCGGCCGCCGAGGGCGTGGACCTCAC
The DNA here is from genome assembly GCA_964544295.1 of uncultured Bifidobacteriaceae bacterium. Lineage (GTDB taxonomy): Bacteria > Actinomycetota > Acidimicrobiia > IMCC26256 > JAENVU01 > JAENVU01. The sequence goes on from CAZJBJ010000135.1 coordinate 8,299, forward strand.
GGCCGAATCCGGTGCGCGCGCACGTCGACTCTGGGACGACCGCGACGAAGAGCAGTGATGGTGGGAACACGATGAGTGACTACCGGGCAACCGCCGAGGCGTTCATGGCGATGGCGCACCAGATCGTGTGGTGCACGGTCGCGACCGTCGATCCCGACGACCGACCCCGCACCCGCGTCCTGCACCCCTACTGGGAGTGGGAAGGGGATCGCCTGGTCGGGTGGATCGCGACCGGACCGACCCCGCTGAAGCAGGCGGCGTTGGCCCGCTCGCCGCACGTGTCGGCCACGTACTGGACGCCGTCGCACGACACCTGCACGGTGGACGCCGCGGCCACCTGGCACTTCGACGACGCCACCTGCGAGCAGGTCTGGAACACGCTCGTGAGCCTGCCGGCCCCGGTGGGCTACGACCCGGCGATCATCCCGCCCTGGGCCGACGGGCCGACCTCGCCGGCATTCGCCGCGCTGCGCCTCGACCCGTACCGGCTGCGCGTCATGCCCGGCACGGTGATGCTCGAAGGGCGTGGCGAGCTGCTCCATTGGTCCGAATCGCTCGGATAGCGGACGGAGAAGCCCCGATCGGGCAGTCCTCCCGGGCTACTCTCGGCCACACCGACCACACGCGCAACATGATCGGTCGCGCCGTCGACCGGTACCCGAACCGAGGGGGACTGTGAGCAGCATCGTCGACGTCAACGCCCGGGAGATCCTCGATTCCCGCGGCAACCCGACCGTCGAGGTCGAGGTCGAACTGCTCTCGGGAGCACGGGGTCGCGCGGCAGTGCCCAGCGGTGCCAGCACCGGCGCCCACGAAGCCGTCGAGCTCCGGGACGGGGACGACCGCTACGCCGGTAAGGGAGTCCGCACGGCGGTCGCCCACGTCGAGGACGAGATCGCCGAGGCGATCCTGGGCATGGAAGCGCTCGACCAGCGCGACATCGACCGCGTGCTCATCGAGTGTGACGGCACGGACGCCAAGAGCAACCTCGGGGCCAATGCGCTGCTGGGAACGTCGCTCGCGGTGGCCAAGGCCGGCGCCGACGAATGTGATCTGCCGCTCTATCGCTACGTGGGCGGGGCCAACGCGCACGTCCTGCCCCTGCCGTGCATGAACGTGCTCAACGGTGGCGCGCACGCCGACAGCAACGTGGACCTCCAGGAGTTCATGCTCGCGCCCGTCGGCGCGGCCAGCTTCACCGAGGCCCTGCGCATGGGGACCGAGACCTACCACGTGCTGAAGCGGCTCCTCCACGATCGCGGCCTGTCGACCGCGCTCGGTGACGAAGGAGGCTTCGCGCCGAGCCTCCCGTCGAACGAGGATGCCGTGAAGCTCCTCCTCGAGGCGATCACCGTGGCGGGGTACGCCCCCGGTGACGAGATCGCGATCGCGCTGGACGCGGCGAGCACCGAAGTGTTCGCAGACGGCGTGTACACCCTCGCCGGTGAGGGTCGGACGTTCAGCTCGGCCGAGTTCGCGGCGTACCTCGCGGACCTGTGCGACCGGTATCCCATCGTGTCGATCGAAGACGGCATGGCCGAAGACGACTGGGACGGCTGGGCCGCGCTCACCCGGGCGGTGGGCGACCGCGTGCAGCTCGTCGGCGACGATCTCTTCGTCACGAACCCGGCGCGGTTCCAACGCGGGATCGATCTCGGGGTGGCCAAC
>CAZJBJ010000136.1:0-9900 GCA_964544295.1 uncultured Bifidobacteriaceae bacterium
GCCAGCTACATCGCCTGGGGTTACTACCTGTACGAACGGCTGGGGGTTTCGCCGCCGACGAGCCGGGCCAGTCTGACCGCGAAGGGCGAGGTCGTCCAGGCGGAGGGCTGCAAGGTGGAGGACGTGAAGGCGACCGCGACGGGCGTGACCGGCGACTCGATCAAGATCGTCATCTACCAGGGCGACCCGGCGAAGAACCCGGTGCAGGCCGCCACGGTGTCGAGCGCCGGTGCCGACGTCAGCCCGGCCAGCGCCCGACTCACCTACAACGGTTACTTCGACCTGTTCGAGAAGTACTACAACCTCTACGGCCGCAAGCTCGACATCGTGTATTTCCCCGGGACCGGCAGTCCCAGCGACGAGGTCACCGCCCGGGCCGACGCGAACGCCATCGCCGACATGAACCCGTTCGCGGTGCTGAGCGGTCCGACCCAGACACCGGTCTGGACCGAGACGCTCGGGTCGCGGAATGTCATGTGCCTGGGCAACTGCTCCCTCGCCGTGCCCAACCAGACCGTCGTGGACAACGCGCCGCACTTGTATGGCGGCGGACCGACGCCGGAGCAGGCCGGGCTCATGACCGCCAAACTGGTCACGAGCCTCCTGAAGGGTAAGAACGCCGAATACGGCGGCGACGCGATGAAGAACCAGAAGCGGGTCTTCGGGGTCACCCACTACGACACCGTCGACGGTCAGCAACGCGCGGCCTACGCACTCCTCAAGGACACGCTCGCCAAGGGTGGCGTGAAGGTCGCCGCCGATCTTCCGTTCCAGCTCGATCTGGCCCGCGGTCAGGAGAACGCCCGCACCATGATCGCCAAGCTCAAGGCGGCCAAGGTCACCACGGTCATCTACACCGGTGACCCGCTGACCCCGGCGTACCTCACCAAGGAGGCCACCGCCCAGAACTACTTCCCGGAGTGGGTGATCGGGTCGAACGTGCTCGTGGACATCGCCGTGTTCGGCCGGACCTACGACCAGCAGCAGTGGCAGCACGCGTTCGGACTCGCCCTCAACGGTGCCCGGGTGAACCAGGACGTCAACCCGGGCTACTCGCTGTACCGGTGGTTCAACGGGGAACCGCCGCCCGACAACACCTACGGCGTGATCCTGGGCGACTTGTGGCAGCTGATGAACGGCATCCACGAGACCGGCCCGAACCTGACGCCGGAGAACTTCAAGGCCGCCCTGTTCAATGCGCCGATCAACGGCGGGACGCCGCTGGCACCCCAGTCGTCGCGCGGCATGCACGGATTCTGGCCCGGCGTCGACTGGGGCGGATCGGACGACACCGGCCTGATCTGGTGGAACCCGAAGGCTCGGGGCGAGAACGAAATCGGCAACGTCGGTGACGGGCTGTACGAGTTCGTCCAGAACGGGAAGCGTTGGACCCTCGACGAGATGCCGACGACGAACCCCGGACTGTTCGAGGAGTCGGGATCGGTCACGATCTTCACCGAGGTCCCCAAGGCCGACCAGACCCCGGACTATCCGTCGCCTGCGAAGAAGTAGGCACTGAGGTCCCGGTGCCGTTCCGCGGCACCGGGACCTCGCGCCGCTACCCTGCCGGACCGTGGAACCCACGGCCCGTAGCCCGAAACCCAACCGGTCGCCCCTGCGGCGGTATCTCCCGTTCGTCGCCGGGGTGACGGTGCTGGCGCTGATCGTGCTGGCCATCAGCCTCAACCAGGACGACTCGACGTCGAAGTCGACGCCGCGCCCCTCCACCCCGGCGGGCGACGGTCCGGTGACCATCAACGACACCAACCGGGCCTCCATCACGTGGGGACCGACCTGCGACACCGAGCGCGGCACCGTCGCCGTCCCGCTCAGTTACGCCCCGCCGTGCGTGGAGCCCTTCCGGGGCGACAACGGCGGCGCGACGACACCCGGCGTCACCGCCGACACCATCACCATCGCGCTCTACCAGGCTCAGCCCGACATCCTCCAGGAGGCCGCGCTGAACCGGAGCGGTTCGGACGAGTCCCTGGTGACCGAGGCCGAGACCGTCCAGGCGTACGTCGACTTCTTCCAGGCCCACTACGAGACCTACGGCCGCACGGTGAAGCTCGTCGTCGTGAAGGGCAGCGGTTCCCCCGACGACGATGCATCGGCCCGCGCCGACGCGATCAAGGTCGCCACCGAGGTCAAGGCGTTCGCCTCCTTCGGTGGACCCGGCCAGACCGAGGCGTACGCGCAGGAACTCGCGGCACGTGGCGTGCTGTGTCTCGGCGACTGCATGCTGGCGTCGTCCCAGCAGTTCGTCGACCGGCGCGAGCCGAACATCTGGCTCACGTTGCCCGCGGTCGACCAGTCGGCGACCCACTGGGCCAAGTTCGTCAAGGGCCTGAGCGGCCAGCGGGCGCGCTACGCGGGCGACGAGGCGCTCACCAAGAAGCCGCGGGTGTTCGGGCTCGTGCGCTTCGACGAGTCCTTTGCCGGATTCCAGCAGGCCGGCTCGCAGTTCCTGAACCAGTTGCGGGCCGACCAGGTGAAGGTCGCGGTCGACGCACCGTACGAACTCGACCTCACCCGCGCCCAGGAGAATGCCCGCAACACCATCGCGAAGTTGAAGTCGGCGGGAGTCACCACGGTCATGTTCGCCGGCGACCCGTTGACGCCCTCGACCCTCACCGCCGAGGCGACCGCGCAGCGGTACTTCCCCGAATGGGTCATCCTCGGCGCGGCGTACAGCGACACGTCGTTGTTCGGCCGCACCTACGACAAGGAGCAGTGGAAGCACGCGTTCGGCGTGACGTCCCTGTACGTGCCCACGCCCCAGCGACTGGATCAATACTCGGAGATCCTGCGGTGGCAGACCGGTGAACCGCCGGCGGCCAAGACCTACAAGCTGCTCGTGCAGGCCCCGCTCATCTTCTTCACCGCGGTGCACCTCGCCGGACCGAACCTGACCCCTGCGACCTTCAAGGCCGGCCTGTTCCGGTTCCCGTCGGCGCCGACCGATCCGACCCAGATCCACTTCTCGTGGGGGAACCACGACATCTGGCCGACCCCTGACTACTTCGGCGGCGATGACGCCACCGTGATCTGGTGGGACCCGAAGGCGACCGGCACCGACGAGGTCGGCAACCAGGGCACCGGGATGTGGCGCTTCGCCGACGGCGGCCGCCGCTACCTGCCGACCCAGTGGCCTGCGCAAGCTCCCGACCTCTTCGTACGGTCGGACTCGGTCACCCAGTTCGACAAGCTTCCGGCCGGGACCGGCCCGCCGAGCTACCCGTCGCCGGAGGCCGCGGCGCGCTGATCGGTCGCCCGGTCGCGCAGATCACTGACCCACCGCTCACGATCGACGTCGTAATGGCGAACCACCCGGGCCGGGCTGCCGACCGCGACCGAGAAGCTCGGGAGCTCACCGGTGACGACCGAGCCGGCGCCGACCGCCACGTGTTCGCCGATCGTGGATCCCGGCAGGACGATGGATCCGTGCCCGAGCCACGATCCCGCCCCGACGACGACGGGCTTCGGCGCGGCGAACTGCTCGCCGATGGTCAGGGTCACGTCCTCGTACCCGTGGTTCGCGTCGGTGACGTACACGTTGTGGCCGGTGAAGACACCGTCGCCGATCGAGATCGACTGGTGTCCGACCACGCCGCTCCCCCGTCCGATCAACACCCGATCGCCGATCGTGATCACCGGGTTCGCCAACGGGACGTGCCCGGGCATCACGCCGGCCGCGAGCGAGCAGTACGGGCCGACGATGACGTCACGCCCGATCTGGATGTAGGGCTCGCCGTAGAGCGACACGGTCGGGAACAGGATGCCGCTCCCGACGCCAAAGGCTCCGAAGTCCCGGGCCCGTCGGCTCCGCGGGCCGATCGACGCCTGCTTCGCGTACCAGCGGTAGGCCGCATCGAGCAGTTCGCCACGTCCGCGCACCGGAGGAATGTAGCGGGCGGTCGACGCGTGATCCGCTACGCGCTCTTGCTGCGGGGTGCGCGCTTCTTCTTGGCCGGTGCCTCGACGTCGGCGCCTGCGACTCCGTCCGCCTCGCCGGCCGCGTCGGATCCGGCCCGTTGCAGACTCGCCTCGAGTGCGGCCATGAGGTCCAACACCTTGGCCGGGGCCTCCGGCTGAGGTTGGGCCACGATCTCCTCGCCGGCGGCCTTCTTGTCGATCAGCGCCAGCAACTGCTCGCGGTACTCGTCGTGATACTTGTCCATGTCGAAATCGGCGGCGAGGGTCTCGACGAGTTGCCGGGCCATCGAGATCTCCCGGTCGGTGAACTCGATGTCGCCCTCGGGCAGGCCCAACGTGGCGGGGTCGACGATCTCGTCGGCATAGCGCATCGTGGCGACACACAACATCCCGTTCATCGGCCGAATGGCGACCAGGCGTTCCTTCGCCCGGAGCACGACCCGCCCGATCGCGACCTTGCCCAGTTCGGTCATGGCGTCGACGAGCAACCGGTACGGCTTGGCCGCCTTCTCGTCGACCATGACGTAGTACGGCGAGTCGAAGTAGATCGGGTCGATGTCGGCCAGGTCGACGAAGTCCTCGATGTCGATGGTGTGGCTCGCCTTCGGCGCCAGCGCGTCCAGCTCCTCCTTCTCGACGACGACGTACCGCCCCTTCTCGATCTCGTACCCCTTGACGATCTTGTCGTTCGTGATCTCCTCGCCGCTCTGCTCCGAGACCCGGCGGTACCGGATGCGCGAACCGGTGCCCGCCTCGAGCTGGTTGAACGAGACATCGCGCGACTTCGTCGCCGGGGTGAGCTTCACCGGCACGGTCACGAGTCCAAAGCTGATTGTTCCGGTCCACACTGTGGTGGGCACCACACACCTCCGGTCGGGAGCGACCCACTAGGTTCGCACAATGGCCGAGGTCGCCGTGCAGATCGGGGAACGCACCCTGACCCTGACGAACCTGGACAAGGTGCTCTACCCCGACACCGGGTTCACCAAAGCGCAAGTGGTCGACTACTACGCCCGAATCGCTCCGATCCTGCTGCCCCACCTGGCGGGACGCCCGCTCACCCTCGTCCGGTACCCCGACGGCGTGGCCGGGAAATCCTTCTTCGAGAAGCGGCGGCCACCGTCGGCCCCGGAGTGGGTCGAGGTCGGCGGGGAGCTGGGATCGGTGCTCTGCGACGAGCCGGCCACCTTGGTGTGGCTGGCGAACCTCGCCGCGTTGGAGCTGCACACCCATCAACACGTGGTGGCCGCGCCCGACCTGCCGACCGCGGTCGTGCTCGACCTGGATCCGGGCGAACCGGCCACGGTGATCGATTGTGCCCGGGTCGCGCTCGACCTGCGGTCGGTGCTCGACCGCCTCGGCCTCACCTCGGTCGTCAAGTCGAGCGGATCCAAGGGGCTGCACGTGTCGGTGCCGATCGCCACCGGCACCGCCACCGACGACGACACCAAGGAATTCGCCCTGGCCCTCGGTCGCATCCTCGCCGAAGCCGCACCGAAGCAGGTCACGGTCGCCATGGCCAAGGACCAACGCGGCGGCAAGGTGTTCGTCGACTGGAGCCAGAACGATCGCCACAAGACGACGGTGGCGCCGTACTCGCTGCGCGCCCGCCCGCGGCCGACGGTGTCCACGCCGGTGACGTGGGACGAAGTCACGCGGGCGCTCGATGCCGCCGATCCGGCCCTCCTCACGTTCGAGGCCGAGGCCGTCCTCGACCGGGTCGCGCGACTCGGCGACCTGTACGCGCCGAACCTGACGTCCGATCAGACGTTGCCCGCGCTCGCGTAGCCTCCGGCCCGATGAATGTCGACGGCAAGATCGCGATCGTCACCGGGGCCAGCCGCGGGGTCGGCGCGGCGACCGCGGTCGCGTTGGCCACCGCCGGCGCGACGGTGATCTGCGCTGCCCGGGCGACCGATGCCGCGCCCCTGTCGATCCCCGGGACGCTCGACGAGACCGTCCGGCGCGTCACCGCGCTCGGGGGAACGGCAGTCGCGCGTTCGACCAACCTCGCCGACGATGCATCGGTGCTCGCGATGGTGCACGACACGATCGAGGAGTTCGGACGGGTCGACATCCTCGTCAACAACGCGGCCATCACGTTCCCCGGTGACATCGAACTGCCGATGAAGCGATTCGACCTGGTGTTCGCAGTCGACCTGCGCGCGCCGGTCATCGCGACCCAGGCGGTCGTCCCGGGAATGGTCGAACGCGGTGAGGGCGCGATCCTCAACGTGTCGTCGGCCGCCGCCCTCAACTACTACCCCGGCCAGATGGCGTACGGCATGGCGAAGGCCGGACTCGAGCACTTCACGATGTCGCTCGCGGTCCAGTTGCAGGGACACGCGATCCCGGTCAACACGTTCCGCATCGACGTGCCGGTCGCGTCGGAGGGCTTCCTGGCCGCCATGCCCGACATCGACCACTCGGACTGGGAGCCGCCCGAGGTCGCGGCCGAGGGCATCCTGTGGATGCTGCAGCAACCCCCGAGTTACACCGGCCACAACGTCGGGATGGCCGCCTTACGCGCCCGGCACGGCATCATGACCAGCCGGACGGCCCGGCCCCACGTGCAAGATCCCAACATGGTGACCGAGTCCCCGCGCTGAGCGAGGTCCCATCCGCCGGTACCCTGCGGGACCCATGCCCGGGTTGCCGATCGACCTCACCGCGGTGTCGGTCTCGTACCGGACCCGTGAGGGACCCCTCCCGGTGCTGACCGACGTGTCGCTCTCCATCCCGGCCGGATCGCGCGTGGCGGTGATGGGCCCCTCGGGCGCAGGCAAGACCACGCTCCTGGCCCTGCTCGGTGGACTCGAGCCCATCCAGACCGGCTCGATCCGCGTCGGCGACACCGAGCTCGCGACGCTGCGCGGCGACCAACTCGCGCGTTACCGCCACGAGACCGTGGGGTTCGTCTTCCAACACTTCGGCCTGCTCGGCAACCTGACCGCACTGGAGAACGTCGAGCTGGCGATGTCGTTCACCCGCGGATCGAAGCGGGAACGGAACGAGCGTGCCCGCACCCTCCTCACCGCCGTCGGGGTCGGCCACCGCGCCGGCCATCGACCCGGCGAGCTCAGTGGCGGCGAGGCGCAGCGCGTCGCGCTCGCCCGCGCGCTCGCCAACGAGCCGCGCGTCCTGCTCGCCGACGAGCCGACCGGCAACCTGGACGGCGACTCGGCCGCGAAGGTCCTCGACCTGCTCGACGCGATCGCCGATGCACGCGGCATCACCCTCGTGACCGTCACCCACGATCCCCGGGTCGCCGGCCGCGCCGAACGCACCGTGACGCTGCGGGACGGCCGGGTGGCGTCGTCCGACCTCGGACGGTCATGAGCTGGGCCGACGCGTTCCTCGCCGCGACCCGTTCACTCGGTCGACGACTGGGCCGCGCCGCGCTCACCGTCCTCGCAGTCGCGCTGGCCGCCGCGCTCCTCAGCGCGTTACTCATCATCTCGACATCCGCCCGCACCCGGGTGCTGGACCAACTGGCGAAGGGCGGCCCCCTGGCCGGCATCCAGGTCGCCGCGGCCGAGCCCGGACCCGAGGCGCTGGACACCGACACCCCCCGACCCGGACGCGCCCGCGACATCGACGCGGCCACGATCCGCCGGATCCGTCGGATCCCGCAGGTGCGGAGCGTCGTCCCACTCGAGTCCACCCCGATCCTGGCCGAGGTGCCGACCACCGAGGTCGAACCCTTCCGCGAGACCATCGCCGGCGTGGACCTCCGGACCATCTCCCGGCTCCCGGTCACCGTGATCGCGGGCCGCACCCCGAGGCCGGGGAGCCGTACCGAGATCGCCGTCACCGAGGGCTATCTCCGTCGGGTCGGACTCGGCCGCAGCACCGCGACCAAGGCGTTGGGCACCGAGGTCGTCCTCGGCGCGCCGCGGATCTTCCCGTCGGACCGGAACCGCCCCGTCATCCGCGGCCGCTGGATTCGCACCGAGATCGTGGGGGTCGTCGCCCAGCAGGTGCTCTCGGCCCAGTTCCTCGGTTCCGACGCGATGGTGGCGGACGCACGGGCGTGGACGGCTGCGTCTCCCCCTGACGGGGAGATCAGACTGCCGAGGTCGCGCTACGCCGGGCTGTTCGTGGTCGCCACCGACCTCGACCAGGTCGGCACCGTCCGCGCGTCGGTCACCCGGTTGGGCTATTCGACGAGTGCACCGGAAAACCTCATCGAAACCGTCCGTCGGTGCCTGCGGGTCGTGGAGATCGTCCTCGCCGGCATCGGGTTCATCGCCCTCGCGATCGCCGCGCTCGGCATCACCAACGCGCTGCTCGCCGCGGTACGGGAACGCCGGCGCGAGATCGGCGTGCTCAAGGCGATCGGCGCTCGGGACCGTGACGTGCGGCGCATCTTCCTGATCGAGGCGGGCATCACCGGCCTGATCGGCGGGTTCCTCGGCACGGTCGGCGGGTACGTCATCGCCCGCACGCTCGGCGCCGTCGTCAACGGGTATCTCGTCGACCAGGGCCTTCCCGGCGTGGCCATCGGTCTCCCGTTCGTCGTGTTGGTCGGCGGCGTCGTCGGCGCGACGCTCCTCGCCATCGTCGCCGGCATCGTGCCGGCCCATCGCGCCGCCCGCCTGCCTGCCCGCCAAGCGATGGGCGACGCGTGATGCGACGAGCCGCGGTCGGGGCCCTCTCCGCCCTACTGGTGCTCGCCGCCTGCGCGCCCGACTCCGCCCCGCCGACACCCGGTCGCGCCTCGGGCCGGCGCGAGGTGTACGTGGCGATCGGCAACGGCGAGACCGCCGGCAACGGCGTGCGGAACCGGATCCGCGACGCCTGGCCCCAGATCGTGTTCCGCACCGCCCTGCCGCCGGCGAGTGTGTTCACCAACTTCGGCACCAACGACGCGTCGGTCGAATCCGCCTTCACCGAACAACTCGCCCCGGCACTGGAATTGCGGCCGACGATCGCGACGGTGCACCTCACCGAAGACACGTTCCTGACACGCGACCCCATTGCGTACGAGCGCAACCTGACCCAGCTGGTCCGCCGACTCCAACGCGGCGGTCGGACCGAGGTCGTGATCGGCAACATCCCGCCCGGGGATCGCGAACCCGGTCTGCTCGCCTGCCTCCCGAACCCGCCCGCCGGCGGTCCCGAGTGCCGGCTGGGCCCGATCACCGACCTGAGTCGCCAGGCCGAACGTGACGCCCAGTTCAACGACGCCATCGCCCGGGTCGCGACGGCCACCGGCGCCCGCCTGGTCGACCTGCGGGCCGCGTTCCTCCGCGCCCGCGCCGCCGGAACCGAGGACGAGCTCTGGGTCGGCAACGACTTCTCCCCGAACGAGAAAGGCCATCAGCTCATGGCGCGCCAGTTCGGCGCGGCCGTGCGCGCCGCGCTGAAATCACGTCCATGACTCCACCGCGCGATTCCCAGCGCAGTCGCGTGTACCGGGCCGAGACTCCGCTCGGAGGTCGCCGGTTCCCGACGCTGCCCGACTGCGCGGCGTACGTCGACGAAGTGGTCGGGTCGCTCTGGTGGAGCGTCCGGTTCCCCGAGCGGGGCCTGGACCGCGTGCCTCGGCTCCGTCCGGGCAACGGTGCCCGCCAGGCGTTCTACCGCGAGGATCCGTCCGGACCGACCATCACCCTGCCCCGCCGCTACCGCACCTCGGGCGTCATCATCCACGAGCTGGCCCACTGGGTGCTCTTCGATGCGGAGGACCTCCCGAACCACGGCCGCACGTTCACGCGCCTGCTGATCGAAGCCACCGCCGAGTTCATGGGCGACGCGAAGCGCGAACTCCTGGAAGCGGGCTACGCCGAGCACAAGGTCCACATCGGCCCGCCACCACGCATCGGGCCCGACGGTGCGTACGACTACGCCTGGGAGGAGCGTCTGCGCCGCGGCCGCGGTCGACGCTTCACCGTGCACTGGGGGGCCGATCACCACGCGAGTGGGGTGCTCACGTCGCGAGCCCATCGGACCGTCACCCTG